>NZ_JAWRWI010000006.1:0-332486 GCF_046535585.1 Bacillus sp. SIMBA_005 | reverse complement strand
ACCTATGATATTTCATAGGATTTTTTTATAAAAACTCGAATTAACAGGTACGTTTTGTCTTGTTTAGTTTTCAAAGATCATCTCCGCCGTCTCTCAGAGGCGACTTTCTCAATATAACATTTCGACGCTGTGTGCGTCAAGTGTTTTTTAGAATTTCTTTTTGTCAGCTTTTCTTTCAAAGCAACTTGGTTGCTCATTAGCGACGTATAATAATATACCATCATAATATTCAGGCGTCAATATCTTTTTTCACAAAATATCCTCGATGATAGATTTTTTGTCCCTTTGTCTCAATCGGCTCCACTTGGACAATTCCTTTTTCCACAAAGAAATCAATCATGACGCTAAGGTCAGGCGTGAAATACTTGAGGTCAGGATGCGCGAGCAGCTCGCCAAAAAGCCATATATCTTGCTGTTCCATGACATGACGCAAATGAGCGGCACCAATTTCTGCTTTTGAATGGATCAAAAAGTCATTTGCTAAAAATAAAAGTTCCAAACGCTTATGAAGGCTTTCGTGGCTTTCAATGAGTTCTGAATAAAGTTTATAAACTTCCGGTTCCATATGTCGCACCTGATTCCAAACTGTCACTTCTGGATGGAAGCCTTTATCGATTACTTCAATACGTGCCAAATGATGCAGCGCATGCACAATTGAATTATATGCATCAAGGAATTGATTTGACTCAAAAAATGCTTTTCCTTCTATATATCTGCGAATTAGCTTGCCGTATTCTAAACCGATTTTAAGTTTGCGGTTTGAAAATGGGAATGTACTCAGGTCATCAATTAAGTTAAAAATATATTCATTTCGGTCAAATAGGACTTTCCCATTCAAAATCCAATCAATGATTCGGCGGTTCGTGCCAAGGGTAATCCATTCCTTCAACTGCTCATCTGTGACAACATTTAAAGAAGCTGTTTGGTGATCCGATTCATAGTGCTTGATAAATAACGGCTCTTCCGCTTCTTTTACAATGACTAGAAGTGCTGCATCAAAGTTATCCGTCTCAGAAGATACCTTGTGTCTTCTTTCTACTATAATCACAGCCAATGTGTCTGGATGACTTGCTCTCTCTTGATAAATAGGACGGAGAAGATTTTCCATAGTGATTCCTCCAATACTCGGGTGTAAAGTTCTTCTCTAATGCTATGTATTTCTCCTCATAGAATCAAAATTCCTTCAATTCAAGAAAAAAGATCATTGAACCATTATAAGCAATTTATTCACAAAACTCTATATCTAATTCAAACGGAAAGGTAAAATGTGCTATATTGGAGACAAGGGGGACTAGGGATGGCGAAATACTCCAGTAAGATTAATAAAATCAGAACATTTGCACTTAGTTTGGTTTTTGTTGGCTTTCTGATCATGTATATCGGTGTGTTCTTCAAGGAATCGATTTGGCTGTCGACTTTCTTTATGCTGCTCGGCGTCTTATCGATCGGATTGAGTACAGTGGTTTACTTTTGGATCGGTATGCTTTCTACGAAGGCAGTCCGTGTCGTATGTCCAGGCTGTGAGAAGGAAACAAAAGTGCTTGGACGGGTGGACATGTGTATGCATTGCAGAGAGCCGCTTACACTCGATCCAGCATTAGAAGGCAAAGAGTTTGATGAATCCTACAATCGAAAAAAGTCATAAAAAAAGCTGACCATTTAACCGGTCAGCTTTTTCATTAATGATTTTCTTTTTTCGCACATTCTTGACAAGTCCCATAGATCTCCAAGCGATGATGACTGACTTTAAAGCCCGTCACATGGGATGCAAGCTGTTCAACTTCATCAAGGCCAGGATAATGAAAGTCCACTATTTTTCCGCAGTTTTCACAAATCGCATGGTAATGGTCAGATGTCGCAAAATCAAATCGGCTTGAGGAATCACCGTACGTTAATTCCTTTACTAATCCAGATTCCCGGAAGACTCGTAAATTGTTGTAAACCGTTGCGACACTCATATTTGGAAATTTACCTTCAAGTGCTTTATATATATCGTCCGCGGTTGGGTGAGTCATAGAATTTACGAGAAACTCCAAGATGGCATGGCGCTGCGGAGTAATTCGAACACCGGTTTCTTTTAAAGCATCTAAAGCGTCTTTTAGTTCGTGAGCAGCCATTTCATCATGCACCTCTCTTCAAAAATATTCTTATATTATAATCTTTATAAATAGTGTACCCCCAGAGCCGAATCTTTGTCAATTACAATCCTCTTTTTTACCTATTCTTCTTCACAAAAAAGACCGGCATGTGTGCCGGTCCTATCCTGTGATGATATTAAGCGTGAGCTTTTAGTTCCTCAAGCGCTTCTTCTACGTGGTCTTTCACCTTAACTTTTCTCCACTCTTTCACAAGCGTTCCTTCTTTATTAATAAGAAACGTTGAACGTTCGATGCCCATGTATTCTTTGCCAAAGTTCTTTTTCAGCTTCCATACTCCAAAGGCTTCAGACAATTTCTGTTCATCGTCTACAAGAAGTAAGAACGGTAAATCATGTTTTTCTTTAAACTTTTGATGCTTGTCCTGACTGTCTGGGCTTACGCCGATAATGACAGCATCTAATTCTGCAAAGCTTTGATGGCGATCGCGGAAATCACATGCTTCTGTTGTACAGCCGGGTGTCATATCTTTTGGATAGAAATAAAGGACAATATGTTTTCCTTTAAAGTCAGAAAGCTTTACTTTCTCCCCGTTGTCACCGGTTAATTCGATTTCAGGTACTTGCTGGCCTACTTCGATTGTCATGACACAATCCCTCCAACCTATTTTTTAAATAGCCTATCCAATTTTGAGAGGATATTCAACTAAGGACGCTTGCATTGGCATGTTAAAATAATGATAGACGACGTGATACGTTGAGATAGGAGGCTATTTATGAAATTCACAGAATCAGAAAAATTACATCAAGAGGCGCTGGAGCATATTGTTGGAGGTGTCAACAGCCCCTCTCGTTCATATAAGGCAGTAGGCGGCGGTTCACCCGTGGCTATGGAAAAAGGAGAAGGCGCTTATTTTTGGGATCTTGACGGTAATCGCTATATCGATTATCTAGCAGCATACGGCCCCATTATTACAGGACATGCCCACCCTCATATTACAAAAGCGATTACAAAAGCGGCTGAATCAGGCGTTCTTTACGGAACGCCAACGAAGCATGAAGTCACTTTTGCTAAAATGCTGAAGGAAGCCATGCCTGCTTTGGACAAAGTTCGCTTTGTCAATTCAGGTACTGAAGCGGTGATGACAACGATTCGTGTGGCACGTGCATATACAGGCAGAACAAAAATCATTAAGTTTGCCGGGTGCTATCACGGTCACTCTGATCTTGTACTTGTGGCAGCTGGCTCTGGTCCTTCCACTTTAGGAACCCCTGATTCAGCCGGCGTACCAAAAAGCATCGCCAATGAAGTCATTACCGTTCCATTTAATGATATTGACAGCTACAAAGAAGCATTGGATCGATGGGGCGATGAAGTCGCAGCTGTCCTTGTCGAGCCAATTGTCGGGAACTTCGGCATCGTAGAACCTAAGGACAGTTTCCTGCAACAAGTCAATGACCTCACTCATGAAAAGGGCGCACTTGTGATCTATGATGAAGTAATTACAGCTTTCCGCTTTATGTACGGAGGCGCACAGGACTTGCTTCAAGTAAAACCTGACCTCACTGCATTAGGAAAAATCATTGGCGGCGGACTTCCGATCGGTGCTTATGGCGGTAAAAAAGAAATTATGGAGCAAGTCGCTCCTCTTGGACCGGCCTATCAAGCTGGCACGATGGCAGGAAATCCTGCATCCATTCTTTCTGGTATTGCCTGCTTGGAAGTGTTAAAACAAGATGGTGTTTACGAACGTCTAGATCAGCTTGGCGCTATGCTAGAAGAAGGCATTTTAGCCCATGCAAAAAAACATCAAGTAGATATTACAGTGAACCGCTTAAAAGGGGCTCTTACTGTCTACTTCACAAAAGAAACCATTGTAAACTATGAGCAGGCTGAAAATACGGATGGCGAAATGTTCGCCCGCTTCTTTAAATTAATGCTTTCGCAAGGGATTAACCTCGCTCCTTCTAAATATGAAGCTTGGTTCTTAACGATCGCACATACTGAAAAAGATATTTCTAAGACGCTACAAGCAGTAGATCATGCGTTTGAACAGTTGAAACAATCATAATAGGGTCAAAAACAGGCGTAAAAAGATGCGCCTGTTTTTTTATTTATCAGCTCTTGTTTGTCAAAAGCGTGTGAATCTGTTACATTTCTTCTCAATACCTTCTTTTGATGTTTTCATGAACTTTCAAAAATCACTTGAATATTTCGGAAGACCGCTGTATATTACTTAGTTGTTCATCAAAATATTTATAATAAATGACGAGTGATCATCTATTATCTAAAAGAAAGGAATGCAGGGACAAAACCAATGAAACTTGGAGCCCGTATTTTAAAAACCGGTATTGCCATTGTACTCGCGCTTTACCTGGCAACATGGCTTGGGTTGCCAACGCCCGTCTTCGCGGGAATTGCAGCTGTATTTGCTATCCAGCCATCTATTTATCGATCTTTTTTAACGATTATTGATCAAGTGCAAGCCAATATTATCGGAGCAGCACTTGCCATTACGTTCGGCCTGCTTTTTGGCACTGGACCAGTCATTATCGGTTTAACCGCTGTCATGGTCATCGCCATTAATTTAAAGCTGAAGATTGAACACACGATTCCAATTGCACTTGTAACCGTCATTGCGATTTTAGAAAGTGCAGGGGATCATTTCCTTTCCTTTGCCTTAATTCGAACAGCTACTGTGGTGTTAGGAGTTCTTTCTTCATTTTTAGTGAATTTAATCTTCCTGCCGCCAAAGTATGAAACAAAGCTTGTTCATCACATTATGGAAAATACGGAGGAGATTTTAAAATGGATCCGTCTGAGCTCCAGACAGTCTACTGATCATTCCACTTTAAAGGATGACATCGATCAAATAAAAGAACGCATGATCAAATTAGATCACATTTACTTGTTATACAAAGAGGAACGAAGCTATTTAAAGAAAACAACCTATGTAAAATCAAGAAAGCTCGTTTTGTTTAGACAGGCCATTATGGCATCGAATCGCGCTCTTTACTTGCTGAAAAAGCTTCATAAATTAGAAAATGAAATTCATTTGATGCCAGAGCATTTCAGGGAAAGCTTAACAGATGAAATTGATTACTTACTGTATTGGCATGAGCGCACCTTGATGAAATTCGTCGGTAAAATGAAACCGCAGGACGATGAATTTCAAAATGAATGCTCTCTTCGTCTTGAAACGTTAACGAAATCATTTATCCAGCATCAGCAAAACCAAGAAAATGACTTGCTCGATTACAATATGCTAAATGTTATGTCCAGCATCATCGAATACCGTGATGAACTAGAGCATTTAGATACATTGATTACAAGCTTCCAGACGTATCACCCAAAAGACAGTGAAATTGAGACAGAAGAAAAAGAAGCATAGACAGAAAAGACCAATTCCTAGAATTGGTCTTATTTTATTTTCTTCATTTTAGGATCCAGTGTGTCACGTAATCCATCTCCCATCAGGTTAAAACCTAAAACTGTCAGCATGATCGCGACACCTGGGAAAATTAATGTCCAAGGGGCTTGAACGAGATAAGGTCTCGCATCGGCAAGCATTTTCCCCCACTCTGGGCTTGGTGCCTGTGCACCTAATCCTAAAAAACCTAAAGCTGCTGCCTCAATAATCGCTGTTCCGATCGCAAGCGTCGCCTGTACGATGACCGGCACCATACTATTTGGCAGAATGTGATGCAGCACGATGCGGCGGTGTGACATCCCAACCGCCTTTGCTGCTAGCACGTATTCTTCTTGTTTAATACTCAGCACTTTTGAACGAACGAGCCGTCCAAAGGTTGGGACATTAATAATCGCAATGGCAATAAGGGCATTTTGTAAGGAGGGGCCTAAGATGGAGACGATCGCAATCGCCAGTAGAATACTAGGAAAAGCGAGTAAAATATCAAATACTCTCGAGATCACAGCATCTAGCACTCTACCGCCATAGCCTGCAATCAATCCAAGCAGTGTGCCTAAAATGACAGACCCGAGAACCGAGAAGAAACCAACCCATAAGGAAATCCGCGCGCCATGCACAACTCTTGAGAATATATCTCTGCCGAAATCATCTGTACCAAACCAGTGCGCAGCTGATGGTGCACTAAATCGCTCACCGAGAGATTGTTCATTGATTCCAAAAGGAGCAATGAGCGGTGCGAATATTGCTAAGATCAGAAATAAAAAGACAATCACACTGCCAATGACCGCCAGCTTGTGCTGAAAGAACAGCTTCATCGATTCAAGAATCAATGAATGAGAGCGTTCTTCTTTTGGTTGAGGTGGTTCAAGCTCTTTTTGTGCTTCCATGTGATCACTCTCCCTCCCTAATATTTAATCCTTGGATCAATGACCGCATACAAGATATCCACAATGAAGTTGATCAGGACAAATATGAGCGCAACAACGAGAATGCCAGTTTGAATGACTGGGTAATCACGATAGCTGATGGCGTCATATATATACCGCCCAATGCCCGGCCATGCAAAAATGGTCTCTGTTAAAATGGCTCCGCCTAGCAAGAGGCCTGTCTGAAGACCAATAATCGTCAAGATCGGAATAAGCGCATTTTTCAACCCATGCTGATAAATGATGAAAAATGAACGTACACCTTTTGCTTTTGCTGTTCGAATAAAGTCTGAATGAAGCACTTCCAGCATACTTGCCCTTGTTATCCTCGCAATAATCGCAGCAGGAATTGTGGCAAGTGCTGTACTTGGTAAGATCAAATGCTTGATGCTGTCAGTGAATTGATCAAACCGGCCTTGCAAAAGCGTATCCAGCGTATGAATATAGGTGATTGACTCCACTGGATTTCTGACGTTTTCACGGCCCGTTGTCGGTAAAATACCTAATTCAATCGAAAACAGCCACTGCCCCATTAAGCCTAACCAGAAAATCGGCATGGACACTCCAATGAGTGCAATAAACATCGCGACATAATCAAAGAAAGAATGCTTAAACCAAGCACTGATGATTCCGGCATTTACCCCCACAACGATCGCCAGCACCATGGCAAAAAAGGTTAATTCTAACGTCGCAAATAAGTATGGTTTCATTTCCTGGGCAATAGCCGCTCCTGTTCGTATCGAAGTCCCTAAATCTCCTTTTAAAAGGCCCAGCATGTAATGTCCGTATTGAACATACCAAGGCTGATTTAAACCGAGCTGGATGGTTAACTGTTCTACTGCTTCTTTCGTTGCCCGCTGTCCTAAGATAACCTGTGCTGGGTTCCCTGGAATAAACCGTATAATTGAAAACACGACCAATGTCATTCCGATCAATACTGGGATGAGCATTCCTGCCCGCTTCATACAATAAGCAAACAAACAGCTTTCACCGCCTTTTCTTTGTTTGAATAAGGGAGATGCAAGATCTCCCTTATTTGCTTATTCGAAATACACGTCAGTCAAAGCTTCTGAACCAGTTGGATGCGGCTGGTAGCCTTTTAAATCACTAGATGCTGCAAGCATTGGGATCGAATGCACCAATGGAATCCAAGGTGCTTCATCATGAATGATTTCCTGCGCTTTTTGATATAGCTCATTTCGTTTCTTTTGATCTGTGTCTGTTTGCGCTTCGATGAGGATGTCGTGCATTTTATCGTTTTCGAAGAATGTATAGTTGTTGCCGCCAATGCTGTCTTTGTCCAAAAGTGTGTAGATGAAATTATCAGGATCGCCATTGTCCCCTGTCCAGCCTAACAAGAACACATCCGCTTCTCCTTTACTTGCCTTATCTAAATAGGTCGCCCAGTCATATGTCACAATTTCTGCTTTGACGCCGACCTTTTCAAAGTTTGATTGAATGACTTCTGCTACCTTCATCCCATCTGGCATATATGGACGCGGTACAGGCATTGCCCAAAGCTTGATGCGAAAGCCGTCAGGAAAGCCCGCTTCTTTTAAAAGTTCCTTCGCTTTTTCGGGATCATACGGATACGGATCAATGTCGTCATTGTAGCCTTCTAAAGCTGGAGGAAGAGGATTTTTTGCTGGTTCGGCAAGTCCGCCATAAAATGACTTAATAATGGATTCTTTATCGACCGCGTAATTGAGCGCTTGACGAACAAGCTTGTTATCAAGCGGCTTTCTTGTGACAGTCAGTCCGATATAGCCTACGTTCATTGATGGTCTTTCAATGAGCTGGAGTGCTTTATCCGTTTTAATGCCATCTAAATCTGACGGATTCACACCATCCATCAAATCGATTTCGCCTGTTTTCAAGGCATTTAAGCGAGCCGAGTTTTCTGGGATCGAGCGGAAGATGATTTGATTCAGTTTTGGTTTATCTTTCTGCCAGTAATCTTCGTTCTTTTCTAATACGATACGGTCGTTTTGTTTCCACTCTTTAAATTTGAATGGTCCTGTTCCTACTGGATTCTCGCGAAAGGAATCGCCGCTTTTTTCAACAGCCGCAGGACTTGCGATGCCAAACGGTGACATGGCAATGTTTTTAAGAAATGTCGCCTGCGGGCGCTTTAGCTGAAATTCTACTTCATGCTCACCTTTGACGATGATGTCTTTAATGACATGTCCTTTATCTTTTTTATAGCCGCCAAACATGCCATAGTAAGGAAATTTTTCTGCATCACCATTCATCCAGCGGTCAAAGTTGAATTTCACTGCTTCTGCGTTAAAGTCTGTGCCATCGTGAAATTTCACACCTTCTCTTAAGTAGAATGTGTATGATTTTCCGTCCTTTGCAACATCCCAGTCTGTTGCGAGACCTGGGTGGATGGTCGTGTCTTTCTCACCGTAATTCAAAAGCTTTTCAAACATATTCTCTGTGACCTTAAAGGTTTCGCCTTCTGTTGTTGTGATTGGATCAAGTGAAGTGGAGTCTCCTCCTCTGCCAAATACGAGAGTGTCTTTTGTTGCCTTCTCTTCTGATGACGGAGCGGACGAGCATCCCCCCAAAAATAGTGCAAGCACCAGCACAAAAATGAAACTACTGAATAACCATGTCTTCTTCATTGTGTTCCTCCTTTTGATATAAGTAACACGCCGCCGCATGCCCCGGTTCCTCCTCATACAAAGCAGGTGCTGCTTTCAAGCATTTCTCCCACCTTTTTGGACATCTTTTGTAGAAAGGACAACCGCCGCTTGGCGTCATTGCAGACTCTTCTGCCGACACATCTTGCGTCTCTAGCTCGTGATCCATATGTGGAATGGATTTCAGAAGCAGCGATGTATAAGGATGAAGCGGGCTGTGAAATACGTCTTCGGCAGGCCCCATCTCGACAATGCGTCCAGCATACATGACGGCGATTCGGTCGCTCATATACCTGACAACGCCAAGATCGTGAGAAATAAATAGATACGTCAGAGAAAGCGTCTTTTGCAATTCAAGCATCAAATTTAAAATTTGCGCTTGAACGGATACATCTAAAGCTGAAACCGGTTCATCGGCAATGACAAGACTTGGATGGGTAATGAGTGCTCTAGCGATCCCAATACGCTGCCTTTGTCCGCCGCTAAATTGGTGCGCATAACGCTCCCCGTAGGAAGGATCAAAACCGACAATATGCAGCATTTCTTTTACCCGCTTCCGTCTTTCTGCTTTCGCCCCATGTCGATGAACAATGAGCGGTTCCTCTAAAATATCTTTGATTTTCATACGTGGATTTAATGAAGCATATGGATCTTGAAAAATCATTTGAATGTCTTTTCTTAAAGAACGCATCTCTCTTTCTTTCAAAAGAGTGACCTCTTGCCCTTTCAGTTGAATAGAGCCTGACGTCGGTTCAGTTAATCTCATTAAGCTTTTGCCAAGTGTTGATTTCCCGCAGCCTGATTCACCAACAATGCCAAGCGTTTCCCCCTCCTTCACGTGAAAGGACACTTGATTTAAAGCCAAAGTCGAGTGTTTATGTTTAGAAAAAAAAGCGGCTGTGTCATACCGTTTTGTCAGCTGATTCACTTGCAAGAGTGGGTGACTCAGTGTCTTCTCCTCCTTCCATAAGAAAGCACGCCACGCGGTGATCCTGTTCAATGGATTGTAAAACGGGATCTTCTTCAAGACATTGCGCCATTTGATAGGGGCAGCGCGCGGCAAATTGACAGCCGGATCGAATGGTCCCTGGCTTCGGTACATGACCTGCAATAGAGATAAGCTTTTCTTTTTTCTCTTTGAACGATGGAACTGAGGCGAAAAGACCTTTTGTGTAGGGATGCAGAGGTTTTTGAAAAATACGGTCAACGGTTCCTTCTTCTACGATTCGACCAGCATACATAATCATGACTCGCTGGCATATTTGCCGTACGACGCCTAGATCATGGGTAATAAATAAAATAGCGGTGTCCATCTCTTCGTTCAGCTTTTTGAGCAGGCGAAGGATTTGCGCTTGGATGGTCACATCAAGTGCAGTTGTTGGTTCATCTGCGATCATGAGCTTTGGGTGACAAAGCATCGCCATCGCAATCATCACACGCTGACGCATGCCGCCTGATAATTCATGCGGGTATTTTTTAAGCAATGATTCGGCTTGCTTCAATCCGACGGTCTGAAGCAGATCAACCGCCTTCGCTTTTGCTTCTTTTTGACCGATTGCTTGATGTGTGAAAAGGGCTTCTGTCATTTGTTTGCCAATGGTCATTAATGGGTTCAGAGAGGTCATTGGTTCCTGGAATATCATCGAAATGTCATTTCCTCTTATTTCTCGCCACTGTTTTTCTGAAAGCGACAGCAGGTTTTGCCCTTCGAATTGGATCTCTCCCGTTGTCTCTGTTTGCTGGTTCAGCCCCATTAATGACATAGATGTGATACTTTTCCCGCAGCCAGATTCGCCAACAATTCCTAAGGTTTCTCCTTTTTGAATCGAGAACGATATGTGATGGACGATGGGTACTTTTTGCTTTTTTTGCTGAAATGCAATGGACAGCTGTTTGACATCCAGCAGCACGTCTTGTTCTTTCACATATTCACCACCCCGTCATACTTTTTAAAATTGTATTGAGACAAGCTGGGAAATATGTCATGTTTTTGACAAGCATAAAAAAGCCTATCCGCTAGAATCGGATAGGCTTCTACTAATTTAATGTTTGAATGGTAAAAAGATGGCGATAGTGGCTCTCTCTGTTCATTAATTCTTCGTGTGTTCCTTTTTCCACAATCTCACCTTGTTCCATGACGACAATGAGGTCAGCATGTGTAATTGTTGATAAGCGGTGCGCGACAATAAAGGTTGTGCGGTCTTTTGCTAGCTTTTGCATCGCTTCTTGAATGTAATGTTCACTTTCTAAATCTAATGCAGACGTTGCTTCATCTAAAATCAACAGCGGTGGATTTTTTAGAAAGACCCTTGCAATAGAAATCCGTTGTTTTTGACCACCTGACAGCTTCACGCCCCGTTCTCCTACCTTCGTGTCATATCCCTCAGGAAGAGACATGATAAAATCATGGGCATTTGCCGCTTTTGCAGCCGAAACGATTTTTTCAAAAGAGGCTTCTGGATCTCCAACGGCAATGTTTTCTTTAATCGTGTCACTGAATAAGAATGTATCCTGCAGCACCATTCCGACTTGATTTCGAAGGCTTCTTGCTTTGTACTCTTTTATATCAATGCCGTCAATTTCAAGTGATCCGTTTGTCACATCATAAAATCTTGGAATTAAGCTGACGAGAGTGGACTTCCCCCCACCGCTCATTCCTACAAGCGCAACCGTTTGTCCTTTTTCTACTTTTAAGGAGATGTTGCGAAGAATCTCTTCCTGCGTGTGTTCATAACGAAATGACACATGTTTAAATTCGACCTCTCCTTTTAAATGATCGGCTTCTTTTGCATTCGGCCGATCTGTTACCTCGTATGGCTCATCAATAAATTCAAAGATACGATCCATTGACGCTACTGACTGAGTTAAAGTCGTGGATGAGTTGATGAGGCGGCGAATCGGGTTGTACATCCGGTCAATATAACCGACAAAGGCAATCATGGTCCCGATCGAAAGTGATCCATTAATGACGGTGTAGCCAGCAAATGCAATGATCAATAGCGGTGCAATATCAGTAATAGTATTGACAACGGCAAATGTTTTGGCGTTCCAATTCGTATGATTGATCGCTTTGTTTAAGAAATTTTTATTTTCATCATGAAAATTCTCTTGTTCATATTCTTCAATGGCAAAGCTCCGAATAACCGGCATTCCTTGTACCCGCTCATGCAAATGCCCTTGCACTTCAGCCAGCGCCTGTGACCGCTCTTTTGTCAGCTTACGCAGCCTGCCGTAAAAAAACTTCACTGCAAACGCATATAACGGAAAAATAATGACAGACACAATGGTGAGCTTGATGTCCAGTGTACACATAATGGCGATCACGATGAGCACGGTCATCAAATCAAGCCAAATATTCATAAGACCTGTGATGACAAACTCTTTTGTCTGCTCCACATCGTTGATGACTCTAGAAATGATTTCTCCTGTTCTCGTGTTGGCATAATAACGAAGGCTGAGCTTTTGAATATGCGAAAACAGCTTTTCCCGAATATCAAATAATACTTTACTGCCTGTCCACTGCGCATAGTATTGTCTATAGTATT
This sequence comes from Bacillus sp. SIMBA_005, assembly GCF_046535585.1. Lineage (NCBI taxonomy): Bacteria > Bacillati > Bacillota > Bacilli > Caryophanales > Bacillaceae > Bacillus > Bacillus sp. SIMBA_005. The sequence goes on along the minus strand of NZ_JAWRWI010000006.1, from coordinate 319,844 downwards.
CAACAGGCGGTCTCATCACTAAAAATAAGACGAGCATGATTCCCATAATCATCAGTAGAGATGATGTCTTTTCTTCAGCCGACCCCGAGCCTTGAATGACATCATCAATGACATACTTTAAAAGCAGAGGCAATGTTAAGGGAATCGAGAACTTGATCATCCCGATGATCATTGTCAATGCAATCTGTTTTTTATACGGTGTTACAAAAGCCATGTAGCGTTTAATGACCCCCATGTAAATCTCCTTCCCAATCTATCAGTGCCTCTTATCCGTGCGCAATCAAAAACCTGTTAGCCTAAAAGCTAAACAGGTTTTTGCTGCTCTTGCTATTTTGTATAATGTAAAAAACGTTCATACCACATATCCACAAATTCAGGAGCAAACGGACCTTTCCGCTGGTGAATCCAATGCAATAATGTATTCAGATGCTCTCTTAAGATACTATCGATTTCCTTTGGATAATTCATCTGCCTCTTATGATCTGCATATTCATCCTCATCCAAAATATTGTACGTCATGTCCGGAAAGACTTTGACATCTAAGTCGTAATCAATATACTTAATTGCTTCTTCATCTGTTGCAAAAGGAGAGCTGATGTTGCAGTAATAATATACCCCATCATCTCTAAGCATCCCAATCACATTAAACCATTGTTTTGCATGGAAATAGCAAATAGCCGGTTCTCTCGTCATCCAAGTACGGCCGTCGGATTCAGTCACCATTGTCCGGTCGTTTGCACCGATGATACACAATTCCGTTGCTTTCAGAATGGTGGTTTCATTCCAAATCCTGTGGATCAAGCCATTGTGTTTATAGCTTTGAATTTGGATGGTTTCTCCTTCCTTGGGATAGCCCATATTTTCTCCCCTACTTTCTATAACAAACAAACCTAACAGTCCAAAGACCTAATTTCCCAACTAAACATGTCTCTATTATATTATACCGTTACATCATTAAAAAATGAAATGAAAAAGCCATTCAACCCAATTGAACGGCACACTGTCTTACATCACGGTTGAACTCTTTTCCATCTGCTTATATGAATTGATGACCTCTTCTGTCTGTTTTGTAAACAAGGTTTGAACTCTTTGCAGTTCCACACGTTTCTGTTTGATTTGATCATGAAGCCTGGTCCACTCTTCTTTTTTTTCATCTTGCAGCAATTGTTTTTCTGTTTCTAAGCATAGATCGAGTTCTCCCTGTACATTGAGCAGTTGATCCATGAGCTGCATTTGTTCTTTTACAAGCTGATCGAAATCAGACATCTAACTCCTCCCTTTTATTTTCATCCACTTTTTGTCTGTATACCATTTCTTGAAAGATCGCCGAAATCCTTTGACTGTTTATGTAGAGGTTTTACAGGTTTTGTCGGATGGTGGGGAGAGGCAAAAAGAAAAGCACTTCATTCGTAGATGAAGTGCTTTCTCTGTTTCAGTGATTAGCTGTTTTGTTGTTTGTTTTGCTCAGCTTTTTGGTTATATTTTTTTACGTGCTGTGCGTCAGTCTCGCTAGCAAATTCAGTGCCGTATTGACCACCTTGTGCAGCAGCTTGGTTTTGTTTCTTCACTTGTTGTGCGTTTGTTTTGTTTTGTTGTTTGTCCATCATTATCACCTCCACGCACATTAATTTGTGCAGAAGGTGCAAATCCTATTCATGATTTTTTTAAACAAGCAAAGAACGTCCGCCATCCACAATAATCGTCTGTCCTCTAATCATATCTGCCTTGCCTGATACAAGGAATTCCACACTGTCGACCATGTCTTTAATTTCCACCATTCGGCCAGCTGGTGTATTTTTCTTGGCATCTTCTAAAAGCTCTTCTCGGTTCGGGAAGTGCTTAAGTGCATCTGTATCGATCGCGCCGCCAGATACGGCATTCACGACAATATTCTTTTGTGACAGCTCCACAGATAGATAACGCGTCAATGCTTCTAATGCTGCTTTTGAGACGCCAACAACTGTGTAATTTTCAAGATAGCGAATAGAGCCTAGTGAGCTAATGCTGACGATATGTCCGCCGCCGTTTTTCTCCATTAATTTGGCTGCTTCTTGTCCGCAAAATAGTAAAGCTTTTGCATTGATATTCATCGTCCAGTCCCAATGATTTTCTTCAAGGTCCATGATTGGGCGCTGAACACCAGATGCCGCATTGTTCACAAATATATCTAAACGGCCAAAGGTTTCATCGATTTGCTGAAACATATCTTTGATTTTCTCTGGCTGACCTACGTTGGCTTTGACAACCAATGTTTTAACACCCATCGCTTCAATTTCTTCTGCTGTTTCAAGTGCAGCTTTTTTGCTTCTCGCATAGTTAATGACAATGTCATATCCTTTTTCAGCTAGGCGAAGGGCAACTTCTTTCCCTACACCTCTGCTGCTGCCTGTAATTAATGCACATTTACGTTGACTCATTATGGTTCATCTCCTGATTTGAATAGTTTTCGTTCATTCGCTTCACACTAATAGGAAAGTTCCTATTAGGAGGTTACATTCATGTATGTCGGACGCGATTTAAGCCAGCTTGGCATGATGTCCAAGGATCAATGGAAAGATACTGAGCTTGCTTACTTTCATCATGCTTTCCAACAAATTTTACCTTATTTAAACGAAGAAGGGCAATCTAAGTATCGAGAAATCATTTCTGAAATTGAAAACCGCGGGGGTCTGCACCGAAATGAAGCCGATTATACCCACGGGACAACGGTTAAATACGACTAGGCTGCTCAAGTGCCAGCTTCCAAATTTTTTGGTGTGAGACTGGCAAAGCATATGCCTCAAATTCTTCTGTTGTGACTTTCTTCAGCATCGTGTCATCAGATATAGAGGTAACTCGTCCAAAGAAAACAGAAATATTCCAGATGAGGTGGGTAAATACATGCTGAATGGTGCCTTCTAAGTCACCAAGCTCTGCTTGTACACCTGCCTCCTCTTTTAAGAAATCCATTAGCTGCTCTTTTTCCGTTTTTCTTCCCTTTATGGTTTCCAAGTTAGGGAATTCCCATAAATTCGCAAGAAGGCCTGTACTTGGCCGCTTATGAATATAGAGGTTGCCTGCGTCATCAAATAACACCGCTGCTGCCATTGATTTTGCAGTCGGTTTTTTCTTTTTGCTTTTCACTGGAAGCTCATGCTGAACGCCTTCCTCCAGTGCCGAGCAATGCATGTTCACAGGGCAAATAAGGCAGGCAGGAGATGTTGGGGTGCAGATGAGCGCACCTAGCTCCATCAACCCTTGATTGAATTCTGATGGCTTTTCCCGGGAAATGAGCTGATCCACCGCAAACTCGAAAATATTTCTCGTTTTTGGTTTTGCAATATCATCCCATATGGACAAAATACGGGAAATGACCCTCATAACGTTGCCGTCTACCGCAGGGTACGGCTTGTTATAGGCGATACTCAGTACTGCGCCGCTCGTATACGGACCTACACCTTTGAGCTTTGAAAATTGCTCTTTCGTATCAGGGACAATGCCACCGTAGGATTCATATACTTCTTTCACAGCTGCCTGTAAATTACGCACTCTTGAGTAGTAGCCAAGACCTTCCCATGCTTTCATGACCTTTTCTTCATCAGCTAAAGCGAGATCTTTCACCGTCGGGAATTGCTCCATAAACCGGTTGAAGTACGGAATGACCGTATCTACTCTCGTTTGCTGAAGCATCACTTCTGATACCCAGACGCGGTATGGATCTTGATTTTCACGCCACGGAAGTGTTCGTTGTTCTTTTTCATACCAATCAATTAAATCATGCTGAAAGCCCGCAATATCTTTGCGGTCCAGCTTTTCTTGAATGTCTTTCATATCTATACTCCTTCTCACTTGAACCGAGGGCTAACGTTCTGAAAAGAACCTTATTTGTTGTATACTGTTTGTAGATACGTTAACATGTTACATTAAATCGGGATAAAGCAAAAGTGATTTTGCACATAGTCTTGATTGGAGACGTATACTTTGTATGATTGTTCCTAAGCATGACAACTAGGAGGTAATCAATTGGACACTGGTACTCATGTAGTAATGGGCATTTCTCTTGGGGGACTTGCACTTTTAGATCCAGCCGTCAGCGCAGATCCACACATGGCACACGCCGTGATGATCGCGACCATCGCCGGCTCCCAAGCACCAGACATTGATACTGTGCTAAAACTAAAAAATAATGCGGTTTATATAAGAAATCACCGAGGATTTACACATTCCATTCCGGCTGTACTATTTTGGTCATTGCTGATTCCGGCTGTGATTTTCCCATTTGTGCCGGGGGCGAATTTACTTCACCTCTGGTTATGGACCCTATTAGCCGTTGTGCTTCATGTGTTTGTCGATATATTCAATGCATACGGCACACAGGCCATTCGTCCATTTTCAAAGAAGTGGGTAGCGCTTGGGATTATAAACACGTTTGATCCATTCATCTTTTTTACACACCTTGTCGCCATTGTCGTTTGGGCGATTGGCGGTCATCCCGGCTATACGTTCATAACGCTGTATGCGGTGATTTTTTGTTACTATATCGTCAGGGTCATCATGCAGCTTCAGATCAAACGTCAGCTGCGTGCACGATTCGATGAAATTGAAGACATTATTATTTCGCCTACGATGAAGTTCAGACAATGGCGCATTGCCGTGAAATGTAAATCCTCTTTCCATGTTGGGCGCAGTATGAATGGAGAGGTTGTCATTTTAGACACCTTTAACCGGGTGCCGGTTCCTGATACTGAAATTATGAAAATTGCCAAACAAGATGAAAACATTTCAGCCTTTCTCTCCTTCTCCCCTGTCTACCGGTGGGAAGTGGATAAATACAAGGATCATTATGAGGTGCGGTTCATTGATTTGCGCTACCGCAGCAAAGGTCACTATCCTTTTGTCGCGATCTGCCATATCGACATGGACCACCAAATCAAAAATTCCTATACCGGCTGGATTTTTAGTGAAGAAAAACTGCAAAAAAAATTAAGACTCGGCTCTGTGTGAGCGAGTCTTTTTTTGTTGTGTAGGGCTTGGATTTAGGAGGGGACGTACATTATTGATTAATCATTTTGTGTAGATTTTGAACTGGATAGGTAGTTGAATTTGTATAAAACTAAGACACTGTGATCTATGCACTCATGTAGAGTGCGACACTGACTACGATTGTACGGTACGGGAAACGGCCGAATTTCAATCCACGCACTCATGTAGAGTGCGACTGTAATGGCTAGACCGCGTGATCCGAGAAGAGATATTTCAATTCACGCACTCATGTAGAGTGCGACGTGTGTGGGGTAATGAGCTGAAAACGTCACAAACATTTCAATTCACGCACTCATGTAGAGTGCGACATGGGCTATTTATTGCAAAGTACGATCCCGAAAAAATTTCAATTCACGCACTCATGTAGAGTGCGACTGCGATTTCCGCCCTAATTATAACATTTTTTAGGGGATGATCGTCAAAATCCTTAAGTTTCTATATAGAAGTTTGTTTTCACTCTTAAAAAATATACATTTTTTCTCATTTTTGTCGAATGAATAGGTGCGAATGTTCCAGGGATTTTATGTTCACCTCACATTCGCACCGACTTTTTCTTAGTATGAAATCTATTGAAACTTGTTAATCATACTTCTTTATATTTCAGCAACAATTGAATCCAATTAGATTCATGACTACTGAGGCAGGAGGCAGAGTTATGTTTTCACAATTATTAATCCATCCACTCATGTAGAGTGCGACCTGAAACACGTGAAAATAGAATTGGATCAGATAGATTTCAATCCACGCACTCATGTAGAGTGCGACGCAGATAAAAACGCTCAAGTAAACCTTGAATTGTGATTTCAATCCACGCACTCATGTAGAGTGCGACCGTTTTTTATTTGTCGGAAAGGAGCAGCCATGAAATTTCAATCCACGCACTCATGTAGAGTGCGACTGCGATTTCTGCCCTAATTATAACATTTTTTAGGTAATGATAGCTAAAACCCTCAATTTTCTATATGGAATTTTGTTTTCACCTCTAAATAATATACATTTTTTCTCAATTTTGTCGAATAAAAAGGTGCGAATGTCCCAGGAATTTTATGTTCACCTCACATTCGCACCGAATCTTTCTTAATCCTATTTTAAAAAAACTATTACTGATGATAATCATACTTATTTCGCTGTTTCATCAACAGCTTTGAATTCATTAATAAAAAGGCTGAGACAGAGTTTTGTTTTTCACACCTATATCAAGCGCAATTGTCAATATATCTTTCAAGCTACCTTCTGATAAGAATTTTACTCCTCATACTCATATAGAGTGCGATTTGAAAAAAACATCAAGCTGAACCATCAGCTAATTTCAATCCACGCACTCGTGTAGAGTGCGACAAAATTGCAGGATTTTTAGAGGCACTGAAATTCATATTTCAAACCACGCACTCATGTAGAGTGCGACGAGAGCAGAGAATTGAGTCTCTTAAACTCTTATTAATTTCAATCCACGCACTAGTATAGAGTGCGACCCATACGCCTTTACGGACATTGCAAATAGCGGTAGATTTCAATCCACGCACTCATATAGAGTGCGACTGCGATTTTCGCCCTAATTATAACATTTTTTAGGGAATAATCGTCAAAACCCTTAAGTTTCTATATAGCAGTTTGTTTTCACACCTAAAAATATACATTTTTTCTCATTTTTTGAATAAAACGGTGCGAATGTTCCAGGGATTTTATGTTCACCTCACATTCGCACCAAGTTTCATGAAATGACGTCGTCCATTTTAAGTCTTCCATAACCCGCATTTGTTTTAGCACCGATTCCTTCGTGTTCTAAAGCGCCTAGTAAGATGGTTTTGGCGAGTTCGAGCCATTCCGATTCTTCTGGTAGATTCTTTTTTGTTTTCAATAGAAGTTGAAAGCGGCCGTTGACCACCGTTAAGAAATGAATAGGTGTTGGTGAGTCATCGTCTCGAGGGGCTGGAACACTTCCCCCTTTGTTCATCTTATCTAGCTTGACGCTGTTGTAGTCTGAATGATGTGGTGTCATCACATCCACTTTGAATGCTTCTCCTACCGTCTCAGGCATCATGAGCGCATCATGAAATTCGATGATGCCAGCACGTTCGTTTGTTCCAAACAATGTGTTGTAATCACTACCACCTTGTTTTAGTTCAGGAAAGTTTTCACCTAATACAGAGTGGGCATAATGAGAGGCTACACCTTTTAAAGCTGTTCCTGGTAAATAAGGAACGCCGTATATCGGGTGTAATAACAATCCCGTTTCAAGTACACCCTCTCCTCTATGTCCAATGACTAACGGCGATATGGACTTGACTAAGCATGTGAGGTTCGTATCGGTATAATATCGCTCCACAAATTTTTCATACAGCAAGTGATTGTATTTTTCCCACTGTTCTTGATGCAAACTAATCACATTTTCATAAAATGACTGCTTCTTCGAGCTGTCCTTTATGATGTCCGACAATGTAGAACCATCAATCTCCCATTTGCTTTTGTTTAAGGTTAATGACAGATTCATTGGATGTCCTCCACATTCTCCGCCCCTTGTTCCACCTTTAAAATAGATTCCGCATATCTTTTTAACCAAACAGATGCATTTAAAGCTTGTCTTGATTTGATTAAGTAATCTCGATTGGAAGCTGACCAATCTCCTTGTATATCCAGTGTTTCTTTTATATCCTGAACGAATTGTTGATAAGCATTTCCTTTTTTTGATTTTGCTTCAAAAAATGTAATGGTGAGCCTTAATCCATTTGTTAAGATCATTGAGGCGAATCTGTGACAGAGTTGTCCATATTGATTTGAGAAATTCTCCTCATTCGTTTTGGCATTCATCACATGTTGATACGCTTTCTCAGCATAATGATGTTGAATGAGTTTCATGATCCCTCCCCTCCTGTCATACGCCAGGATACTCTTCCTTTACCTACGTTTGTGTTTCCACCTAATTGAAGATACATCTGTTTTTCTAGTTGATTTAAAAGTTGATGTCTAACGGATAAATTATTGCTTCCATCGACACGATCACACCACATGAGCCCATAAAATATGGCTTCTGCCGGTACATACTCTTCATACCAGAGAGCACCTTTACTAACTGTTTGGGTTTCATGATCAATTCTAATACGAGGTGTCACTTCAGAATTCATGGTGACAATGTATTGAAAAACGTCATCACTTACAATCACAAATCGTTCTATCCAAAGAGTTTGTGATTGTTTATCGTCGAATAAAAGTTTGGCCATCTGTTCAGCAAAATCGGTTAGTTGTGGAGATTTTTTCGCAGCCCCTTGAAATTCACCTAGATATAATTCGTCATTCTCTACTAATTTAGAAATCATGGTGACTAGCGTGCTCGATTCTTCGATGAGATCAGGGATATCCAGCGATACGCCTAATGCTTTTGCATCGCGGGCTAATCTTTTCAATATGAGTGGACTTGCCACATATCCAAATGTACCGTATCTACTCGCCACCGGGAATGAAAATAACCGGCCATCTGTCATGACGACTGCTCCTGCGCTTCCATCTTGATCTCCTTGTGTACCAAATACTTTTTGTACGAATGTGTCTTGTCCTTTCGCGCGATAATGTTCACGCTGCACGCCTTTGATACTGCTTCCAGGTATAATCGGCCATTCTGTTACTTTTTCTCGTTGAATGGGCATATCAATCACGCCAACTCCTTCACCCGCTCCAATATGAAGGGGGGATAAACAATGTATCCAAAACCAACGGCTTGCTTCCATCATCTCACTCCTCTTATTCATTCGGCTTCCATGTTCCCCAAAGTGCTAACCCGCAGCCATCTTCACGATCAAACGCTTCTTTGCGCCGGTTACGATCGGATACTGATTGAAGCCACATTTTTTCGGCCAGTTCTGCTGGATCTCCTTCTTCTACTGTAAAGAAGTAAACGCTACCCGCAGGGACTAAGCGGCGTATTGCTTTTTCACGCCCTTTGTCTTTATTTGCTAAACTCCATCCAGAGATAGGCTGCCAATGTGGAACAGATGCCCAAACCAATTTGAGTCGTACATTTGTATCAAATAGTGGTTTTGACATGAGCTGTTCATCCAGCCAGCCGGGCTGCCATCCTTTACTGAAATAAGCAGGTGTCGCCAATATCATGCGAACATACGGCTTGTTTTTGAGCGATTCTTTAATAGCATCCGGACATGTCCAATCTTGTTGGTATACATGTGGCCGGTCTTCTATATGAGCCAGCCGCCGTTCACCACCGATTGGGTGAATCCCTGAGAAAGGCTTTAATTCTTCTGACTCTTCAGTAGATAAATCTATTCCTGCCTCCAGTTTAAAGTCATCTGGGAATAAGAGCGATTCAGTTGAAAATAGATGCTGATCTTTTGCTCTTTTACTGCCAGTTTCCACCTCAATTTGTGTTCGCTCCTGACGCTGTAATGCTGGAATAAATGCAGGTGGTGCATCATTTTTGAACGAATGATTTTCCTTCTGCATGTGTTGGTATTCAGTCAAGGCTTCCTTCACCTGACTCTCATCCACTGCGTCTGTCAGCCAGTTCATCATCCACTTTAGTGATACAAAAGCAGGCGGCGATTTCATTTTTTTACGAGCACCAGCTCCAATTGGCGGCCATAATGCCTCACTAAAACGGCCTGTTTTTCCTGTGCCAAAAAAGCCCTGTCCTTTCGACATCATTCGCTTCGGTCTCACTTGATACATGCCATACTCATCATCGAATAACTCAAGGTCATTAGGCATTGGCACATATAAATGATCATGCCAGCGATATAAAGGACCTCGCACAAGAGATTTCGCATAATAAGAAAGTGGCGTGGTGTGTTTCATTGATTGTCGTATCTTCGCTAGTGCTGTACGAAGTGTTCCTGCGACCACACTAGGGGGAACATCGTTTAATGAACGCGCCCGTATACCCGGTACACTTTGAAATGGGCGTGCATCACGAATAAGCAGCGGATCAAGCGGTTGAATGTGAAACCATCTTTCAGGCATGTCCACTTACCTCCTCTAGTTGAAGAGCAATGATCATACATTCAGCGATTGTATGTAATTCTTCTAATGTATTCTTCTTCGGTATATACTTCGTAATCAATTGATCGATCCACTCTTTCGTTTCTTGCTCTGTTTTTGCTTCCGTTTTCTTTTTGAATGCAAGACGTCTTATCTCTAGTGGAATGAGTTCATCTAAAATTGCTGGCTGTTTTTTAAATGAAGACTGTTCGTATGTTTGATACAACTCTCGTAAGCCATATGCAAAGCCAGATGTGAAATAAGACTGTTTTAACCATGTCGTCATCTCTTGGATAGAGGCCACTGGATCTATTTGAAAAGAGACTGAGATATTCATTGTGTCTCCTCCGCCTCGCTTTTGGAAATGAATCGCTAATGAATTTCGCTCTTGTTTTGCATATTGTTCAGCCTGGCGTGCCATACTTCTTACTTCTTCAAGAGGCTCAAGCATATGAACGATGGCGATGCCAATTGAAATCGAAGGAGGTATTTCACTATGTTGATGAGCATTCATCGTTGATACAAATTCTCTTTGTAATTTCCCAGCTGCTTCTAAGCATTTGTGAACCGGTACATAAGCCATGACATCATCTCCACCGCCATAAATCAATGTACCTTCACATTCGGAAATAATCCCACTTGCCTTTGAAGCAAAAGTTGAGAGCGTTTTAGAAAATGCAATATGACTTTCTACATGCTGTATATTTCGCAGTTGGCTGCCCATTTTATCTCCATCCGCCATGAGAAAGGCATAGTAAGGTGAAGGTGCTGGTGGTTTGACCGGCCGGCCATGATGCTTGCTGTATTCACCTTTGAAATATTTTTCGAGCAGCTGTGTGATATCATTTTTCGCTTCTGTTCGTGTGGTCCCGACAAGTCCACGTTGTTCAAGATAATCTTCTATTCTTCTATCATAAAAAAGCGATGCCTCACTCAAATCAATAGGGGCTACTGTTAGATTCATATTCTTAAGATATGTTTCTACATCTTTCACATATTGTGTGGCAGCTTTCTTCTGTTCATTTTGTTTCAACATGTTTTGATAGGGAGCAAACGCTTTATCGCAGACTGATGGAAAGGTCATACTCGGGTGCTTATGTATAGATAATCGTTTGATCACTGAAATCGCATCTAATGATTCATGTTCACCAATTCCCCATTTAGCAAGTTGCGCCACTTGCTGTGGTGTTTTTTGCTTTTGGAAAACTGATTCCCGGCCACCATCAAGTGATGATTTTGGTTCACCGAATAACGCCCTTGGCTCATTTTGTTTAAAATCTCTTAAAGTCTTCCTTGCCGCCATTAAACCTTCGACTTCTTGAAGAGCCATATGATATGAACTTGCGGACGCATTTGGCGCTTCCTCTGGAGTTTGCATCTCAGTCCACACAGCATAAAATTCTATTAAATCATCTACTTGTCGATTCCATGTGCCTATTTGAATATAAGGATCCACAATCCCTCTTACAAAATCTGCGTATTCCTTCCATTTGCCATATATTGCTTTTTTTACTTGTCTTGCAACGGATGAAGGCTGTTCGTGTGAAATTCCTCCCAATATTTTGTTTGGTGCATTGTTTGTATTTGCAGATGATTCGTTGAACACAGGGAAAATAAGCGTTCCACCCAGTTCTTGAAATTTCTTCGCACCTGCTTTACTTAATTCAGATAGAAGAAAAGAGCCAAACCATAAATCACGCGTCCGCCTTGCTTGCGCAATAAATTCTTGAACGGGCCCTATCGAAAATAGCATTAATGTTTGTTTTTGTGATTCTTCTGGCAAAATGTTTGCACCTCCTTGCTATGTAAAAAGGCTTGAATCGCCGATGAGTGCGTACGGCCACTCTCGTCTCGTAATGGATTGTTTGAGTAGGTGGCTGTTGGGTAGATACTTTGTTCATCTGTCACATCGGGCAAAGGCTTTCCTTTTCCTAAAAGCGATAAAGCTTCGATCTTTGGTTGCTGCAGCACCATCACCATGCCCACCGATTCCTTTTGATTAATAGCTAACGGTTTTAAGATGAGTGGTGAAGCCAAGCGATTTTTATTTCGCGGGACTAACGTCTTTGTATTAGGCTCCTTTTGAAACCACCTTCTTTTTGCTATTTCTTCTTCGCTTCGCTCCTTATCTTTTTTCGATTTCTTTTTAAAGTTAAAAACAATCGGCATACCAAATTGCGCCCTAGGAAAAGCGATATATCTCTTTGGTTTATTTGAAGGATATTGTAATTCGTGATCAGGATGTGACATATTCGCTAGACGACGTATGGAATCTGCCTCAGGCCAATAACTTCTCCCAGCCTCCCCATTTTGGACATTATGTTTTTTTCGAAATTCACTGTATGTATCCATTGTTCTCGTCCAGGATAAATGCGTTTGAGAAGCTTTATTTTGTAATCTAAACTCCCAGCTGAGCGTTGCCCATTCACGAGGCACTTCGGGAATGGAGATAGCATATTGACATACTTTCTCTTTAAACCATTGATCAAATCGCTCCTTACTGACTTCTTGCTCTTTAGGAGAAAATGTCTCACAGTATAAACTCCCACAACCACGTCTCGTTCTTGCACCAAGTCCCCCAAAGTTGATCCACGCCCATAGTGCAGCTTCGATTTCATTGCCCAACTTCTTTTTGTCTTGTGAAGTCATTGAAGCACTCTCGGTCAAATAAACATTCATTTTGAAATATCCCATCAACATTTTATTTGGTGTTTTTTGAAAAATATATTTTGGAGGGAATTTGATTTGTTTTTGTTCTTTAAATATTTCTTCAACGATTACTTTAATTAAGCTGCTTTTTTCTGTATGACCAAATATCTCTGCTTCTCGTTTAGATAATTCATTTGCGTTTTTGCAAGCAGCTCCTCGAGTTGCACGCCACCAGAAACGAAGATGACCACGAATCGCACTTTCTCGAATCGGTCTGTCTTGATCAATTGAGTTTGATTGGGGCCCTCCGCCAAACATTGGCGTAACCAAATGAATAGTGAGCGGCTCTTTAAAAAGTCTTTGGTCTTCATGGATTTTCGTGTCAATCGCATGTTTCACATCATGCCAATTCGTTTTGGGTTTACTAGATTCCCTTGTCATGTCGCTCTCCTTTCTTCACTTTGTTATCTGTTTCTGAAATAGCTCGGCATATGCATAGTGAGGGAAAAACATGGGATTGTTAATGAGCATCAGCAATTGATTTAATTGGAAATTTAGTGTCAACAGATCGCATCCATTAATACGTAAATCGCTGAGTTTGTTCGAAATCACTTTGTCTTTACTATCATCTTTATTTTTCTCACTATTTTTTTTCTTTTCTTTATCCTCTTGTTCCTTAGACCTTTCTGGATCATAACAATTTAATTCATTAGCCCACCATCCTAACTGTTTATCTTCATTAGGAGCTCTTAAATGAAATACACTCTTTTGTTTCATAAGAATAAGGTCAAATGCTTTGTCTAATATTTCAAACATCTTTGAAGATGAGTTTGCTGTTTGCCTTTTTAAATTACTTGCTAAAATTAAAATAGGACGTGTTCGTTTCTGTGTATCATTTTCAACCATGTCAACCCCTTTGGCGGCTATCCTAGCTATTCCTTTTGTTTTCGGTACTAATTTTTTTATATTGTCAGACCAAACTTTTAAATTATCAACATCGAAATTTGAACTTTTACATTCTATAGCAACCGCCTCAATCGGTATAAATTTCAAGGAATTGTGTTGGAACACATACGGCGTATACTGCTCATCAAATACGGCAATATCGACTTCGTTAGAATGATTTCCTTCTGAGTCAATAATGATGACACCTTGTGCTAATGAATATTTTTTAGGAATGATTTTCCGAAAAAACTCCAACCACATCACTTCTCTAGAATCTCCTGTCAGCCCGCCATGATTAGAAGCAAAGTCCACTTCTTCTGATATCATGCTGTTTAATCTTTGATAATTCTCTAAGATCAGCTGCTCCACTTTACCGGTTCGCTCCGTTTCACCCAAACCATTTCCTCCTTCACCACTCATTACGAATGGATAATATTTGAATCTAAATAACTACTTTTCATTTCGACTTATTTTGAGATTTTTTAAGGTTTATTTAGGAAAAAGAAGAAGAAAAAAACATGACTGCAAGGAGTCATGTTTTCACTGTACAAATGAACAGTATATTTGATGGCTATTTGAAAGAGGATGTTGTAAGAAGATGATCTTTAAGGTAGTCATAACCGTTTAAGACACAATCATTGAAAACCATGCACACCTCATATATGGGTGCGACAAATACTATGAAGATTTAACAGACGAAGAAATCATTTCAATCCACGCAATCATGTAGAGTGCGACGGGACGCTTTACAGCAAATAGAAAAACACCGCCATATTTCAATCCACGCACTCATGTAGAGTGCGACCTGAGTTTGAAAACAAACTAGTGGCAGCGATAAGATTTCAATCCACGCACTCATGTAGAGTGCGACTGCGATTTCTGCCCTAATTATAACATTTTTTAGGGAATGATAGCCAAAACCCTCAATTTCTATATGGAATTTTGTTTTCACCTCTAAATAATATACATTTTTTCTCATTTTTGTCGAATAAAAAGGTGCGAATGCCTCAGGAATTTTATGTTCACCTCACATTCGCACCGAATCTCTCTTAATCCTATTTAATTAAAAACTATTACTGATGATAATCATACTTATTTCGCTGCTTCATCAACATCTTTGAATTCATTAATAAAATGGCTGAGACAGAGTTATGTTTTTCACACCTATTTCAAGCGCAATGTCAATAAATCTTTCAAGCTACCTACTGACAAGAATTTTATTCCTCACATTCATATAGAGTGCGACAAATATAAGACCTGTAATTAATACGGCTACTGTATTTCAATCCACGCACTCATATAGAGTGCGACGAGGATACGCCTATGCAGGATCGGGCAATATTATATTTCAATCCACGCACTCATGTAGAGTGCGACTTGAAAATTGGGTTAAAAACGCAATTTTATTCAATTTCAATCCACGCACTCATGTAGAGTGCGACTCTTTCTATGATTGACGTATCAGATGCGTTTTGTTATTTCAATCCACGCACTCATGTAGAGTGCGACACGTGGGGGGAAGTATACAAAAGCCCTTGCGTTAATTTCAATCCACGCACTCATGTAGAGTGCGACTGCGATTTCTGCCCTAATTGTAACATTTTTTAGGAAATGATAGGCAAAATCCACAACTTTCAATAAAGAATTTTGTTTTTCCCTTCATAAAATATACATTTTTTCTCAATTTTGTCGAATAAAAAGGTGCGAATACCCCGGGGATTTTATGTTCACCTCACATTCGCACCATCAGCTTCTCTTACAACTTCGTCATATATTCCACAATAAACTCCCAAAATCCAGGTCCTTCTTGGTAAATCAGCCGGTCTATTTTTTCGATGAGTTTGATATAAAGTTCTTGTTCGAGGTCTTCTCTTTCTTGATATGCCGTGTTTTGTAGTTTCTTTTTGATCATGGGTGTGAAGGTTTCAATGAGTTCTTCCATTTCTCCATTGGTCATTTTGTCTTCTTGCACGGACATCTCCCCCTGTTTCTTCTTTTAGTTTGTTGAGTGCTTTTTTGTGGATGTTTGAGATGTTTTGTCTCGTTTCGCCTAGCCGGTCGGCTATTTCTTTCATTGTTTGACCTTCAACATAAATATGGGTTAAAACCATTTTTTGTTTGTCTGTGAGCTGCTGGTAGGCCTTGTACAATCTTGGGTCTTGCAGGTGCTCCCCTAAGTCTTGCTGGTTAAAGAGCACAGCTTCATACGTATCTGTTTGAACAGGGTCTTTCACTTCTTGCGTATCAGGATGATCGAGTATGAGCGGAAAACGTTGCTGCTTTTTTTTCACTCGTTTGTCAAAGTCGACTGAAAAGATGCGGATCATTGTGGAAATATACTTGATGATGCGGATTTTTTGATAAAACTGCTTGAACTCGGAATCTAGTTTTTTCGCATTTTCTTCGTTTGGCTCTTCCATGACTTGCCGGAGCAGCTGCTGGTTTTTAGGATTGCTTAAAAACTGCTGAATGAGCGGGTGATCAACGATTTCCTTCCATTTTGCTTTCAATAACAGCCGATAATCCATGTGCATCCTCCCCTTTGTTCTCTCTACTTGCATTAAGTGGACAAAAGTTAAAAAAAGTAAACTTTGTGAAACGGGTCTAATGGTTCATTTTCTCCCCCTTTGATTTCCTATTTCTTCTTTCATACCACTTATAGAGAAGACGAGCATCCGCTGGGAGGTGAGACAAATGGAGACCTTTTTTTCGGAGGAATGGCTGAAGCAGCTCGGTCAGGCTGGCTTTCCTGCCATTTTGACGGTTTATTTGCTGACACGTTTTGAACGAAAGTTTGATGAATTAAGCAAGCTCATCCAACGATTGGTCGCTGTTCAAAAAAATGATGAATCAGATTGACATCTTCTTGATTCGTTTCACCTTATGAAAACGAGGGCGGAATGAAAGGCCTTTTGTCACCTCACACAATACGATGTTGAAAGGGGATTTTATCATGAGTGAAAAGCAAAATGGTGTACCACAGCCGATTCGAGGAGAAAAAGGAGCAACGGTCAAAATTCCACGTAATCTCGAGCGAGACAGACAAAACCCAGATATGCTCACGCCACCAGAAACCGATCATGGAACGGTTCCCAACATGAAATATTCTTTTTCTGATACGCACAACCGTTTAGAAAAAGGCGGCTATGCCCGCGAGGTAACAGTGCGTGAACTGCCAATCTCTAAAAGTCTTGCCTCTGTGAACATGCGGCTAAAACCTGGTGCGATTCGCGAGCTGCACTGGCATAAGGAAGCGGAGTGGGCGTATATGATTTATGGGGAAGCCCGAATTACATCGGTTGATGCAGAGGGGCGGAATTTTACAGAGGATGTGACTGAGGGAGATTTATGGTACTTCCCTTCAGGCTTGCCGCACTCTATTCAAGCACTTGAACCGGGAGCTGAATTCTTGCTAGTGTTTGATGATGGTTCCTTCTCTGAAAATAGTACGTTCCAAGTGACTGATTGGCTTGCCCATACCCCAGAGGAAGTCGTTCTCCAAAACTTTGGAATGACAAAAGAACAATTTAACAAGCTGCCAGAGAAAGAGAAGTATATTTTCCAAAAAGGAATTCCTGGTTCCCTTGAATGTGACAAGGTGCAAACAGAGCAAGGAGAAGTCCCGAACTCCTTTAAATATGAGCTGTTAAAGCAAGAGCCGATTACGTCAAGCGGCGGACAAGTGTGGATTGCGGATTCTACCAATTTCAAAGCTTCTAAAACGATTGCCTCTGCTCTTGTGAAAGTTGATCCAGGTGCCATCCGTGAGCTGCACTGGCATCCAAATACGGATGAATGGCAATATTTCATTTCTGGAAAAGCTCGAATGACGGTATTTGCTTCTGATGGACATGCGAGAACCTTCAACTATCAGGCGGGAGACGTTGGCTATGTGCCATTTGCTATGGGGCATTATGTAGAAAATACAGGCGACGAACCGCTCTATTTCTTAGAAATCTTTAAGAGCGATCATTATGCAGACATTTCACTCAATCAGTGGCTTGCGGTCACACCGAAACAGCTTGTTTTGGATCATTTAGATCAAGGCGAAGAATTCTTGAAACTGCTTGATACTGAAAAACATCCTGTTATCGCTGCACCTAAAAAAGAGGATTAATTCCAACCTTCCTGCAAAAAGGCTGTCCTTTTTGCAGGTATCTTCATGTAAAGGAGTGTTGTTTACCCATGCAACAATCTGTTCACGCTTTATGGCAAGGGCTGAAATGGCTCATGGCGGCGTCGGCTGTCTGTTACATATTTTTGTTGTTTTGTGTGCTGTTCTTTCATTTGACGGGTGCTTTTTATCATTCGATTTTATCGCTGCTTCTGTTTATGGGCATCTATGTTGTACTTGGGATCTCTTTTGAACATCTGGAACACGTGCTCATGCGGTTTGTTCGTAAGTGTCGGTCCAAAAAACGATCCATCGTTTTCTATGCCGTTTTATTTCACCTTTTGTTTATTTGGGGTGCTGTCTACTTATCAGATGAATTGGTTGACGGCATTTTGCTGACTACTTCTGAAGAAATTCTCTTTGCGCTAAGTCTTTGGCTATTTCATTTTTTGTTTGATTATGCGACGTTTTCGTTTGATAAGGAAGCTTCGTGAGGCGCTATCGTCTTTTTGTGGAGAGCGCTTGTTTGACCTGCTCCATATGATGGAGATCATGCTTAATCAAACCTTGAAAATAACTTGATAACGTCAGCTCGATTTGACCGATCAGAAAGGGTGTAGTCCAGCGAGATACTTCGATTTTCTTCATTTCTTGAAGCAATATTGTTCTAACAGCAATAAATCGCCCGATCGTCTCGCTTCTCTCTTCCTTTCTTGCTCTTTCGGCTGACTGCCGGTTCATTTCATGCACATCAGGTGCCTGAGGTAACGCTTTATTGTTCCAAAATTCCTTTAGGCGATCGTGTAAAATAAATTCATCCCATGGAACGAAATGTGCGATGATCTCAGCAATGCTCCACTTTCCATCAGCGATGGTGCTACGCCATTCTTCTTCTGTTACTTCCGTTAGTGACTGTACCCATTCAAGGGTGTGTTCATAGTGTTTTATCACGGTGTCTTTGTTCATGTTTTGTTATCCCCTTCATGTTTTTAAAAGAAGTTGATCAGAAATTGGATAGTTTCATTCTTGCTAAATCATTTATAACATATTATCATATACTTTAATTACCAAATGAAAAGGGGGGAATTGTGATACGCTGTCCTATATGAAAAAGCTTATTTTTTTGCACAAAAATAAACCGACCGGTCTGTTTATAAAAAGGGAGGGAAAATGATGAAATCTCAAAATGTGATCATTATTGGCAGTGGTGTAGCAGGATTGGCTACTGCTTTATTTTTAAAAAAGGCTGGAATGGAAAGTACGATTTATGAAAGCAGGTCAGATGAAGAATTAGAAACAGGAGCAGGTTTTTTACTCTCTCCGAATGGGGTAAAGATTTTGGCTGGAATCGGGTGTAAAAATGAAGTGATAGCAAATGCAACAGTGATAAAGAAGATCCAGCAAATAAACAGTGAAAATGAAGTAGAAGCGACCTTTCACAATTATAGTGAAAAATATTATGATGCTCCTTTACTGAACGTCATGAGAGACCAAATCATCCAATCACTTTTAAAAGAAGTTCACCGCCAAGGAATAGAAGTGAAATACAACAAAAAGTTAATCTCAATCAAACAGCAGCCTCATTCCGTTCAGGTTCTTTTTGAAGATGAAACTGAGATAACAGGTGATATCGTAATAGGAGCAGATGGAACTTTTTCTAAAACAAGAGAGGCTATTGCGTTTAATGCTAAATTAGACTATAGCGGTTTTTGGGGACTACAAGGAGTATCGTTTGTGAAGAATTTTGTATTGGATGAGGCAACAAGTTATTTTTACAATGACGGAAACTTTCAATTCATTTTTGGAAAAGCGCATCCAACAAATAAAATGAATATTTTGTGGCAAGCTTTCTCTCAGTGTCCTGAGAAGTTACCTACAAAACATTTTGAGAAAGCCAATAAAGAAACCATCCGACAGTTATTATATAAACAAATGGAACATTGGAACATTCCTAAACACCTTTCTGACATCATCGATCATACAAACATGTTCTTTCCAAGAAGTATCTATGAAATAAAGGATTTTCCTGTGTGGTCAAAAGGACGTGTTGTTCTTGTAGGTGATGCGGTACATACGGCGAACCCTTTTGTTGGTCAAGGAGCATCGTATAGTCTAGAAGATGCCATGCTCATAGCAAAGATGCTAAGGGATCATGATTATCGAGATGCGTTCTATTATTATGAAAAGGATCGAAGAAAGAGGACAGAAGAATTGAATGCGCTATTTCAGCACATGAGTATTCAAAACGATATTGATAAAAAAATGAACGAATACACGATTGAATGGGATGAAGAAACTTACGTATGAGATGAAAGATAAAAAAACACCACTTATGATGAAAAGTGGTGTTTCTTGTGTTTTCTCCGTGCATAGAGGATCGCACCAATCAAACTGACGAGTGAAATCAATGCGAGAATTCTGATATAAGGCGGATAGTAGGTTAGCACAATCTCGTTTTCGCCTTTTTCTATTGGAAAACCGATAAAGGCGTAATTGGCTTGTTCAATATCGGTTTGATGGCCGTTCACCGTGAGCTCCCAGCCTTTTTCATATGGTACTGGCAGAACCATATAATTATCGCCGCGCTTGTTATCATATGAAATCGTAAAGCGGTTATTTTTAAGCTTTACTTGCTGGTTGCCATTATCTTGTTTTTCTTTTTTATATGCTTTCTCTAGGACGCGGTAAGGCTCTTGATACAGCTTCAGTTGATTGAGTTCGTATGTCCCTTTTGGTACTCGAATGGAGAGGATCTTTTCCGCAGGGACCCGAATCGTCACTTCATTGACACCTGTTTTGTAGATGGATGTATTGCTTTTTCGAGATGTAACATAGTCGTCAATGGATAACTGAAACCCTTCATTGCGGTCTGTCCGCTTCACATAAAAACTCACATACACATCCCCCACGCGAGCGATATCATCTGGAAGGGTGATATTCAGCCCGCCCGTTTTCCCGTATACATCAAGCACGCCATTTTCGTATACCGCTTGTTCAGTATGAATGTTTGTATCCTTTATTCGATCAGGCGATTGGTCGATTTCAGCATTTCCTTTTTTGTTTAAGATCACACCTTGCAACATCGCATGTTCTTTATCAAGTGCTGACGCATGCTCTAGTGACTTTTCTGAATAGACGGTACTCGTTGTTCTTGCAAATGGGAGCGGGCGTGTATTTTCATACACTTCATAATGTTCGCTTTCCAATATTGGCTTAAAATAAACCGGCGGTGAGAAAGACACCCTTTTGTCTCTCATATAATACTTCCCGTAGGTCAGACTGTATAAATTCGCCCTGTCCCCCATTGTTGCATAACGGCTGACACTTTCCCTCCCCATATCAATTTGCAGGTCATTCCAGTAGAAATGGAGCAAATGCTGATTCAATATACTTGAATACGCACTCATGCCTTGAAAGCCTTCAAATAACGGGGTGTTGTTGCGCACGCCGTTCATCCAATCAATCCGGGCAAGCGGATCTTTTGAAGAGCGGCTTTGAATCTGCTGAATGAGCTTCATTTGTTCATGTCCAGCATATGCCTCACTATTCAGATACGTATCTGATACGCTCTTAATATTGCTTCTTTCAGATAAGTATCCCTGCTGATACACGCCTGCTGTCAGTAAGCTGATGGCAATAAGCACAGCTGAAAAGAGACGAAGGTGCTGACGTTTTTCCGCATGCATCCATAGGATGAACAAGCTGATCACAAGCAGTCCTATACCTGTAAACACAACGACATCCATGTTTCCCTTTGCTCGTTCTGAAAAGACGACAGCGAGAAGGAACACGATCCAAGCGCCTAAGACCGCACGCTTTTTCCACTTCCACTCGATTTGTGAGAAATGCTTGATCGTGATGGCAACGACCGCTCCAACTGTAAAGGCAAGAATGTATTCAAATCTGTATTGCGGTGCTGAAAAACCATTAAACACGCTCGCCATCTTTGGACTGTAGTGAAAAACAATGAGCAGAACGCTGATCGATGTAAAAATGAAAAACCACCTGTTCCGGTAAAGCGGAACGAGGAACATACAAATGAGAAAAATCACAGGTAATAAATACACCCTGCTCGTAAACAGCAGATGATCATGCAGCTCGAACCAAGGAATGGTCTGTTCATACGGCGGTCTTATATTGTTAAGAAAGCCATAAACAGACGGGATAAAAAAGGCAGCACTGATCCCAAAGGATAACAGCGTAGAGATCGCAAGTGTCCAAAACACTTTCCACCCGTGCTCCTCACTTCGCAGTTTGATCATATATCTGAAGATAAGATAGATCGCTAAAAAGATAAAGTGAATATAAGCAAAGTAAAAGTTGTTGATCAGCATCAGACTGCAACTCGCAATAAACCAAGCGGGCTTACCCGTTTTGAATATCCGCTCAACCCCAAGCACAAGCAGCGGAAGCCACATCATGCTGTCGGTGAAAAATTCCCAAAACGTTTGATGCCGGAAATATACAATAGATAATCCATAGATTGCTGCACCTGTCAGTGCACCCAATCTATTTTGAACCATTGAAAGAAGCACACGGTAAGCGATGAAAAGAATAAGCGTCAGCTTGATCACGCTCAGCCAAATGACGGCATTTGCCCAAAAATGGATGTCTGTTGACTGTATGAGATGGAGCGCATTCATCAGCCAGACGACAGCGACTGTCACCATAAAGACCGTCGACGTTGTGAAATAATACCCTAATTGCGTGTATGTACCGCCGCCTAGACCGAATTGATAGGAATAAAAGAAATTCCCTTTGACGTATTCGTCGTAAAGCAGCTTTTTAAATGGGAGCATTTGCGAAATGCCATCCCCATCTCCTGTCATGTACCGGCCTTGCGTATATTCATATAAGAAAAAGGAGTGGCCTAATAATGCGAGAATGAGGCACATTCCAATGATTATCCATCTACGTTTCATCATCTAAATCCTTTCCACAAAAGATCCATTGTTCTTTGAAACAAAACAACCCAGCAAGCGATTCGTGCTTGCCGGTTATTTGACTCCACGTTATTTAAATAACTGCGTTAACACTCGGTCTTGTTCCTTAGAGCTTGTCTCTTGCTGCATGACATTTGATTCTTGGATCAAATAATGCGGCCTCTTTTTCGTTTCATAATAAATGCGGCCAATATATTCACCAATCACACCTAGACTCAAAAGCTGGACACCTCCGAGGAAAAGCACAGCCGATATTAAAGTGAAATAACCAGGTACTATCACGCCCGTTTTGACGATTTGAATAAAGGTGGCCACGATGTAAATCAAAGAGAGGAATAAGATCAGTATGCCAGTATAAAAACAAATACGCAGCGGGCGGTTGTTAAAGGAAATAACGCCATCTATGCCATAGTTAAACAACTTCTTTAATGACCATTTTGTATCACCATGCTGTCTTTCTACATTTTCATAATAGATGACCTTTTCTTCAAACCCAATCCAGCAAAAAAGCCCTTTAGAAAAACGATTTCCTTCTTTCAGCTGAAGCAATGCATCGATTGCTTGGCGCGAAATTAAGCGGAAATCTCCGACGCCATCACGCAAGTCCACTTCGACTACCTTGTTCATCACTTTATAGTACATGGATGATAAGTAAGAGCGAAGCTTGCTGTCTCCTTTACGGTTCCGTTTGGCAATGACTTGATGGTAGCCTTCTTCATATCCTCTGACGAAGTCCTGAATCAAATACGTTGGGTGCTGCAAGTCCGCGTCCATGATGATCGCAGCTACTCCATTCGCATATTCAAGTCCTGCCAGAATAGCGGCTTCCTTCCCAAAGTTACGTGAGAAGGAAATGTATTTGACCTTTGCACTTTTGCGAGAGAGCTCTCTCATATATTGAAGTGTATTGTCTTTGCTTCCATCATTCACAAAAATGATTTCAAAGTCATAATGAAAATCGCGAAACTCTTCCTCGAGTGCCTCAAAGATTCGTCTGATGTTTTCACCTTCATTGTAAGAAGGAATTATAACAGAGAGCAATTCTCGTTCCATATCGCACCTTCTCTTCACTTTTTTCACATAGTCTGATATGTTCATTATTCCTTTTTTATCAGGAAACGAAACCCTTTTTTATTATCCATAAATTACATGTTTCTTTAATCGTTCCATTATATCAAAGTTTTATTTCCAGTGATTTTCAGCAAGATGAATTTAATGTAATTTTAAGTTTAACCAT
The DNA here is from genome assembly GCF_046535585.1 of Bacillus sp. SIMBA_005. Classification (NCBI taxonomy): domain Bacteria; kingdom Bacillati; phylum Bacillota; class Bacilli; order Caryophanales; family Bacillaceae; genus Bacillus; species Bacillus sp. SIMBA_005. Next base: position 295,948 of record NZ_JAWRWI010000006.1, on the reverse strand, counting down.
TGTAAAAAGCCTGTAATTTCGATCACAGACTGGGTATTGTATCATAAAATTGTTTACTCATTTATATATTTTCCTATTTATTGAAAAAGATGAGGGGCACTTCTTTTAATGAAGCAGCCCTTTATTCTGCTCTTGTAGATGCTCGTTTGCCTTCGATTGTTTATTTTGGAATAAATGCAGCTGCGCACCGTAGCTCTCAATCCACTCTTGGACAATCCGTTCAGTTGTTTCCTGTCCTTTATACTTGTGGCCAGCCTTTGCATAGGTCGTTTCAAAATCACTCCAAAGCAGCTCTACCCATGTACGTGCTTCGTCATATGTCAGCATATTGTTTTTTTCCATCAGTTGTTCTGTTAATCGCTCAAAGTATTGTTCCATGTCGGTTCCTCCTTCATCTAGCAGAAAGTGCCTTTTTAAAAAAACCTCTTTTTTCATATACTACCCTTACGTCTTCAAAAGACGCAAATGATTTGTATTGTTTGGAGGGAATCGATATGCGTAATAAAGCAAAAGGCTTTCCAAATCAAGTGAATCACAAATTTGAAGGCGAGCCAGGCGCCACAGATGCTTATGCGTCTAAAAGGCCAAATGGTGAGACGAATACACGTCCACAGGAACGAATGAGGGCATCAGGGAAACGCTAATTTTTCCAAAGGGAGTGCTTGAGATATGAGTTCAAATGGGAAATCGTATATGGAAGACTTTGTTCAATTAAGGACAACCGCTTACCCTCAACCATGGGCGAATGCAAAGCATTCTGCCTCTCAGGTCAACGGAGAAACGCAGCAAACGCAGCACGACATCGTACTTCAGAACAACGTCCGTAAACAACGTTCGAAGTAAAGAAAAGGACTGATCTCTCGGATCAGTCCTTTTTCGTAAGCATTGAAATTGGCAGTGCATCTTCTTTATTTGGGGCTGATACTCTGTATCCCCACGCAAATACACCATTTAAATATTCCACGTAAAACTCTTCATCTGTATCTTTAATTTGATAAGTCGTTTTCGTTTGAATCAAGGCTGCATCTACTAAGTAGGCTTTGGCCATATCGATTTTCCGTTCTAAGACGGCATATTCATTCACAATGCCAAGCTGCTCAGCCTTACGTGCTTTTTCAGAAAGAGAAGCTATCTCCTGCTTCAATTCGTATTCCGTCATCTCACTATAACGTTTGTCCATCTGTCATTCCCCTTTGTCTAAAACTTGATCAATTGTGTCGAGATCAAAGCCTTTTCTGAATAAAAATTGCTTCACCTTCATCCTCTTTTCAAATGATCCGTCGTATCCTACCTTGCGTTTTGCCTTCTCCATCATATAAAGGAGCGCTTCTTCTTCCTTTTCCTCTTCTTGTCCATCATAGGCTTCTTGAAGGGCTTTATCAATGACCTCAAACGAAAACCCTTTTCGCTGCAGCTGCAGCTTGATGCGCTGCTCGATCTCTTTTGCGGAACGATTTTTTTCTTTTCTCACAAGCTTCTGAACCTGCTTCACAGCTTCCTCCAGCTGTAAGTCATCAGGATATTGCGATAGTGCTTGTTCAATGTTGTCATCATCTATCCCTTTGAGCTTTAGCTCTTTTTTCAGGACAGACGGCCCTTTGCTGTTCGTTTTACGGTGGGTGCTGACATAGGCTTCCGCAAATTCAAGATCATTTACATACTTGTAATGCTTTAATTTGTGTATAATTTCACTAATGGCAGGTGCCGGGATTTCTTTTTTCGTCAAGTAATCGGTGACTTCTTTCACCGATCTCATTCGGTAGGATAAATAATCGACGGCCTGCTGAAATCCTTTTTTCACAGCATCACCGAATTGAATGTCGATGATATCGGCTTCGTCCAGCTCTTTTCCCTTTTTCAAATCGTGCTGGACGAGCACATCTAGATCCACGCTAAACGCGTACTTTTCATCAAGAAAGATGTTTACCCGCTCTGTATTGTTTTTTTGAGCGGAGATTTTTGTAATATAGGGCATCCTGTGATCACTCCTTTTTTCAAACAGTCAGGATGTTTCTTCTGATTCAAAATCGTGAAAGATATAGGTATGTATATGAGAGGAGAGATGTCAATTGAATATCGCCATCACCGGAGGAACCGGTTTTATCGGCCAGCACGTCACGAAAGTGCTCGCTGCTGAAGGACATCATCTATATATTTTAACAAGAAATCCAAAGGAATCCGAACAAAATCATTTACACTATGTGCAGTGGCTGACAGAAGGTGCTGCGCCTGAGCATGAATTGCCTGCGATTGATGTCTGGATTAACCTTGCTGGAAAATCCATTTTCACCCGCTGGACAGACAAGGCAAAAGAAGGCATCCTCTCTAGCCGTATTCAATCCACACAAGAAGTAAGGCGCATTATAGAAGCGCAGGAATCGAAACCATCCGTGCTCATTCAAGCAAGTGCTGTCGGAATTTATGGCACGTCTCAAACAGGAGATTTTACAGAGGAATCACCTCCTGCGGATACTGATTTCTTAAGTCATACATCTAAGCGTTGGGAAGCTGAGGGACAAAAGATTGAAGCACTCGGCATTCGTACCGTCTACACACGCTTCGGCGTCGTGTTAGGAGAAAAAGGTACCTTGCCACTGATGACACTGCCATATAAACTATTTGCCGGCGGAACGATTGGCTCCGGCTCGCAATGGGTTTCATGGGTTCATGTCGAAGATGTAGCACATCTCATTGCTTATGCCATGCACAATGACGACATCTCAGGTCCACTCAATGTCACATCACCGAATCCTGTTCAAATGAAACAGCTTGGACAAACGATAGCATCTGCCCTTCACCGCCCTCACTGGCTGAAGGTCCCATCCTTTGTCATTCGAACGGCACTTGGCGAAATGTCATTACTTGTTTTAGAAGGTCAGCGTGCGCTGCCGAAGAAGGCATTGCTTTCTTCTTATGACTTTTTGCATCCTGAATTAAAAGAAGCGATTTTGCATTCAAAGGAATAATTTTTGTCAAAAACACCCATCCTATGAAAAATGAGATGAGGGGGCGATTTTGATGAAGAAAAAAGAACACCAGCCAACTTCAAAGCTGAAGAAAACCCAGGAAGTCCTGTATCAGCAGGAATTCAAAAAAGCGGAAAGAGCAGCAGAAAAAAGAAACAAATAAGATGGATATTCCACTCCAACAAGCACATAACTAAAGTGATCTTGTAAAGGAGGGAAAGGTTTTGAAAAAAGACCAACACCAAAAAACCAATCACGAACTTGCAGCACAAGAGTCGGATGGCGAATATGTTGAATTTTCCAAAGAACTTGCAGATCCGAATGACGTAAAAGCAATGGCACGTATGAAAGCAGCCGACCAGCGCGCCAAAAAACAATAAGTAAAAAGCAGACCCTTTAGCGGTCTGCTTTTCTTTTATTTGATTTCAGTAAGAAGACTTGATGCTTTCTGACGTGATTTTTCCTCAGGCACCTCTTCTGGATAACCAATATGAAGGATGGCAGCAAACCGCTCGTTTTCCTTTAGACCCATGTCCTGTTGAAAGCCTTTGTTGTATAAGATGCGGCCGCTCTTCCAGACCATACCGATTCCTTGATCCCAAGCAAGCAGCTGGAAGTTTTGAATGAGTGCGCTCACAGCGGCAAAATCATCATTTCTCACTACTGGGTTTTCGTCTTCCTTTAACACTACAAGTAAAAGGGCTGGAACTTTTGAAAAGTAATCTCTATATTGATTGATCTTTTCTTCCTTTGCATCTGGATTGTTGCGTTTGAAGAACGCAACGAAGCGATCAACAAATGTCGCTTTCGCTTCCTCCGTCACTGCATATAGAAAGCGCCACGGCTCCGTAATTTTATGATTCGGTGCATAGACCGCATCCTCTAATAACGGCTGAAGCTGCTCAATGGTCACAGGCGTTTCTTTGAATTTCCGAATGGATCGTCTATATCTGACAGCGTCTCGTACCGTTAACGCTTCTGTTTGTTGTTTGATTTCTGGCATATGTGTCATCCTTTCAATCAATCTTAATTGAAATTGATTCTCATTCACATTATAAACATCATTTCGAGCAGTTGCAAATGATGTTTCCCCTCCCGTCTGCTAAAAAGTTGTTTGAGTTTTTCAAGTAATGTTACAATCATATTACGTTTTAAACAAATTTTGAGAAAAAAGCCAAGATGATGAAATGATTTCAGGTATTCCCATTTTGTCTGATTCGGTTCTATTGTCAAAAGGCTTTCAACCCATGATTGGAAGGGAGGCTTCTGGATGGAATGAAAATCAATATCGGGCAAATCATTAAGCTCTACCGGTATAAACAAAATATGACCCAATCTGAATTGGCAGAAGGAATTTGTTCTGTCTCTCATTTAAGTAAAATCGAAAATGGCTCAAAAGAGGCCAATCAAGATACGATCAATTTACTGCTTGAACGACTCGGCATCAGTCAAGAAACGCTGTCACAAAAGGCTCGTCACCTGCTGTCACTCTTGGATGAGTTTCAAATGAATATGTATTTCTATGCACTCGATCAAGCGGAACAAAATGCAGAAATGATCATTCAGCACGAGGAACAGTTCTTTTCGCTGGATTTAGGCATTCAGTATCATTTGTCCTTATTTCAATTTTATTTATTATCGGACAAGCAGCCGCTTGCCTTAAAAACACACCGCGTACTGAAAAAGTTTGAAAAAACCTTTATTGAAACGGAAAAAGAAATATTTGAATATCTAGATGGCATTCATCTCATTAAAAATGGTCAGCTTGAAGAAGGCATAAAGAAACTGGAAAGCTGCTTTTCTTATGCGTCTGTTGAACAAAGTGACCTGTATTATCACTATGCAAAAGCACTTGGAAACATGGGACATCTTGGTGATGCGCTTGAAGCAACCCACCAAGCGATGGATTTATATAGACAAAAAAACAATTTCAAACGGATCATTCACTGCACACTCATTCATGGCGTGATCTCACTGGAACTAAAAGCCTTTCAAACAGCGAAGAAATATTTAAAAGAAGTGATTTTGCACACATCCCTTTATCCTGATGCCTATATTAAAATGACCGCATATTTTTATTATGGGGTACTTTTAAAACGGGAGGGTGATTTCTCTTCAGCTGTGCCTTATTTACTAGATTCACTCAATTACTTTAATCAAGAACAGATAGAAGACCGTTACTGTGAAACTCTGTATGAAATCGCGACATTATATGCTGAATACGACCGCAAAAAGGCACTTCCCTACATACATGAGCTGTTAAAACAGCCTCGTATTCAGCCAAACTGTTTATATATGATCAAAATCTATAAATTGATGATTGAGGAAAACCCTCTTGATTTGAAAACCTATTTAATCGAAGCAGCCCTTCCTTACTTTAAACACAATGAGCTGCACAGTGAGTACTTGTTTGCTCTAAGAACCTTGCTTTCCTATGCGGCTTCTGAGCTTGACGAACGTACCTATATGTCCTACACGAAAACGCTGCTTCATCATCTTGCATCATATGTCCCCTATTACAAAAAAGCATGACCTTCTGCCGATCGAAGGTCATGCTTTTCCTATTCATTAAATGGTCTTCTGTTGATCTGTATCAGGACGGGTGACTTGTTTGACTGAATGAACATACCGCTTTCTCGCAAAGTAATCGTACGCATGCTGCCCAAAGCCTAACCAAATGCTGAGCACGATGAATGGGATCGTTCCCCATAATGCAGGGATATTGCAAGCAATTTTCAGCAATGTATAGATCCCCGAATTTTTTTGGTTTTTGGCTAAGGAAATTGACACGATCCGCTTTTCTGCCTTTTCTTCACTTATTTTGTTCAGTTTGAGCAGCTGCGAGTGTCGAAAGGATTCAAAATGAATACGGTTCTTCCAATCGAGAGCTTTCAACAAGTCTATCGCTTTTGCACATGAAGGACTTTGCCCGTCATAAAACACAAGCAGCCTAAGTGATTTGATGGAACGCTGTTCTCTTTTTTTCGATTCAGCGAGCTTCTTTTTTTCCTGATCGAGATAAATGATTTTTTTCATAGATTGATCGCCAGCCCTTTTCCGTCATTTGTTTTTTTAGTTCGTTCAAAGGAGATTACAACTAGATTACTATAGTTGCTGGGCCTCTTGTATTGGGAAAAAGCAAACCAACGTGCGTTATATGAGCCTTTAGATAAGGGCAAAATTGAGGTTTTCATGGCACATATGAGGTTTTTCAACTAAAAATGGTTGGGAAAATCGTGATGCGTTGCGGTTTTCTGCGGTTTTTTGTAGAATTCTGCGGTTTTTCTACATCTTTATGCGGTGTTTTGTAGGTGAAACGCAAAAACAAGATAAAAAAAGACTACTTCCCTTTGCGGCGAAGTAGTCTTTTGGTTTATATTTTTTCCAAAACTTCTACTATTTCTTTCTCAATATCTTTCCATAAGTAACGATCTGTCGTATAGTGATGTGCGGCTTCTTTCGCAAATACTTGAAAAGCTTCCTCAAAATCAGGAGCATCCTTGTCTGGTTTTTTCTCATCAACAAAGCGTTGTGCTTCTGTTGAGCGTGGTCCCCATTTTCCTACTTCATTCCCGTCTTGATCAATGATCACGATAATCGGAATCGATCTTGCGGTTCCGTTCGTTAAATACTGATCCATCAGGTCTAGATGCTCGTCCCGAATGAAATAGCGCGCTTCAATGAGTGCTTCACTTGCAATACGCATGAAAATTGGTACATTGACCATCGCATCTCCGCACCAATCCGCTGTGATGACAAGCGCTCTGAGCTTTTTCTTTTGCAGCTTTTGAAGCAGCTCTTTTTCTTTTTGATGAATTGCGTACTGGTTGTACACCGTGAGTAGATTTTCTCGGTTTTTCTCCATGTTGTGTACATATGTACGTTCAGTTAATCCCTTTGCAAACCATTCATTTAATGTCATATTTACATCCCCCTTACTCTTCAACTTTACCACTTTTGCTATTCTTTTGTCTAAAAAAACCTTCACCTAGTGAAAGGTAAAGGTTTTTGATCTATGGACGCCGGTTGCGATTTGGGTCCATCCCTATCAGCTTGGTGACAAGCACCATTGTGACAGGTAAAGATGTATTCTTTTTATACGCTAAATATTTTCCGCGCCATTCAGGTTTATATTTCTGTTTAAACGAGCGTAATCCACTGAAGCTGTACATAAATCTGACGTTGTTGAAAATAACACTCGCCAAACGCTCCGTGAGAAAGGACTGATGAAATGTTCCTACATTTGATAAAGGCGCCATTCCCATGTTAAAGGATTTGTAGCCTTTTTCTTTCGCCCATTGAAAAAGGTGGATAAACAGCGCATCCATCATCCCGTTCGGTGCATCATGCATATGACGCATAAGGTCGATCGATATCTCCCCTTCTTGATACATCGGCATTAATGACACAAATGAAATGATCTCCCCATGTTCATCCTTCAGTATCGCAATTGGTGCTTTTTGAAGATAATCTTCTTGAAAATAGCCGAGCGAAAACCCTTTTTCTTTTTTCTTTCCAAGCCAGCTATCAGAAATCTGTTTTAAGGTTGAGATCAGCTCATCTGAAAAAGGAGGTTCCAGCATGTCAAACGTATAGCCTTCTCGTTCAAACTTATTGGCCACAGCCCGTAAATTTGATTTTTTCTTACCGGAGAGAGAGAACGTTTCTAAATCAACCATGGCTTCTTCTCCAAGCTTAAAGAAATGAAAGCCTAAGTCATGGTAGAGCGCCATTCCTTCCCGTTCTACTTGATAAAAAGCGACGCGATAGCCTGCTTTTTCTGTCTGCTGTAAAAACTCTTCAAGCACAAGTGGATAGGATGCTTTACGTCCAGAGGGATCTCCGAGCACAATGACGCAGCGGCCAATACGTCCAAATTGAAGCATTGCCTCTCCATCACTTGAGAAAAATAATTTTTTATCGCCTAAAAAGCCAAGATGACTAAGGGCATTGCCGCCCTTTTCTTCTAAAAATGTTTTTAGTTTTTCTTCATCTGCTTTTTCTCCAATCGGAAATGCTTTCTTATTAAAAATCAATTTACTAATGAAGAAGAAAAGCGGTACACCGATGAGCGCAATCATGCTTGTCATCGTGATATGCCGTTCATTATGCACGAGGTAATCCTTACTCAAGAAATGCCCGATTTTGGTCCAAATAAAGTTGCCGATGACGTTATAGTTAAACAGCACGAGTAAATAACCAGCGGCAGCTGCTACAAACTGATACAACGAATAAGGAGCCTGCTGCTTCACAAATTGATTTCGAAGAGAGAAAAAGACAGCCATGATGACTGGCAATATAAAGATGAGACTCAGGTTAAACCCTTTTAACAAAGTAAACACAAAGCCGCCTGCTAGGGCGATCATCGTTAGCACGTACGATCTTTTCGTTCGTTTGTACACTTCAATGGACAAAACCATCAGGATAATGCCGAACATTAAAGAAAGACCATTAAATCCTGATAACAAAAAGCGTGGAATGCTTGTAATTACACCTAATCGATCGACAGGAAGGACAACAGACGCCATAATGAGCAAGCCGCTTCCAAAGGTTAAAATTGATAATGATCCGTACAGTAAACGGATTAATAAAGCACGGTGCAGCACAATTAAGACGTTCGTTGTTTCTACGGCTGGTGCCATTCTGGGATTGCCTTCAAGACGTCTAAGCGTCGTTCCCGTTAAATCATAAGCAGCTAGACAAAGCCCAAGGATAAACGGGAAGATCGAGTACACGAAGCGGTACAAAACGAGCGCCGTCAGCACCATCTCTTTATCAAACCCAATGTACTGCATACTCAATAAAAAGATGAGGTCAAACGAACCAAAACCGCCCGGAACCATACTGATTAAACCGCCAATTGACGCAATCGCAAATACACCTAATACAATCCGGACATCGACATTCATCCCCATAGAGACGACAGCCATGTACATGACAAGACCAGCTGCGAGCCATTCTAAAAACGATGCACCAATATAAGCGTAAATCGGATGCTTCAGTCCGCTTTCACCGCTCTCAATTGAGCTTTTTCGTACGGACGCCATAATGATGTAAATAGGCACAATACAAGCAAAGATGATCACAAAAGCCCACAGCCACGGCTCTTGGCTGATAATACTTTCAACAGGAAGCACCCTCACCAAGATCAGATCGCTGAAAATAGATAAGCCCAAAAGGACCGAGGAAGTCAAAAGGGCAATGCCTTTGAGCAGTTTTTTCGTATCGGTTATGTACTCCTTATATAGAAGTGTTCTAAGCCCTGCTCCTGATAGACCGCCGAACCCAAGGACACTGTTAAAGGAGTTCGCAATCCAAGAAATGCGAATCGTTTTCCAGCCGCTGATGGGCATATTCAGGCTTTTTCGTAAAATAAAATCATATAAGGACATCGATAACACTGCAACAAGTCCAAGAAAGACAAGAATAAACAAGTCCATTCGATTCAAGCTGTCAATGATATAGAACGTTTTTTTAATGGAAAGGCCGCTCAGTTCCTTCTTGGCGACAAATATTAAGACAAGGATAATCACGATCGGAAAAAGCATTTTTAAGATCGTCATACCCGTTTTTTTGTTCCACATGTTTTTCCCAACTTTCTAAGTTGCTTCATTTATTTCGACTGAACATTATTATACAACAAATACCACTTGATTCATGCAGTTTAACATTCAAAAGCTTGACGAACCTTTCAATTAGAAGTAAAAATCAGTAATATAGAGAAAAGAGCCGCTTAAAGGAAGTGAACAAGCGTGGAATACAATATTCATGACACCACAGTATTAAAAGAAGAGATTCTATCTCCAGAGGAAAAAAAGACATGGGTGCTTTATATGAAAGTACTCACAGCTGCAGGTCTTGGAGATGTGTCAGAATGGATGAAGCTCGATATGAGTATGCCTCAAATGAAGGTACTCATGCTGCTCAATAACCATGGCTCTCTCAAGGTATCCGAAATCGCTGAAAAAATGGGCGCTTCTTTGTCCAATATGACAGGTCTGCTTGATCGGTTAGAACAGTCTCATTTTGTTGAACGAAAGCACTCTGAGCGTGACCGGAGAATCATTGTCGTCGAACTAACTGAGGAAGCGAAAAATATTTTCAGAAGCATTTATCAAAAAGGACACGAAAAAATCAAAAACTCCCTGCAACGGCTCAATGACGAGGAAAAAGAAAAAGTCAACGAAGGGCTGGCTATTTTAGAAAAAGCACTGCGTCCTGAACGCGGCTAAACATGAAAAGGAAAAAAGACGGTCACTTGAGATCCGTCTTTTTTAGTTCTTCTACTTGTTTATCTGAGAGGATGAAGGTTTTTTGAAGAACGACTCTGTCATCCCATAAAAGATAGGCTAAACCGATGATGAGAAATAGAATGCTGATCCACGTACCGCCAGGGAGCAGCTGTTCAAGTTCCTCAATCGTTCTTTCTGAGCCTAAGCTGTTACTATAGCGTATCTCAAAAAGAACATATTTCGCTAAATAAAACAATGCCGCCATACAGATAAACATGGCGCCGACAATTCTTCTACCAGACATGCGTTTACTCCTTTAATTCCACTGATTTCTTTTGATTAATTCCGTGATATGGGCAAGATGATGCTTTGAGTGCCAGACGTACATACCTGTTGCATCATATAAGGACACCGTTTGTTGATCGGCTGGGTGATAATAAGAAGCGTTGAAGTCTTCCTCTGACATTCCCCGCAGTAAAGTGCCCCACCTGCGATGCAGACTACTGATTAAGGGCAGTGATAGGCTGATGGACGCTTTGCTGTCTGGAAGCTCGGCGAATCCCGCCTGATCATATGGACGTATGTGCGGTGTTTCTTCTGTGAGCGCAAGCTTGAATCGTAAGTATGCATTCAGATGACTGTCTGCTACATGATGAATAAGCTGACGGACGGTCCATCCTCCAGGCCGATAAGGTGTATCCAGCTGAGCATCTGTCAATTGATTGGTGACCGTTTCATATTCTTGGGGAATCTCAGCCAACCGATCTATCCATGACTCTAGCTGTTCCTTTGTTTTATTTTCAACTGGTTCATATAAGCCAATCGGATATTGTAATGACGTCATACCCTCTCCCCTTTCTCAAATCCTTCAAGTACAAATTTGCCAATCATCTTTCCTTGTTCAAGGGTTTGATGTGCCTGCTTCAAGTTAGCAGCATTGATCGGACTGAGAACCTTTGTTAAGGTATGCGTTATTTTTCCCTGCTCAAATAACTCACCCGCCTCTGTCAAAAGCTCATGCTGTTTGATCATGTCCGCTGTTTCATACATAGGGCGTGTGAACATGAATTCCCATACAAATGCCGCACTTTTATTTTTGAGTAATTGAATGTCTAGGTTGTGCTGATTCTCGACAATGGTACAGATCGTGCCTTGCGGTTTTATGGCTTCTGCCATGCCTTTGAAATGTCCGTCTGTATCATTTAGGCATAAAATGAAATCCACTTCGCCTATTTCTTTTTCCTGAAGCTGCTCAAGAAGCGGCTCATGATGATCAATGATATGATCAGCACCTAATGACAGACACCACTCTTTTGTTTCAGGTCTCGATGCAGTAGCAATCACAGTGGCATTTGCTAATTTGGCTAGTTGTATGGCAATAGAACCTACTCCGCCTGCACCGCCGATGATGAGCAGTGTTGCCCCTTCTGCATTTCGTTTCATATGCATCCGGTCAAATAACGCTTCATATGCCGTAATCGTCGTCAGAGGCATCGCGGCTGCTTCTGCAAAGGAGAGATTGACAGGCTTTTTTGCCACAATCCGTTCATCCACAAGCTGATACTCACTATTTGAGCCTTGACGCGTGATATCTCCCGCATAGTATACGTGATCACCTGGCTGAAATAATGTACATGCTTCGCCAACTTCAACAACTGTACCGCTTGCATCATAGCCAAGAATTTTCAGTTTTTCTTCCTTCTGATCCTTCGGTGATCTCACCTTCGTATCAACTGGATTCACTGACACAGCCTCTACCTTCACCAGTATATCCCTGCCCGTTGCTTTAGGCTTTTCTACTTCCTGGTCCATCAAGCTTTTCTCATGCTCGATCGGTAAGTACTCCAATAATCCAACAGCTTTCACTCGCTTGCACTCCCTTTCTCTATGCTTCTTTTCCACATTTTATCATAATTTTCTGATGTTTATAGGTAATCAAACGAGTGAATGCACATTAAGAACTCTTCAAAGCCTTTCTCTCCCTTGCTATATAAGAAGGGCGTGTCTTTTGCAATGAAGGAACATAGGAAAACCAGCTTTTGGATTTAAAGAATAGCTGAACGTAATAAAACTGGATGTGCTGAAGGGAAAAGAGCATGAATAGAAAAATAGCTAGTAAAAGAGTTAGGTGATCAGCTGCTCCATGCATCCATTCCGTGATAAAGAAAACAACAAAACCGATCATGATCAACTGTTCCAGCCTTTGCATGAGCTGGGTCAAGACATGTCCTCGTTTCGATAGATCACCAGACTGGCGCTTCCTGATCTTTCTCGATTTATAAAACCAAATGGTACATTCTACTAAGTTATGAGTCATAAAAAGAGCGATGAGGGCGATCAATAAAGGTGATGGGGTATAAAGGACTTGTGCAACGTATGGAAACACTAAAAAATAACATGCAATACATGCGTGTCTCACTGATAAGAGAAATAGTTCTTTTTCTATGTATGGTTTCATCTGTGTCACCTCCATATGTACTACGTCTGCTCTGCCATAAAGTTCCCTCTGCCTATCAAAAAAGGATGCCAAAAAGGCATCCTTCCTGAATCATATTTAAAATGCAGCGCTTAGTACGACAGGTCCTTGCGGCAGCTTGTTATCCTTTTTTGGTTCAAGGGTGACTGCCACGGTATCCCATGATTCGCTTGCTTCTTTTTCAGATAACGCATAGGTGACGGTTCCTTCTCCTTTGTTATCTGTTTTAAAGGCACCAGCTGGTACCGGCTGATCTCCTTTAATGAGCCACACTTGATAAACAGCAGATGAATCAAGCTGACCCTTTAATCCGTCTGCACTCACAACCAGCTCTTTTTTGCCGTTATGCTCAATCACTGAAAAAGCACCCGTTGTTTTTGGTGATGCGGCTGATGCCAGTGATTTTGTCGCAACAACTCTGACAGGTTCTTCCGCCTGTTCTTTTCCATTCGATAAGAAATACACGTTTCCAGCTGCTGAAATGAGAAGCAGTGCGGCAACGAGCGGCAATAGCCACTGGTTTCGTTTCTTTTGCAGTGGTTTCATCTCGTTTGGTTCACATGCTGCCTTGAGGTCTTTTCTATGGCTATTCTTTTCTTCGACTGTCTCTTCTTCAAACACCTGGGATAAAATACGGTCTTTCATCCCTGCCGGAGGTGTTTGGTCACCTGCTAGAAATGGAATGTCAGACATGAGCGATGTCAATTCTTCAAGCTCTTCTTTGCAAGCTGAGCAGTGCTTGAGATGCTCTTCAAATTGTGCTTTTTCATCTCCTTGGATATGCCCGTTGAAATAATCAATCACTTGATGTTTACACTGAGTCATGCCTCTTCCTCCTTTCCTCCGCGAGACAGTCTCGTCCGTAAGTGCTTCAATGACAATCGAACCCTTCCCTTCACTGTTCCAATGGGGATGCCTAGCTTTTCAGCAATGCTTTTTTGTGTCATTCCTTTAAAATAGACATCTTCTATGATGGTTTGCTGTTCTTTTGACAATGTAGATACTGCTTCACGTATGATTTGTTTTTCCTCGTTCCATTCGACTTCCTCTGACACATCTTCTTGATGATCGGCTAAATATTCAATATGCTCATCTTCTAGTGCCGTTTCGTTCCGGTGCTTTCTTAGAAGATCAATGGCCGTGTTGCGTGACATCATGAATAACCACGAGGAGAATTTCCCTTTATCCGTATGGTATTCTCCTATACCGCGCCAGAGCTTGATAAAGACTTCTTGAAGCACTTCCTCCGCAAGCTCACGGCTTCCAGTCATTTTATAAATAAACGAATATAACACACGTTCATAACGATCATACAGCACTTCAAGCGAAGGCTTGTGACGATCAAATTTGATCTTGTGATACAGCTCAGAATCTTTCAGTGTATCCATGGTCATCTCCTTCCTTTTTCATGAGAAAGAGCATGCTGCATTCATCATGAAATCCTTCACGTATTGCTTATCACTCGATTTGCTGAAATAAGCCTACTTTGTACTTTACTCTTTTTTCAAGGAGAAAAAAAGAGCGCCGAAAAAGGAAATGTGCTCCTCATGAGAATGTACTTACTGTACGAAAAGCAAGGCCATTTGGATCACTTATATCTAAAAAGTCAAGAATCCATGTGTTTCCATTCTCTGTTCAGTTGATTTTAGCAGACTCTCATGTCCCTCACAATGGAAATGAAGTAGAACGCATTTTTTCAACATGTCATAATAGAAGGTAACGAAATGAATTGGAGTGTTCTTACATGATCTTGACGATCGTTCTTTTTTTATTAGCAGGAATAGCAGAAATTGGCGGCGGCTATCTTGTGTGGCTTTGGCTGCGTGAAGCAAAACCTATCAGCTTCGGGATCGCCGGCAGCCTCATTCTCGTCGCTTACGGGGTCATCCCTACCTTCCAGCAGTTCCCGACTTTCGGACGGGTTTATGCGGCTTATGGCGGTGTATTTGTGGTTCTTGCTGTGTTTTGGGGCTGGTGGGTCGATCGAAAAACGCCTGATCTCTATGACTGGATGGGTGCTTTGATCTGTTTAGCCGGGGTCAGTGTGATGTTATTTGCGCCTCGCAGTTAATTGTCTCATGTCTACAAAACAAAAAGGGCTAAAATAAGGTTATTTTAGCCCTTTGTCTTCTTTTTAGCGTAAAGTTTACATTCTAAATTGTGTTTCGTATAACCGGCGGTACAGACCGTTCATTTTGAGTAACTCTTCATGCTTTCCTTGCTCTTTCACGCCTTCATTTGTGAGAACGATAATGCGGTCAGCATGCTGTATTGTCGCTAAACGATGCGCAATAATAAAGGTCGTTCGTCCCTGAGCCAGCTCTTCTAGTGATGCTTGGATAAAAGACTCTGTCTCGGTATCAAGCGAAGAGGTCGCCTCATCTAAAATGAAAATCGGCGGATTTTTTAAGAAAATACGTGCTATGGAGATACGCTGCTTTTGTCCGCCAGATAACATCATCCCGCGCTCACCAATGATCGTATCAAGCCCTTTTGGCAAACTATTGACTAAATCCATCAGCTGAGCCTTCTCTACTGCCTGCCAAATTTCCTCTTCCGATGCATCCAGTTTTCCGTATAGGATGTTTTCACGTATCGTTCCATGAAATAAATAAATCTCTTGCTGCACGACACCAATTTGAGAACGCAGCGATGCAAGTGTCATCTTTCTCGTTTCTATGCCATCAATTGTAATGCTCCCCTCCTGCCATTCATAAAAACGGGGAATCAGACTGCAAAGGGTCGATTTCCCAGCACCAGATGGGCCGACAATGGCAATTTTCTCTCCTTGTTTGACCTCTAGATTGATGTCATGCAGCACGGGTTTGTTTGATTCATATTGAAAAGAAACGTGGTCAAAAATGATATTCCCTTTTAACTGCTGGACTTCGATTGCATCCTCATCATCCTTTTCATCTGGTGTTTGATCGATGAGTGATGCGAATCGTTTAAAGCCGGCTGCACCTTTTGGATACATTTCAATGACTGCATTAATTTGTTGAATTGGTCCTAAGAAAATACCTGTTAATAGGACGAATGAAACAAATTCGCCATACGTCATATTTTTTTGCAATACAAACCATGCACCACACACGAGGCCAAATACCGTGACGCTTTTAATGAGGAAATGACTCACTGCTGTATGAACTGCCATCATTTGATACGTTGTCAGTTTTGTTTTTCTAAACTCCTCGTTATGTTCGATAAAACGATCCATTTCATGTGACTCATTTCCGAATGCTTTCACCACACGAATGCCGCTAATATTGTTTTCCACTCGTGAATGGAATTGTCCAATGCTTGAAAACATTTTATCAAAAGCAGCAGACATTTTTTTCGTAAAGTAGACGGATAATCCGATCAAGAATGGAACGACAATAAATGTAAGAACCGCAAGCTGCCAGTTAATCGATAGCATGAGGCCAAACGCGCCCGTTAATGTCATAATGGCAATAAATAAATCCTCTGGGCCGTGATGTGCCATCTCTCCAATATCCATTAAGTCATTGGTCATACGAGAAACGAGCTTGCCTGTTTTCTTTTGGTCAAAGAAGCGGAAGGACATTCTCTGTACATGAGAGAATAGCTGGTTCCTCATATCAGTCTCAATATTGATGCCCAGCTTATGGCCAAAATAGGTCACAACGTAATGCATGGTGGAGCTGATAACGTATAAAACAAGCAGCAAACTGCCCCAGAACCAAATGGCTTCCCAATTACCATTTGGCAGTAAATCGTCCATCACTTTACTGATGGCTAGTGGAAAGGATAGTTCGAGTAAGGCCGCCAGTACCGCACAGGAAAAATCTAATATAAATAGTCCCATATAGGGTTTGTAGTATGAAAAAAAGCGTTTAAACAATTGACAGACCTCCTACTGATGAGATAAATCTGTCAATATATCAGCAAATTTTTCAGCTTGATTCATGACTGCAATTGGATCATAAGGCCAAAAGAATTCTGCATCTAGTTGATAGGTTTGCTCTTTTTTGACAGCTTTTAAACTCTTCCAAATGGAATTATTTTTATCAAATGTCCCGCCATTTGATTCATCAATGAATATATAATCTCCTGCATATTTCGGAAGGGTTTCATAGGAGAGTACTTCGTAGCCTGTTTTACTGTTTAAAATTATATCTTCGACCTGCTTTGGTGGGTTCATTTGCAGTTGTTGATATAGTGCCTGTCCACCTCGGTAAATTCCGTTCCCATACACATACACATCGTTTTTAAACGCGCCCATGATGGACACTGTGTCATTCTCTTTTAATGCAGACTTCACTTTTTTTCGAGCTGTTTCGATTCGTTGATCAAAGGAGGCAAGAAACGCCTTTCCTTCCGCTTCTTTGTTTAACACTTTAGCCAAAGTCTTGATTTCTTCCTGTGCATCTTTGAATGAATTGTAAGGGTATACGAGTGTTGGCGCTATTTTTTTATACACATCATAGACTTTTTCGTCCTGTACTGCTGTGATAATCAGATCAGGCTTTAAGCTAAGTACTTTTTCAGCTGAACGTTCGTCACTAATGTCCTCTATTCCTTTGATCTTGTCCTTCAAGTGTACATTCTTTAAATCTTGTGTTGTTGCACCTACAGGGTGAACATCCAATGCAATGGCACTGCCTAAATATCCATCTATGAGAATGCGTTTTGGGTTTGCCGGAATGTCGATTTTTCCTTTTACGGTCTCAATGGTTTTCGTTTGTTCCTTTGTTTCTGCCGTTTTGGCTTGTTCTTTATGACCACAGGCTGACAATATCAGCATGAGGATGACAGCACATATCCAATATGTCTTTTTCATATGAGTATTCCTCCTTCATTCCCTGATATAAATGAGAATAGTTATCAATTACTAGTCTCATGTATTCTAACAACCTCATACGAAATGGTCTATGGAGGATTCTCGCAACTTACATATGGACAATTGTTGGATCGGCTGCCTGAGTTAATTGGGAGACAAATCGGTTCATTAAATGAATCACCCGCTCCCCCTCATCAAATCGAAACTCCTCTAGCTTTAGTGGATAGAAGGTTCCGTTTTTCACAGCAGATAATTGACGAAGAACATCGCTTTCCTCCAGCCGCTGATCCATTTGTTCATACCACCCATGTTCAACACTTACAATAAAAAACATGTGATCCGCCTCGAATTCTCTTAGCCTCTCTAAAGGAATGACTGTATGTTGATTAGGGAGAAGAACTTCTTCTAGAATCGTCTTCGGAGGCTTTAAGTCAAGCGTTTCATAAAGGTAGAAGGCGCCTCTAGCATCATAGGACCACATATACACTTTGTCATGTCCTCTCATTTCATAAATCGCCACTGTCTCTCCTTTTTTCCTAAAGGAAGATAGATCATTTCTTGCCTTCTGACTCACATGTTTGAAGCGTTTCACCCAATCATCTGCCTCTTTCTCTCTTCCTAACAGGCGGCCTGTAGATAAGACCTCTTGTACCACATGACCACCGCCATATGGCAAAACAAGGACAGGGGCAATCCGCTCCAACCGCTTGATCAACTCAGGCTTCGAATAAAAATAGTTAGGAATGATGATTAAATCTAGTTGAAGTGATTTGAAAACGTCATCAGGCGTGTGTTCATCTATGACCAGCGCACCTGCCAGCTGATCTTTGAGTATATCTGAATGAAGAAAGGTTTCTTTTTCAATGCAGACAGGGCGAATGCCTAGCGCGACCAATGTTCCGACAAATTGAAAAGCAGCAATCCGCTCTGGTCTTCGATTGTTTCGGAACTGACTAGGGGTCCTTCCTGTCTTCCGCCTGAAGATCCTGCTGAAATATAAACTGTCTGTATAGCCCACTTGCCGCGCAATCATTTGAATTTGATCATCTGTTTGCAGAAGACGTTTTTTTGCTTCATCCATTCGAATTTGGGCAATATAGTCCGTCACACTTAGTCCCATACTTTGTTTGAAAAAGGTCGAAAAATAGCTCTCATGAAAACCCATCTTATGGGCTAAGTCTTTTCTCGTTAGCTTTTTTTCATAATGCTGCGCCATATATTGCAAAATCATTTCAATAGAATAATGCACCTTCTCAGTGTATGGCTTGGATTGACGGTGAAAGATGTGCATGATGTCCTCCAGCCCCTTCACCTGTTCTTGGGTGCTTTGACTCGTCTTCATTTGTTTGATGCAGGAAAAAAGCATGGCAGAGCCTTTGACCATCGATCCATTATCCGGGAGATCGTCATAATTCATCTTATAGACCAATTCATTTTGCGCATCATTTGCCAGGGTAAATTGGTTAAATGTGATTGTGTGAATTGACACCACCTCGCTTGATAAAGATTGGAGCATGACGTTTATACCTGAGCGGATCAATATACTGTCTTTTGCGTTTAGCTGATATTGTAATCCTTCCATTTCAATTCTCACAGATCCATCGCAAGTCAAGAACATAGGGGAAGATGTTTGCCAGGAGACTGTTTGTTTGTCAGAAAGAGATCGCTCTCTACTTTCTTTCATGCGCAGAATGGTATGAGTACGGGTTGTCATTTTCTCTTTCTCCTTCCATATAAAAAAAGTGCTAAAATTTTAGCACTTCAATGGTTGACTGGATGTTCCTGTTCATTAACGAGCGCCAGCCGTTTGCAATTCTTTGTTTTTCTCTTTAAAGCGTTCGTTATGAGAAGAAACATACGCCACTTTTTCGGCTTCTGGCTCGATATACAGCTTTGCGCTATTGAGCGCATTGACTCCGTCAACAAATGTCCCAGCAATTAAGCGGACCTTGCTTTTATGTGTACATAAATCGCCTACCGCATAGACGCCCGGTAAATTGGTTTCCATTTTTTCATTGACCTCGATTAGTCCCCATTCACCTTGCTTGAGTCCCCATTCTGATAGCACGCTTAAATCGCCTTTCATACCGTGGTTGACGATGACAGCGTCTGTTTCTATTCGTTCGATTTCACCTGTCTCTAAATGTTGAATAGTGACAGCATCAATTTTGTCATCTTGACCATGAAGTTCCGTCAGTTCATGTGGGGTTAAAATTCGTGTGCAAGATGCTTTCATGTTGGCGACGTTTTTCTCATGTCCGCCAAACATGTCACGGCGATGCACGACGGTGACACTTTCAGCAATTGGAACAAGGGCATTTGCCCAGTCAACCGCAGAATCGCCGCCTCCAGAGATGACCACTCGCTTTCCTGCAAATGTCTTAAGCTCCTGCACTGTGTAATAAAGGTTTGTCACTTCATAACGGTCTGCATGCTCGATTTCAAGTTTCCGCTGAACAGGAATACCGTGGCCCATTGCTAAAATGAGGGTCTTCGTCAAATGGCGATCACCATTCTCAGCTGTCAGCAAAATGTTCTGATGTTCATCGCGCTCGAATGACGTGATTTTTTGATTCAGTGCAATCTCTGGTTCAAATGTTTTCGCCTGCGTTTCCAGCTGCTGAATCAACTGTTCACCTCTTGTTGGCGGCAAACCGCCTACATCCCAAATGACCTTTTCAGGATACAGTAGGATTTTCCCGCCAAGGCTTTCGTTATACTCAAGTACCTTCGTCTTTAAATCCCGCATCCCACTATAAAAGGCGGTGTACATTCCTGCTGGACCGCCGCCAATAATGGTGACGTCAAACAATTCAAGTTGTTCTGTCATTTGAGTCCCTCCAGTTTTTCATCGATTGATCTATTTATAAGTGATATTGATTCTCATTATCATATGTACCTATTGTAGTCTACTCTGGTGAAGGGAATCAATAGCTTTCTGCAAAAAAGAACAGGACGAGCGCTTTCTCGTCCTGTCCTCCATCACACAATCGTTAATCCAAGGTCCTTTAATTCCAGCGAAACAATTCTTGCAATCGCATCTGCTCCTTCTTTTGTAAAGTGCGTGCGATCCTCTATGCCTGTTGACAGCATAAAGTAAGAAGTCGTTTTCTCTATGCCGGAAATTTGATAAAACTGAAGGCTTGCCGTATTTAAATCTACAAGAAGGACTTCTTCTTCATCAGCTAGTTCTTTCATAGCGGCACAGTAATCAGGGAAATCATTGATATATTCTCCGTCTTTTTCATGAAAGCGGCCGACTGGCGTTAATAAAAGCGGTGTAGCTCCTTTCGCTCTTGCTCCGTGAATATATTGAGACAAATAGCTTTTATACGTTGTGAAAGGATCTGTATGCCGTTCGGGCTTCTCCGTTGAAGCATCATTGTGCCCCATTTGTGTAAACAGCCAGTCCCCAGGCTGAATGTCAGCCAATATTTTATCAAGCCGTCCTTCTTCAATGAATGTTTTTGAGCTTCTTCCACCGATTGCGCGGTTGTCGACGCTCACACCCTGCGCTGTGTAGCGATGTAAAAACTCTCCCCACCCTCCTTGAACAGGACGATCTGGGTAAGATGAAACGGTTGAATCACCAGCTAAATAGATGGTTGTCATGTTCATACGCCCCCTTTTTCATATAGCCACTCTAATAAGCGATGCGGACATCCAAGTGGCTGCTGAAAAGATATGAAACAATCAGCATCGCTACTTCATTCATTCTCTTTTTAATGATCAAAACCCTGCTTACCGGTAGATGTGAATACGTTAAATATGCGGCGGAAGTTCTACTTTTGTCTCAACGGCTTGCTTTAACGCCTGAAGCATATAGCCAATTCCCTTATATGGAGCTAGCGGATAAATCGCTTTCTGATGAGGAAGTAATAAAGGATCGATCACCTTTCGATATTTCTTTCCACCTAGTATCACTAATTCATCATATGCAGTGAGATATTTTTCATGAAATTGCTGACTTAGTGCTTCTCTTGTTATCTGATCAGTATGCGGTGTACCAAAAGCCACATCATAATTTTCATGAATAATATCATCTACCTTTAAGAATCCATGCTTCGCTGAAATGATTAGGTAGTCTGAAAAGAATGTTTGGGCATAGCTTTTCGTACGTTGATGCAGCGGACTTAAATAAACGAGGTTCGCCGGCTGGCTCCCTGCCTCTGGATGGACGTCCCACATTTTCTTCGCCCCACATGGAATGATACAAACTCGCTTCACTTGATTTTCTCCTTCCTTCGTTGATACATCCGATACAACATACAACCTAGCGCTGTGCCAAGTGTATTTAAGAGAATATCATCAATATCGCTGCTTCTTGTAATCATACCAGATTGCGAGAATATCCATTGAAGCACTTCAATCATTGTTGACAAGAAAAAGCCAGCAAGAATCGCCTTTTGCCAGCGCAAGGTTCGGAATGCTTGATAGAGAAAAAAACCAAGTGGCACAAATAACAAAATGTTCCCTGCCAAATTTAAAAAAACAAGATTGGGATAGCCGTGATGATAGGCATGGAGATTTTGATAAATGGACTGCAAAGGCATGAGGTTGACACTCACCTGATCCCTTGGTGCGGAAAAACGATTAGGAAAGACCGTCAAATACAATAAAACATTCGTATACATAAACAGACAGGCAAGAACGATTTCTGTTCGTAAATAGATAAATCGTTTGTGCTTTTTCGCCTGTCTGTATCTCATATGTAGATAGAGCGGGACGAGCAAGAGAAAATAAGCAATGGAAAACATCGCACTGAATGTCATACGGAGAGCTGCCCCTTTCTCACATGATGCTTGACCATATTTACAGCTTATTCAGGCTTGCCTGCATCTATTCATCACTTATTCTCCTATTCAATGACGAGAAACCCATATTGACAAATCGTCATTTTTCCGCTAAACTGACTGACATTCAGTCATTTAAGGTCGGTGATGATGTGTCGAAACGAGAAAAGATTATGCTTGCTGCCATTGGCGCGTTTAAAGAAAAAGGAATCGAAAAGACGACCATTTCGGATATTGTGAAAGCAGCAGGAGTAGCGCAAGGAACGTTTTATTTATATTTTCCTTCAAAGCTTTCCGTCATGCCTGCTATCGCAGAACATCTTATCGCACAGATGGTGCCTGCGATCGAAAAGGAATTAACTCAGCATGCAGATGTCCTCGATCAAGCAGATGCGCTTGTTGAATTCATCTTCTCTTTTACAAGACAATACCGTGACGTCCTTGCTCTGACCTACTCAGGTTTAGCTGCCACGGAGCATTTAAAGGAATGGGAAGATATTTATGAGCCGATTTACAAATGGGTCGCTGCTTTTTTAGAAAAAGCAAAGCAGGACAATAAGGTCCGTGCGAATTTGAACTGTCAATATGCAGCCAAATTCATTATCGGTTTACTGGAATCGTCTGCTGAGCAAATGTACTTATTTACAGAAACAGATACAGAAGAGGTTCTGATTCAAAAGCGAGAGGTAAAGCAATTTCTCCTTTACGCACTTGGCATAGAGACACCTTAACTTAGTACAGCACTTGCTGTACGCTCTTTTTTGGTTTCAAAATGACGAATCGTCAGTTTTTAGTTTTAGGAGGAAATACGATGAAAAAAAGCTGGATGTATGTCGCACTCACTTGTTTATTCGAATTACTTTGGGTATTTGGTTTAAATAAAGCTGATGCTGTGTGGGAGTGGGCGATCATTATCTGCCTGATCCCGGTTGATTTTTATTTTTTAATGAAAGCCTGCGAGAAGCTGCCGACAGGCACCGTGTACGCCGTGTTTGCCGGAGTTGGAACGATTGGTACGTCTTTGATGGATTATGCGCTGTTTGGCGGTTCGTTTTCATTAGAAAAACTCTTATTTATGGGTATTTTAATTCTCGGCATTATTGGACTGAAAGTGTCTGATGGAGATGCACATGAGCAGAAAGGAGAAGCGGTATAAATGGGCTGGTTTTTTGTGCTGTTAGCCTCTGCCTTTGAAATTGGCGGAACCATTGGTCTCAATATGTTCAGTAAGAAAAAGCAAATCACGACAGGCATTTTATTTGTTGGCGGATTTGCCTTATCCTTTTTGTTTTTATACGCCTCGTTCTCTTCCGTTCAAGTATCCGTTGCCTATACAGTCTGGATTGGACTTGGAACAGCGGGCTCTGTCTTGTTTAATATGATTCTATTTAAAGAGCCGAAAAACATGATTCGTATCCTCAGCTTGCTGCTGATTGTGATTGGCGTCGTTGGGCTGAAGTTATTTGCGTAATTAAATCACAAAAAAGGAAGGGATCAAAGTCCCTTCCTTTTTTATTTCTCGTTTAATGGATATCTTGCTGCTCGAGCAAGATACCCATTGCGTAAATCATTTCGCCTTTTTCATCTAATAAAAAGTACACAATCAAAGGTTCGCCAAAAGCTACTGTTTGCTGCGTGAACAAAACACAGGTGAATTTTTCGATACCAATTGGAAGCTTTCTTTTTAATATAGGGTGAAGAATAGGCGAAGTCCGGATTGTATCTACATCAACATCCCAACATTCGTTTTTTAAAGTTGGATAATGCTCTGATAACAATTGGTGTAACATGTCGGTTGTGAGCGTTGCTTTTCCATCGTACCCATCATCTATTATGTTGGTGTTATACATCCGACGGCTGCTCACTTTTTGAAGCATTGATTCGTATTCCTTTTAAGACAAATCGTTTCTGGCCATCAAGAGTACAAGTGATCAATGTCAGTTCATTTTTCCCGCGATCCTTTAATACATCAACATCCGTCGGTTCAATTGTAGCTGAGCTGACAATTTTATATTCGTATGTTTTCGCTTGATGATGTAAGACAACTTTTTCTCCTTTCGGCACCTCAGGCAGCTGCCTGAAAAGCCGATCACCTCTATACCCTCTATGGCCTGCAATCGTGAAATTCCCTTCACCTGGCATTTGATGAGATTTGATCTGAGTCAGTGCAATACCTAAATTTTCTTTTGATGTAACAGGAAGCACTTTTTCGTTTAAATCAATTGACGGGATCTCTAGCTCCATTACATCTCGAAGGTCTTCTTCTGACACAGTGAGATGTGGAATAGAAGAAAGGGCATCACTGTCATTTTCTTCTATCATCTTTAATGCCTGTTCCATTGCCGCTGTCTCTTGAGAAGTTCGCCACTCATATATAAAAGGAACGGAGATGAGCATTAGTCCCGCGACCACCAAAAAGCTGCCTAATAAGGTTCTTTTTTTCATTAATACACTCGTTCCTTCCTTTTACTGAATGGTTCTTCTTCTAAGAACAAGGAGAACAGCTCCAGATACTACTAGTAAAATCCCTGCATACATCATATAACGCAGCCATTCTTCTCCAGTCTTTGGCAGCTCACCGTTTGAGTCATGGGGCGGATGTTGATCCCCTTTATCTGAGGCTGGAGGATTCGTGTGGTCCTCTTCATTCTTCATTGGAGCATTTTTCACAATCATTGTCTTGATCTCCACTTCGCCCATTTGAATTGTAAAAGCGAGTGGTTTTTTTAAAGCTACATAACCATTTGGAGCTTTCGTCTCTGTGAGTGTATATTCACCAGGTTTAAGCCCTTTGACAATGGCTTCTCCGTCTTTTCCTGTTGTCACAGATTTTATCGTTTTTCCAGCTTTTGTACGAATGTCAAAGGCTGCACCTTTTAAGGTTCTATCTGTCTGCGAATCTACCTTTATGATACGCAGACTTCCTAAGATCAAATGATTCTTTGCTGTTAATTGAAGTGGCTTCTGCTGATTTTTTTCAATTGTAAACAGGATCGGCTTATGATCCAATTGATAGCCATGAGGTGCTTTCGTTTCAACGAATTGATATTCTCCCGGTTTTAGATCGTTGATATGAAGCTTTCCTTTTTGGTCGGTTACAAGTGATTTCTTCAACGTTTTCCCTTCTTTACTCAGAAGAGCAAACTCTGCATGTTCGAGCGTATGTCCCTCATCATCCACTTTGGTCAGTTCCACTGCTCCCGGCGTCAGTTTGTTGATCATTTCTACTTTTGCTGGTTTGTCTTGACCTAATCGAATCGTAAATGAGACAGGTGTCTGATCCAATTCATAGCCGGCAATGCTTGCTGTTTCGACAAATTGGTAGGTTCCTGGCTTCAGTTGATCGACTGTCAGTTGACCGTTTTTGTCTGTCTTTAAGTCTTTCTTCACACGCTGACCGTGCGCATCAATCAGTTCAAAGGTCACGCCAGCGAGCAACTGACCATCCTCCCCTTTTTTCTCAAGTTTCACAGCACTTGTCGTCCGAATATTTTCTTTTGTCACTTTCACCAGTTGATTTGGATTGAAATCAATCTTGAAGTCTACTGGTTCTGCATCAAGTTGATGTCCAAAAGGAGCCTTCGTTTCAACCAATTGGTAAGCGCCTGGTTTCAAATCGTTGACAGTGATGATGCCTTTTTCGTTGGTTGTTAAACCTGACATCAATTCTTTACCATCGTCATTGAAAAGTGTAAATTCTGCGCCTTTCAATCTTTCTTTTTCTTCCCCTATTTTTGTTAGTTCTACAGAACCTTTCTTGAGCTGATTGATGGCCTCCACTTGAATCAATTCTTTTTGACCTAATTCAACTTCAAAGACAAGTGGTGTCGCACTCAATTCATAGCCTTCAAGACTCTTTCTTTCAACAAATTGATAGGTTCCTGGTTTTAGACCTGTGAAGGTAATCTTTCCATCCTGATTGGTTGAGATTCCTTCTCCTCCTGCCACTATTTTTCCTTTGGCATCAGATAGATCAAAGACAACCCCTTCTAATGATTTTCCATCTTCGCCTTTTTTGTGTAACAGCACTCCGCCTGTAGTGCGGCTATTTTCTTTTGTCACACTGACTAGCTTCTCAGGGTTAAATGGGATAGCAAAAGTGACAGGTGTTTCGTCAAGCTCATGACCGAATGGAGCCTTCGTTTCAACAAACTGATAGGTTCCTGGTTTAAGATCGTTGACGATGATTTCCCCGTTCTGATCAGTGACAAGACCTGTTTTTATCTCTTTTCCATTTGCATCTACAAGCTTGAATTCTGCTCCTTCAAGCGCTTCATTCTTTTCACCAAGCTTCGTGAGCTGGACAGCTCCAGTTTTGAGATCATTGATCACTTTGATCTCTGCCGGTGTTTTTTGTGCGATTTCGATGGTAAACGGATAAGGTTTGTTTTTCTTTTGATAACCATCAATACTCTCTGTCTCTACAAGCTGATATTTTCCCGGTTTGAGGTTATTGACCAAAAGCTTCCCATCTTCATCTGTTGTCAAATCTTTACGTACAACTTCGTCATTTTGATCCGTGATTTCAAATCGAACACCTTGAAGCTTCTTGCCATCTTCCCCTTCTTTCATCACTTCTAGTGCACTTGTTTCATATAGGTTCTTTTGTGAAATGATGACTGGTTCTGTTGGATCGAGTGGTACTTCAAATGTGATTGGTGTTTCATCTAATACATAACCATCGGGTGCTTTTGTTTCAATGAGCTGATACGTACCCGGTCTTAGTTCGCTTATCGTGATCTTGCCATTTTCTCCTGTGACGAGCGAACCATTTAGCTCATGCCCATCTTGATCTAAGAGCTTGAACTGTGCACCTTCTAGTCTCTCTCCGCCTTCACCTATTTTGCTCAATTCAGCAGAGCCTTTGATGATGTCATTTACTGCAGTGACAATCGTTGTTTCTGTTTGATTTTCTTTAATGGTGAACGGCCATTTTTGCTGATTTAATTGATAGCCTTTCGGTGCGTTTGTCTCCACAAAATAATAGGAACCTGGGTCAAGATGTTTGAAAAGAATTTCTCCTTTTTCGTCCGTTTTCAAATGGGTTTGAACGGTATCCCCAGATTCATTTTTTAGTTCAAATTCTGCATTCTCTAATGCAGCACCTGTCTCTTTGTCTTTTTTCGTGAGCTTGACATGCTGGCGGATTTCTTGGTTCTGCACCGTCATGCTATTTCCTGTTTTCGCTTGATCTCCTGATTCATAAGGCTGATCAATCGTGACATTGATTGGTTCTTTTGTCTTAATATAACCATCGGGTGCTTTCTCTTCTGTCACGATATAGTCACCATACAGAAGACGATCAAATCGAAGAGCTCCTTCTTCATCTGTTGTCTTTGTTCCAATGACGATACCGCTCGCCGCATCTGTCAGAGAAAAGCTTGCTCCTTTTAGCACTTTTCCACTACTCGCATCTACTTTTTTAATGGTTAAAGCGCCAATCGCTCCTGTGCCATCTCCCATGCCAGCGGTACGTTTGACCACAATTGAGGCTTCGGATTCCTTTTTAATTTCTTTTACATTTTCACCTCTAAACGTTACTTCGTTTTGTAGTGTACTTCCCACCTTATCTAAAATGAGAGATTGGTATTCTAAAATATATGGTCTCGTGATTTCTTCTTTAAATTTGATTTGAAAAGAATCTGGATCGAATTCAAGGTCTAGCTCATAATCCTTCCCTTTTTCCAGCTCTTCCTTTTTGGTCACTTGCCCCTTTTCATCTATTGTCGTCGAATACAGATGAAATGAGTTTTCTATTATGGCTTGGTTACTGCTCGGATGGTCTATAATCGTCGCATCTTGGACTGTTGATTGACCAAAGTTGATATTCAGTTTCCAATCAATGACTTTTCCTTGCTGATTTCCTGATTTGCTTGTGTATTTCCCTCCATTTGGAATGGATACCTCAGCATTCACGTCTGATTCTTTCGTCTTTCCATCATACAGGGTCGCTTTATTTTCATAGGTTTTCTGTACTAAATCCATTCCTTCAACACTTGTTTGATACGTGATTTTGTATGGGGAATCAATGGCATGTTTGAAAGTGACTTCGAAGCCTGATTCTCCCTTTTCATTTTCAAGGAATTTGATGTCATAATGTTCTTTCGCTAATACCTCTTTTTCTTCCGCCCCATTTTCCCCGCCTTGTAAATCAAGCGAGTAGACGATGATTGAATCTTTAAGCAAACGCTGATTTCCTTGAATGAAATCCTCGATTTTCGCCTCTTCTAAATGTTTCAAGTTATAGTTCACACCGATATTCCATGTGATCTCTTTTTTCTTTGCATCATATGTTCCGTTCTTGAACCCATTTGACTGCGTGTATGTGTCAGGCGTGAAGACAGATTGATTTTCCTTCGTCAAATCCTTGCCATCCTCATTTACCCATTCAAGCTTTACATGATTACGCAGGTTCTTTTGATCTTTATCTGCTCTTTTTTCATAATCAAAAGAAGTTGTATATGTGACGGTATGTTCTGTCTTGATTTCTTTCATAAATTGAATATCAAAACCATTTGCATGTTCAACGATTTGATAATCTGTGCCTTCTTCAAGCACTGTATTACCTGTCGTCACTTTTAAACTATCTTTTTGCAGCGTCAATCCTTCGTTTGTAAACGTATCTTTTAATATCAGGTTGTTCATGGTTTGTTGATCTTTGTTGAAGACGATACGCCATGGAATGGTCTTGTTCTTGTAATTCGGTGTTCCATGATTTTTCGTCAGGATTTGCTGATCAATTCTTTGCTTTCCTTGTTTGCTCTCTTTACCAGCTGTTACAGTATTGATAATCTCTTCAGCTTCGAAAATTCGCTCGGTTGCTTTTGTTTGATATGTGATAAGATAAGCCGATTGAATATCTTGATTGAATTGCAAGGTAAACCCGTTTTGTTCATCCTTTTTTTGAGGTTGAACCACATAATTTCCAAACGCTTTTGTTCCTGATTCTTTACCATCCTGATCAATTGTGACTTCCTTGACTTGAAATGAATCAGAAATCAGCGCCTGTGTGCCATTAAAGAAGTCTTCTAACAAAGCATCCTTTTCAGCAATCTTTTTTTCGTTATAGTTATAACGAATTTCCCACGTAATTGTTTGTGTGACTGGGTCGTAGTGGGCGGCTTTTTTATTTAAAGGACTGCCTCTTGTCACATTCACTGTTCCTTCTGCTGAACTAATCACTTTATCAGCAGAGACAAGGGACGCTTTATTACGAAACGCAGACTGATCTTGATTCGTAATGTCCGTTTCATACATTAAACGGTAGGCTAGATGCACGTCATCTTTAAATTCAATCGTGAAATCTTGACCATCTGCTGTTTGGCCGATTGTGTAGTGATTTTCATCAAGCAGCTGACCAAGTGATGTTTCACCATTTAGCTTTGTATCAACACGATAAAGCTTGATTGAATCTTTCTTTAACGCTTGACCTTCTTGAATCGGATCTAACAGTTTCGCTTGTTTCACATCGTCTAAGTCCATATTAAAATCGACTGTCCATTGAATGGTTTCAGCATTGTAAGATCGATTTGGTTCTCCCTTTTTCGAGACGTTTGGACCATTTGGAATGTATTGAATAGGGATCGATATCGTATCTTTGCCTTCAATCGGGGTAATGACTACTTCTTTTTCTTCAGTAATGACTGTTTTTTGATCTAATTGCGTCCACACTTGAAGTGTTCCATGGATATTTGAATATTGTTTAATAAAATCCGTGAATTCGATGAAGGCATTTCCGCTCTCATCTACAGAAAAATAGCCAATGGTTGCCTGATTAAATTTCATCTCGAGACGATCGATTTTTTCGTAAATGACTAATTCCTCTGGAACCTTGAAATGGAATTCATCCCCGCCATTATAGCTATGACCATTTGGGATCGCCCACTCATAGTTAATGGAAATAAGCGAGTTGATGTCAGGCTTATCAACTGAATTTCCTTCCTGATCTTCAAAAATTAATTTTGCATCAGTGAGAAGATTTTCTTGTATCTGCATTTGTTTTGAAACACTTTGCAGCCCTACACGCTTAGATACGTTCACTTTGTTTTTTAGTAATTCCTCTTCATCGCTTTGTTTCGTTTGAACGGCTTCTTGATTCTTATCTTCTTTTTCAAATGAGGTTGAGTCCTCTTTTGGAAGGCTTTCTTCACCCTCATTTTGCTTTGTTTTCTCTTTTTGCTCAGCTATACTAGTGACATCGATGTCTATTGATCCTTCTAAATTTGGATCAAGCTCAACATCCTCTTTCAATATGACCGTCACTTCATTTTGTTTTGAAACGGTATACTCGCCAACAGGTATGTCACCCACAGTAATTAGTTCCTTCTGCTCCTTTTCTACCTGTATGCCTGCAGGAAGTGAGAGAACATACGGAAATTGCTTTTTTAGATCAATTCCTTTTATAGACCAATGAACAATGGCCTTTCTGACTTGCTGATCTTCCTTGTTTGATAACTTGTTTCCTTCGCTGTCAGCAAACTCAATATCCCCAAAAATATTTTCTTGAATTTCTTTGGCCTGTGCTCCTGCTAAAGGCAATATTCCCAATATACTTGACTGTATGACTAACACGGTGATGAGAGCCAATGACAATATTTTTTTCAATACATACACCCTTTTCTAAAATTAATTTTCAACAACAATAAAAAAACAATTTGGATACTATCTGATAAATCACTCCGCTTCTGATCAAATATTTTTTAAAAAAAGCTCCTTAAGACCCTATGAATAAAATGAGTTGATCAATCATGAGCTTGAAAGGGAATCATGAGTAGTGGATATAGTATCTGGATAGGGGGCTATAGAAATGGGGAATAGTGAGAGGGATCGTGAAAAGAATAAATGTGAATTTTTCTATTTATACTGGAATGAACAATAAATAATGTGTACATGCATATATAAGCATGTATTCACATATGGTTCGTTCATATGAAACAAGCATGTATCATATGGTATGTATGGTTAGACAGTTCAGCATCATGTAGATCGCATTCCTTTCTACTCCCTTTCATATGGTAATCAAAAAGCTGCTGCGTTTTATTCTTACATTTACCGTTTCAACAGCAAAAAAATAAACGAAATATCTAAAATGATCCATTTTTATAGGATTCATGGCTCATTTATCACCTTTTAAAAGAAAAATATGGAGAATCAACGTATAACATTTGTTTTCGTCTAATTTTTTTCTCTTTTATCATGAAAAGTGAAGACAAAACGATTTAGCCTAAACATTACAATCATTTCATGCCTATTTTGAGAATCAAATGTTCTTTAAGTGAACTTCATAACATAGAGGCAATCCAAAGAAAGGAGTTAGTTGTTTGATGGAGCTCATTGATAATAAATCAAAGAGATGGATAAACATTTTAAAACTGCTTGTATCCAAAAATAAGTGGTGGAGCCTTCAAGAGATATCGAATGAACATATCGGTTCGGTTCGTGCCATTCAAAGCGATTTAGAACAAATGAAATCGTTCCAAACAGAGAACGGAGAGCCGTTAATCCACATAAAGCCAAGACAAGGCATATCCATTTGTTATACACAGACGATACGAGTCGACTACTATATCAAGGAAATTTTAAAAGATACGATTGAAATTCGATTGATTGACGGCATTTTCTTCGAACAAAACAGGTCTTTCTATGAATGGATGGACACGCTTAATATCAGTAGATCCACATTGTATAACACCATTCATAAAATCAATTCAATTCTTATCTCTTATGACATTGAGTTACGCCCAGATAGTATGCAGTTCCATGGAAATGAGAAGGAGATTCGTCAATTTTTTGTTGAATTTTTGTTTGAAGTGTATGGAAGCCGGCTTTGGCCATTCGATGATATTCAAAAGCAAGACGCAGTTGATTTATTACAGGAGCTATTTCAGGTGCTTGAAGTCAATGTGCCAGATGTGGCGATAGATAAATACTGCCTGTGGTTTGCCGTCTCCATTCACCGAATGAGGAAAAATTTCACAATAAGCCGTAAATATACGTACTCAATGAAAGAGGAAAAACAAAATTCTGTAGCCAAAGGGATCTATAATCAAATCAAAACATGGGAAGAGCATATTTGCCGAATGACCAAAGACGTATTTGATGTGACGCTGGATCATCATGAATTTGTCTTTTTGCTATTGATCGAACCAGCTATTGGTCACTTTAAATCAATTGAAACTGTCGAAGAAAAATTGACGTTCTTTCAGTCACATACACCACGACTCTATGATGCCATTCATTCATTTATCAACCAATTGGAGTCGATTTTTCATCAAGAAATAGCGAATCGCAAGGTGATGACACTCGTTCTTCTCCAATATTATGTGTATTCCAATGAAATTACCGTGAGAGATGGGTTCCTTTTCAAAAAGAAATCGAGCTATTTATCAGAGGTGAAAAAACAGTTTCCTTACTTCTATTCGAGGATTACTCATATCATCCAAGAGTTAAAAACAGACGATATCCTCGGTTCTTTTGTGAAAAATGAACGGGAATTGATTCGTATCATTACGTCTTCATGGAGAGGACTTGTTCATTTGGAGATGGAACGGAGAAACGCGCTGAACATCTTTGTTATTTCAACATTAGGCTATTATCATAGCTTGTTTATTGCTGATTTAATTAAATTAAGCGTGCCTCCTCTCATTCACATTTTCACAAGTCCAGAGAATACATTAAATGATGTTACGATGGATCAACTTGGGATTGATATGATTGTGACTGATACTGAGCTTCCGGTTCAATTCGGGCGGTCTACGCTTCTGATCAGCTCTTTTCCAACAAAGAAAGAATTGGACAACTTGCACCGAAGATTGGTTGAAATGATCGACTAATCTATATCAAAAAAAGCTGCTGAGGAGCTCTCAAGCAGCTTTTTGCTTCTGTATTAATGAAGCACGATTTGTTCATTCATCAAATCAATGGCATAAAGTGATTGCTCATATTCATCTAATAATAGGTATACTTTGAGCGGTGCAGCGGTTTGATCGGTCTGCTGCGTGAATAGGACACAAGTGAATTTTTCGATCCCCTCTGGCAGCTTGCTTTTCAGAAAAGGATGAAGAATAGGAGAGATTCGAAGGGTATCAACATCTTTTAGCCAAAGTTCATCTTGTAACGCAGGATAATGGTCAACCAAAAACTGACGAAACACTTCCAATGTACTCAAGGTAGATATCCTCACTTTCTTCTATCATGGCTTCAAGCTTACCTAAAACAAACTTGTTTAAAGTCATCCTATGATGCCAGTCCATCAAATGTTGTATACTACTAGAGACATGATTTCATTTTTCTTCAAATAGCAATGTAGATCAACTTTACTGTCATGAGGTTTTCATATGTATGGCGTCTACTATATTCCAACCGATGGACCTATGATCATATTCTTATCTGTTTCTTTCGTGATGAAACGACAACTTCCTGCTACAAAATTCCAAATTTCTTCAAAAAATTGGTGCATTGAGACAAAAAAGAACAGCTCCTCACTGTTCTTTCAAAGAAAACACTTCGCCGCTCTCTGCATCAACACCCTCATGGCAATCAAGCTTTCCGCACAGAACATATTGTTTTTGCGCTTCGTCATAGACGTAGATAGGTGTAAGTTCAAGACGTTCTCTCAATTTTTCAAAGGCTTCTTTCTGAGTTACAGAAATTTCACTTGCCGCTTGAGAGGGGCTGAGTATCCCGCACACTTGAAACATTTCTTTTTTGTCTATGTAATGAACGGCTTCAAACGAGCTGGCATCAATGAAGACCTTGATCTTGTCCATAAACCCACTGTCTTCTTGCCCGTTCGTTTTTAATATTGCATGGATGTATCCATGATCACGATGGAGTGTTTTCAGAATCCACTTCCCTGTATCCTTTGGATATTTTTGCGCCAAGAAGGTTCGGACTGCTTTGATACACTCAGCTTGCTCTTCTTTTGATATCGGGAAGGAATCTGGTGACGGTTCCAATGAGAAAGCTTGTTCAGCTGAAATGTTCTCATGAATATTCATTTCCTTTTTTTCAAAAGCATTATTTAACGGTTCATTCCACTCAATGATCTCATTCATGTGTATACAGTGCGTTTCTTCACGCCCAATTTCAAACGGAAGCGTTCCTGTTCCATCGTTCTTCACATAAATTTCTTCTAATGCATAAATAGATCGGATTCGATTATGCTCGAAGGAAGGCCATTGAAACAGCTGCACTTGCTGCTCGGCTAAATTCTCCAGCTTATCAAGGGAAAGCGCATATTTCTCAGCTTTCAGTAATGTTTTGGCTAAAAATGGACCGTGGTGTGTAAAGTACATGAGCTGTCCATGTTCATCCCATTTCACTTCGATTCTGCCTGAAGGTGTTACTTTCACACCATCTATTGCTTCTTCGAAAGAAAGTTCCCCTTTTTCCTTCTGATGCATATAAAAATGCTCTCCATAGATCAACCCTGTTTCTTGTTCGATCCATTGAATGACATGGGCTGGATAAGGTCTCTTAAACGTGACACCATGCTGCGCATAGGTTTTGTCCATGACAAAAATAACCGATTCGATCTGTCCTGTATTCAAATTCACTTCAATAACAGCAGTGCCATCTGGGTTGACATCGTCATCCTCAGGTTCAGCTTCATGAGAGGGGAACCATTCCATATTCAATGTATAAATCGTTTCATTGAACATGTTGACGTAACGATAAAAGCTGTGTCTTTTTAAATAGTAAAAATCTAAGCCAAATTTCGCCTTTGTCTGATCGATTAGTTGTTGAATGTTTGCATTCATTTGTTTCACCTCAAAATGGTTATGTTTTATGGGAGAAGAAAAATGACGATAAAGATGAAGATGATGATTGCCATAAAAAATCCTAAAGCTATTGCCATTATGTTTGACTCTTTAGTGTAGCCTGTTAATTCACCTACAGTCGATCGGTCAATTTTTCTAAAACGAAAAAGCATGCTTATATTTAAAATGGCTAGAACCATCAAAAACAAGAAAATGATCAATGCAGGATCGACGGCACTGAACGTATTATCCACATTTTGAAAAGTGAATGATTGAATAAACATAATGCCACTCAATATGACTTTCCAAACATTATCTAACCGTTTTTCTTTTTCCCACTCTTTCCCTAATTTCTCTTTTTCATAAATAGCTATCTGCTCGAAAATTGGAATGAAAGATTTTGTTGTCCCTTTTCTAATAAAGCCTAAAATACCTTGAAGAAGCATTAAAATTCCTAAACAAAAAAGGAAATGTGTAAATTGGATTTTAACAATTTGAATCAACATAAAAAAAACGATAATCATAAGTCCGACAAATAAATTAGAGACAGCTATTTGTTTCGTCCTCATCTTTTTCAGTGCAGCTTGTTCCATGTCATAAACTCCTCTCCGTTTAAATGTTTCTGTTGAACGCTCTATCTTTATTACGATTCCACCGAAAAAATGTTTCAATATTTTCCCTTTTTATTGTCAATTCGGCTTTTTTCGCAAATGAAAAGACGCCCATCATTCAATGAACGTCTTATCCTTCTTCATGAAATCAGCACATCATTTCTTGAGCAGCTGTTCTGTCTTTTATTTGTTGAGCCGCCATGTGTTTAAAGTCATCAATAGACAGCTGTCTAGATGTCTTTTCTCCATGCTGTCTGATATTCAGTGTTTTTTCTTGCATTTCTGTATCGCCAATGACAGCGATATAAGGGATTTTTTGCATTTGTGCTTCTCTCATTTTATAGCCGAGTTTTTCATCCCGTTCATCGATTGTGACTCTGATTCCAATCTTTCTTAATTGCAGCTGCACCTCAAGGCAGTGGTCGAGGTGAACCTTTGAGACAGGGATGATTTGTACTTGTACTGGTGCCAGCCATAATGGGAAGGCGCCTGCATAATGCTCGATGAGAATACCAAGGAAACGATCAAGAGAACCGAAAATGGCACTGTGAATGACAACTGGCCGTACCTTTTCATTCTTTTCATTGATATATGTTAAATCAAATTTCTCAGGCATTTGAAAATCCAGCTGGATTGTGGCGCACTGGTGGCTCCGCTGCAAGGCGTCTTTAATATGAAAATCGATCTTCGGTCCATAAAATGCCCCATCTCCTTCATTTAGCTGATAATCGACCTTTAGCCGATCAAGCACATTCTTTAGCGCTGATTCTGAAATATCCCAAATGGCATCATCCCCTAACGCCTTTTCTGGACGAGTGGATAGTTCCACAGAGTACTCAAACCCAAATGTCCGATACACATGATCAACTAATTGGAAAATCCGTTTGATTTCAGCTTCAATTTGATCTTCTCTCAAAAAAATATGGGCATCGTCTTGGCAAAAAGTTCTGACCCTGAACAATCCATTTAATGCGCCGCTAAATTCATGACGATGCACCTGACCAAACTCAGCCATTCTGATCGGAAGGTCTCTGTATGAAAATAAGCTATTTTTAAACATAAGCATATGCCCTGGACAATTCATCGGTTTTAAAGCAAAGCTTGTATGATCAACTTCTGAGAAATACATATTTTCATGATAATGATCCCAGTGACCTGACTTTTCCCATAGCTCTTGGTTCATCATAAACGGTGTGCTCACTTCTTCATATTGCGCTTTGCTTCGAACTTCTCTTGAAAAGGCCATTAATTCATTTCTCACAAGCTGCCCTTTTGGTAAGTAAAACGGCATACCTGGCGCTTCTTCTGAAAACATAAACAGAGATAATTGTTTCCCTAATTTCCGGTGATCACGTTTGTTTGCTTCTTCTATGAAATGAAGATAATTAGCTAGTTGTTTTGGATGTTGAAACGCGACACCATACACTCGCTGCAATACATCTTGATGACTATCCCCCCGCCAATAAGCCCCTGCAACACGTGTTAGCTTAAATGACTTTACGAACCCAGTAGAAGGTAAATGAGGACCGCGGCATAAGTCGATAAATTCACCCTGCTGATACACTGTGATGGCCTCTTCTGAGGGGAGTCGTTTTAAGATATCTAGCTTATATGGATCATGTGCAAACAACAATTCAGCTTCTTTGTAAGAGACCTCCTTTCTTTGGATGAGAAGATTCTCGTTTATGATCTTTGTCATCTCTTTTTCAATTGCAGCCAAATCCTCTACACTTAATGTTTGATTGAGCTTCATATCATAGTAAAATCCATTTTCGATAACAGGTCCGATTCCAAGTGTGACATTGTCGTATAACCTTTTCACAGCTTGGGCTAATACGTGTGCAGATGTATGGCGCAGCACTTCAAGCCCTTCTTTTGAATCGAGTGTGACAATAGACAGCCGAGCATCACAATCCAGCTGATGACTGACATCGACCATTTGTTCATTGATCTTTCCTGCCACTGCTTTCTTCCTTAAGCTTGGGCTAATATAGGAGGCAACATCTGCGACAGTCGTACCTGCAGAGAACTCCTTTATCTTTCCGTCTGGAAATTGAATCTTCACCATTTTTTCTCTCATGACTGACACACCTTTCATTTTTTGATATAAAAAAACACACTCATCCCTCATAAAGGGACGAATGTGTAATCCGTGGTTCCACCCAAATTCCCATAACGCATATTCGCTTTATGGCTCTGGTGCCGTAACGTGGCATAGTCGGTATTGGATACTTCAATTTTCCCCAATACAGCTCAAAGGCGGTAAGACAACTTTTCTGCGTTAGGAAGATTTCAGCGTGACTTCCCTCTCTGGTAACCGATAAAAGTGGCTCATGTCCTTTTCAAAGCAATGATCATAGTTGAGTGAACAAAAAAACACACCCATCCCTCATAAAGGGACGAATGTGTAATCCGTGGTTCCACCCAAATTCCCATAATGCGTATTCGCTTTATGGCTCTGGTGCCGTAACGTGGCGTAGACGATATTGGATACTATGATTTCCCCAATACAGCTCAAAGGTGGTAAGACACTTTTCTGCGCTAGGAAGATTTCAGCGTGACTTCCCTCTCTGGTAACCAGTAAAAATGGCTCTTGTCCTTTTCTTCGCTTTTAATTTCTCCATATCTTACATGAAGGTGATGGATCATGTAAAGCATTATTTTTTGCAGTGCTACCGAAATTCATTCTTTAAATGATATGTTGGGTGTATTTACTTGGACTGTATTCAATTTGAAACGCAGGGAATAAGGCTCGTTTCACTTCTTCAGTGATGCGCTCTCCTTCTTGATTGAATTTCTTTTCCATGTCTGCACCATTTAGCACCAAATCATCTGTCTCTTCGTCAAACCAGCGGCCATACTGTATGTTCCAATTCCAGATCTTCGAGAAAAGTGTATCGCTTACTGGTACATCGTCTCTTTCTAAATGACATTGACAATGCCCACAATGAAAAGGTTCACCACCGTAATCTCCTTCAATTTTCACGAAAGGATGCTCCACAAATTCTCGACAGCACACCCATTTTTTGAAGTGCTGACCGAACTCTGTCAGTTTAAACGAGTAATAATGCATGGAAGTTCGGCTCCCTATCATGTCAAAAATCCCTTGATCAATTAATGTCTTAAGTCGATACTCAATAAAATCATCGCCGATATACTGTTCTAAATGACCGATCACTTCTCCTATTAATCGTGGCGTTACGATGTACTCCTCTTCTGGATGGGACTGATGAAGCCGCTTTGCCATTTTCACTAAATAAGCATCAAATTCATCCTCTAGTACGCTGATCGTTTGTCCTTTTTGCCATACTCTCAGGGTATGGTGTTCTTTAGCAAATAATAGCCATTCGTTTTGTAATTTCTCTCTTTCTTCTTTTGACACTGCGTGAATATGCTCTTTACTTCTGTACAAAACCTTCAATTTTTCAGATGTGATTTCCCCTGCATGTCGAATATCCATTCGTCTTGTATTTGTATTGAACAACTTGTCAAACGCAGTCGTTGTATTAATGAGAGACAATTCAATGTTTTTCTCTTTTAATAAGTAGATGGCATATCGCAAACCAATTTGCTCATGGGCATTATTGCCTGTCCAGATGAGGATACGCGTACCATCTTTGATATCTTTTATTTGCTGAATCATTCTATGCTGATCGATGACCATGTCATCAAAATGGCCAAATTCATTTGACATCACGTTACGAAGCCACTCTATACGCTTCTCCTGTCCCTCATGTTCTTGCAATTTCAGAAGGGGGCCAATCGAATAAATGTCATGAAAGACGATCATATCATTTACTTGCTCTTGCTTCATTTCGCAGAATGCTTGTTTTAAACTACCGGCAGCCGCTGCCCCAAATACGATATGTATCATTATTCGTCTCCCTTTATCTTACAGTTTATTTCATCTTCACCTATTCATGGTTCTTGCGTCAATTCTATTGAGTCAATTTCATTCAAAAGTATGACAATGAGAAGATAAGATATATAGAATGCAGAATTGAAGAGACTATATCCCACGAAATGGGGCTATATGTTTGCTGAGCTCGCTTTGAGACTTTCTCTCTGAATGATTGATAGAAATCCTCTTCATTCAGTTCATGTTCTTATTCACAAATTCCCCTTCACAATCGTTCTCTTGGCTTTCTTCACAATTCTGCTGGTTGCTTTTGTGTCGGAATCCTTTGACCACTGATCGCACAGGTTCGTTACCCAATTTGGTTGTGTTTTACTCGCGTCATTGAGCCAGTTTCCTACAGAATCTTGAACATATGTGGATGGATCGGATTTGAGTAAATTTAGAATAGGCAGTGCCCTCTCTGGCTCTTGTTTTAATAACTCAATATGCTTTGTCCATACCCCTCTCGGACGGATCGACTCTACAGAGAACCGGCGAATGTTTTCATCCTCACTTTTTGCCCATTCTGTTAAATGTTCTATACTTTGATCAAGCTGAAGACTTAGACTTTCTCTCACTGACATCCACGCAATTTCTCGAACACCAAAATGATAATCGGCTGCAAATGGCTGAATGTACGCCAGTTTCTCTTCCAATGTTGATAAACTCTGTTTGTTCATATAAGCAGCCCAGCATCGAACGCTATCAGATACGTGGTGAGCAAATGCCTGCAGCACTTTCGCTTGTTTTTCTTCATTCTCTTCACGCAGCACGTCATCTAACAATTGACCAATGAGCCGAATGGCTTTCATTCCTGATTCAGCTTTTTGTTTAGCGATCTCAGATGATACTTCCCCTAAACGATGGTCTAAACCAACGGACGGCAAAACATGCTGTATTAGCGTCATATGATTGACAGCCAGCCATTCAGTTAAATTCACACTTTCGATCTCTCCCTGATTCAAAAGGTTCAAGACGTCATGAGGGATATCAGTTCCCTTTCGAGCGCCTTTTCGATTGATCATTTCCTCACTTATTGGCATTCTGTATTCTCTCCTTGTCTAAGGCTTGGATATTGACTCCTATTGTAGCAAATAAACAACTTCACTGGTGCATTCTTCAAATCAAAAAGGAACTACCCGAATTAAGTAGTTCCTTCCATACAACATTGAATGTCAGTTAGCTTCCTTGCTCGATCACCTTCAAACTCTTACGCTGAGAAAATCGGGCAAACGCTACCATTAGAATGGTCATAAGTAAAGCGAGAAAAACCGTGCCAGCACTTATCCAGCTTAGGTTTAATATAGATGTTTCGCTTAGCACAAACCCTCCTACACCAGAGCCTAAGGCAAATCCGAATTGAATAAATGATGTATTGACACTTAACGCGATATCTGGAGATTTTGGTACAAGTGTGACAAGATATAGCTGCTGAGCTGGTGATGTGCTCCATGTAGCGATCATCCATATCATGATGACAGCCACCATAACCACGAGATTCCCTGTGACGAATGCTAGCAGCATGAGCATGATGATTTGCAAAATGATTCCTGTGAAAATCGTGAATATTGGGCCTTTTTTATCTGCTGCCATCCCTCCAAGGCTGGAGCCCAAAAAGCTGCATATTCCCGCTAGTAACAAAATGCCACTGATTTCTGTAATGCTCAGGTTTACTGATGCTTGCAGGAAGGGTGTTAAATAGGTAAACAACGTGGAATATCCACCTACATAAAATAGCGTCACTGCCACTGCCAGTAATATTCGTTTATCTTTTAAAATCGATAACTGCATACGAATCGTCACCGGTTCTTGTTCTTTCATAGAGGGGATTCGCCTGTACACAACAATCAGCGGAATCAGCGTGATCAATCCAATGGCTGCGAATAATGCTTTCCATCCGATCAGACTGCTTAGAAATGTCCCGATTGGAACGCCTAAAACCAAGGAGCTGCTGAGTCCCATTAAAATGATGCCAATAGCTGTTCCTCTTTTTTCACGTTCTACAAGACGAGTCGCAACAGCCATTGCCACTACAATAGCCGTCCCCCCACTGATTCCTTGTAAAATCCTTGTCATCATCACCATTTCAAACGAATGGCTGACACTTGTGATGACATTACTTAAAATAAAAATCATCAGCATCCATGACAGTATTTTTTTGCGGTCTATATTGATGGTCAGTGCAATGACAATAGGTGCACCGATGGCCGCTGAGAGCGCTAAAGACGTGACCAATAATCCAGCGGCAGACGTCGTGACATGTAAATCATCTGCGACCATTTGGATAATGCCTGTAATGATATATTCGATTGTTCCAATTAAAAAAGCTGCTAATGCAAGTAAATAGACAACGGTTTTATTCTTCATCGTGATGTTTCTCCTTTGGGCAATGTTTACGATTTGATTTCATCTATAATCGGAATTTGAATTTCAATGAGTCTGCCTTCTTCATTTTCAGACAGCGGGTAATAAATCTCTCGGCCCGGCTGGTCTTCTTTCACGCGGTATCCATTATTTTCGATCCATGTCGCTAGGTCAATACAAGCTGTTTGTGCAGATGGAGAATGGGAATGAAATAATAGTGTCGCCATAGTCTCTTCAGCAGGTAACGTACGTATCTTGATTCCTTGAGGAAGAATGCCTTTTAACGCTTTGACGGAATACCCTACCTCAAATTCGAACTCACTTTCCTTTTCGAATGATTCCCTCCATAGCACTACTTGTGGTCCCGAGATCGATTCTTGTTGATGTTTAAGTAATAAATGATGAAACGTTTGAAAGAATGAGGGAATCTCATCAACCGTTCCGTTCGATTGAAAAGACATGATGCGCTTGCTTTCCACAGATTTGATGATGACCTCCTGTTCTTTTTCAACACATCCCTCTCGTTGAATGAGGTGCATCCGTTCCTTAATACGCGCTAATTTCTGTTGTTCTCTCTCGATCAATTGCTGAATCTCACTTTCTTTCAGCAGAAACATGCCCTGAATCTGCTCTACTGAGATATCTTCACGAAGAAGCTGAGCCATTTGCTTTAACGTAAAGCCTAATTCCTTGTACAGAAAAATTCGATTGACCTCAAGCAGCTGCTCAGCTGAGTAATAACGGTATCCCGAATCTTGATCAATCTGCTTTGGCTTTAATAAATCAATTTGGTCATAGTATCTTAAGGTTTTAACAGGCACTTTACTTAACATAGAAAAATCACCGATCTTGAACATCCTGCATCTCCTCCGTTTTGTTGATCTGATCAAAGTATAAACCTTTCAGTTAAGGGGAAGGTCAACATGAAGTTGAATAAATTTTTCAAAAGCACGAAAAAACCTAAATGTCTCTAACATCTAGGTTTTGCTCATTATTCTAAAATTGTTCTAACAAGCCCATTTCTTCAACAATCTTTATATCATTCATACATCGTTGCAAACTTACTTTGTTCTCTTTTTTCTGTAAATCCGAAGAATAACCTAAGCATAGATTAAAAATACAATCTAACCTTTCACCGACTCCGCTAAAATAATAATTTGTCAGTACTCCACTATGTTCACTTTCAAGAACCACAACTGTAGCCATCTCTAGTACATATTCAATATCTTCTTTAGAAATCGTTCGATCCTTTTTCTTAGCATTGATAAATTCATAACTATGAATAGAGCGTATCCTACCTTCAAGTAAATTGAGTATAGACCTTTTATAGATGACATACACACTGTGAATATCACTTTTATCAGGGCAATAGGGATCTTGTAAAATGAATTTTATACGCTCATCTTCTTTTTCCATTTTTATTGCATCAAGATCATTTAATGAAATGGAATCAATTTCTTCTATTTTCATAGGACGAAAAGTGTTGACTGCATGTGTTTTACTTTTCATTTAATGAATCCAAACAATCCAATCTTTCCAGGCACTTTACAATAGCTCCGCTTTTAAAGAAATTGAGGATGACACCCTCGCTAAATCGTTCGGCTCTCACAACCTCCATCATAAGAGCAAGCACGCACTGCGCATTTAAGTTTGAAATGTCCACGTTCTCCATATCGTTCAGTCCCGATTCAATCCCATTTTCTTTCAGGATTTCTCTGTAGCGGATAAGCTCCTTCTCTTCATGTTGTTCTGCAAAGGTATAAATATCTGCAATCAAGTGACGGACCGTTTCGGAATAATTCACAAAGGGCATCTGAATCGGATGTTCAACTGTACCATCATTTTCTTGATCGATGACCCATTCCCCAATAGGATCTTCCTGAAGCATCGGTAAGTATTTTGTTAGAATATCGAATTGGCTCATTCTTATTCTCCCCTATTTCATTGATATGGTTCACTTTGTTTC
This sequence comes from Bacillus sp. SIMBA_005, assembly GCF_046535585.1. Lineage (NCBI taxonomy): Bacteria > Bacillati > Bacillota > Bacilli > Caryophanales > Bacillaceae > Bacillus > Bacillus sp. SIMBA_005. The sequence goes on along the minus strand of NZ_JAWRWI010000006.1, from coordinate 252,080 downwards.
TCGCGATTTCATCAAGTATTTTACTAGTGAGATTATTTAGCCACGCTGGTCTCCCTCAAACCTTTTATTTACCCCATACTCTCATCTGCTTTATGACCAATGCTGCTGTTTCTCTCGGATGGCTGAGAGGAAAATGATGACCATATGAAACAAAGTCAATCTTACCAAGATGCGATGGGGCTGAATAGCCTTTGTCATCATTTCCCCAAATGATATGAAGATGATCCTTTGTGACCACATTGAAATCATCTTGATTGGCTTTCTGTTGTAGTAAGCTGTTAAGCTGAACCGTCGTATTTAATATTCTAGGAGACATAAAACTATTTCTGACTTTTTCAATATAATGTTCAGGGATGCTCTCCGTATTTTCAAACAAACCAGTCCTTAAGACATAACGCCCTATCATATTAGTCGATGCCCATTTCAATGTCCATTTGTTCATAAATTGAGGAACATTTCGTGATGCAGCATTTTTCTTATCAATAGGCGGCTGAAGTAAAGTGATTGAATACTTTTGATCGATGTACTCTTGTACCAATGCTTCCAGAAGAATATATGCACCGAATGAATGGCCGATTAGATGTGCACCATTCGCCGCTTTCTCCAATACCTTTTTCACGACATTCAAATAGATATCTAGAAGATGTTTCTCTCGTTTAAAAGGAGAACGTCCCAAACCTGGAAGATCCAAGATCCATACAGGTCGATCCGTTTTTTCATGCAGTTCTTGTGCTAAAGGGAATAAATCCTCTCCATCACTCAACAAACCATGTAATAAAATAAACGGCTTCCCCTCTCCTTGTATTTGGTAAAGGGTCGTGTTATCACATAGTGTTCGTTTAAATAAATGATCATCCTTACCGTTTTGATTCATCATTCGATAATCCAGATCAGCTACTACAGCAGGGAAAAATTTCATGACACTTGTCTTCTGAAACCAATCTTCTCCCATTATTTTTTTCACTGCAACATTTGAAAATGTTCTTTTTGTCATAAAGTTCAATCCATCAGAAGGAATGTTTGTGATTTTACTTACGCCACTATTCATCATAGCTTTCATCAATGGCATTGGGACAGATATTTTTGGTGACCTCATATTCATACTTTCTGACATCACACTCAATAATTCACCAATATTCTGATCGCGCTGCTTGTCTTCAACAAGCGTATATGTTTGAATAGCCGGCTGCTCCAATTTGAAAACCTGCACAATAAACCTCGCAAACTCATCGTTTGAAATAAGTGGCAGCCTATAGTCCTTACCTCCAGGAATCACCGGCATGAGCCCTCTTCGCATACTCTTCACAAGCAAGCCTACTCCTGCTATTTGCTCTGTACTCCCCGTTTGACTACTACCGACAACAGTTGGCGGATTAATGACAGACAGCGGATAACCTACTGCTGATGCCTGTTGACGAATATAAAGATCTGCTAAAAATTTTGTTCTCTCATATGGATTTTTTATTTTCAAATAGCTGTTTCCTTCTTTAAACACATCAATTTCAACCTTGCTATTTTGATCATCAAAGGGACTCATATAACCGACAACATGAATAAATTGCTGCAAGCCCTTCAATTGATGAATACTTTTAGCTAACTCACTCATATGTTTGGCGCCATTTAAAAAGACGGAAGCGGCCTCTTTACTTGTCGCTTGAATATCCATGGGTCCTCCTGCGTGAATGATCACATCCGTTTTCAATACCTTCTCCTTATCTTCAGCACTTAGACCCAAATCGACTTTCGTCAAATCACCTTCAACAAAGTGCATCACTGCTTCTTTTAAGATGCCTCTTTCTTGAAAAGTGCGTGTTGCTTTACTTTTCGACCTTACTAAAAGAAGAATGTTCACATTCTCTTTGGCTAATTCTTTTACTAACTCCTTTCCAATAAAGCCTGTTCCACCAATTAAAAATACTGTTTTCATATGAAGTCTCCTTTTTAGTACTATTCAGTACTAATTTGATGTAAAAAAAATGCTTCTTTTATCGAAGCAAGTTAAATAAATGATCTGCTGTTTTTGTGATGACAGTGGCATCCTTCAATGTTTCTGAAATAAATAACGCGCCTTCAAGATTGGAAATAAATAGGGATGCAACCTCATCAATATGAATCGTCTTTCTGAATTCCCCGTTCTCTACTCCTTGTTTCAGTAATAGAGAAACCTTCTTTTGTAATCCTGTAAAAAACAGTCCTATTTTTTCTTTTATTTGCGTAGCCTGTGCAGGACTTTGAATATACAGAGTAATAAATGGACAGCTCCCCTTATAGTCTCTCGATTGAACTCCTTGTGATAATTGCTTTAAAAACAGTTGGATACGTTCTTCAACTAAAAATTGGTTCTGAGATAGTACGTCATCAATGGCAGATTGATACATGTCAATCCAATAATCAACGACCCCTTCTAATAATTCCTCCTTATTAGAAAAGTGATAATACACATTAGACTTTGACACTTTGCTTACACGTACTAATTCATCCATGCTTGTATAAGCAAATCCTTTTTCTAAAAATAATGTTGCAGCTACTTCAAGCACACGTTTTTGATTCATTAATTTTACTTTTTTCATAATTAGAACTATATAGTACTAATTTAAATATGGCAAGTGTTTATTTCATTTAGAAAAAAGTCTGATGAAAGAAATGCCCCAAAACTAAAAAAAGCTCGAAAATCTAATATGATTTTCGAGCCTTGATTAAAATCTATTTTTTCACGAGAGATACAACAGTCTCCACATGCGCGGTATGCGGGAACATATCGACTGGCTGCATGTATTCGATTTTGTAGTCTTTTGACATGTATTCGAGGTCTTTTGCTAGTGTTGATGGGTTGCAAGAGACGTAGACAAGACGTTTTGGTTTGACTTGTTTGACGGTGTCTAAGAAGGTGCGCTCACAGCCTGTTCTTGGCGGGTCCACGACGATGACGTCAGGACGGAAGCCTTCTTTGACCCATTTTGGCAGCCAATGTTCAGCTGTTCCTGTCACATAGGTCGCGTTTTTCATGCCGTGTTTTTTAGCATTTTTCTTGGCATCATCAATCGATTCTTTGATAACATCCATTCCTCGTACTTCTTTGGCGCCATCTGAAAGCCACATCCCAATCGTCCCAACGCCGCAATACGCATCGACAACTTTTTCTTTGCCAGTCAGCTTTGACGCTTTTTTCGCTTCGTCGTAAAGCTTTAGCGTTTGCTTCGGATTCAATTGGAAGAAAGCACGTGCACTCAGTTCGAAGGAGACGTCTCCTAAAAATTCTTGAATGACCATGTTGCCAGCCAGGTGAGATGTCTTATGACCAAAAATGACCGACGTTTTTTCACCATTGATGTTGTGCATAATGGACGTCACTTCTGGCAGACGTTTTTGAATGGCTTCGGCAATTTCTTTTTTCTTTGGAAATTCAGGTTTTGATGTGACTAGAACGACCTGTACTTCACCTGTTTCAAAACCGACACGCACAACAATTGATCGTACGTCGCCTTTTCTCGTCCGTTCATTGTAGACCGATACACCGAATTTCTCTAAAATTTTGCGGACAACGCCCGTTGTTTTGTTCGTTTTTGGATGCTGCACGATGCATTCCTTAATCGGTACAAGCTTATGAGAGTTCAGTCCGTAAAGCCCTGCAATGATGTCACCGCTATGAGAACGCCCTACTTGGAACTGACTTTTATTTCGGTAGTGCCATGGATCTTCCATACCGATCGTCGGCCTGATATCAAGCTGTTCAACTGGTAGTTTTGTATGTCGTTCCATTGATTGAATGACAATATCTCGTTTTTCCCTTAGCTGCTGCTCATACGCCAAATGCTGAAGCTGACAGCCTCCGCACTCTTCGTATACTGGGCATGGCGGTTTCACTCGATGCTCGGAGCGCTTTCTTACTTTTCTAACCGTACCTTCTGCATATTTTGCTTGGACATTCGTTGCTTCCACAACCACTTCTTCGCCTGGAAGCGCACCTGGGACAAAGACCACTTGCTTTTTAAAATACCCGACCCCTTCCCCATTAATGCCAAGGCGTTTAATGGTAAGCGGAAACTGCTGTCCCTTTTGCAAAAGGGCACCTTGCTGTTTTTCCTTCACTTCATTCTCTCCGTTCTATCTGAACCCTTGATAGGTTGTCTTCATTTTATTCCATCTCATTAGTATACCATGACTTGGACAAAGAGAGAAAATCCCTTTCATTTATCTGTCTCAATACTTCTCCATAAATATAAAGATGCGTAGCTTAAATAGGGAGCCCAATCCTTGCTTAACACTGCCATCTCTTCTTTTGTCGGCTTTTCAGGCAGGTCAAAATGACGCTTGATGGCGTTTTGAATACCGATATCTGCCATCGGAAAGAGATTTGGTCTTCCAAGTCCATTCATAAGCACATTTTGAACTGTCCAAGGTCCAATCCCTCTAATTGGAAGCAGGCGTTCTTCCACCTCCAGATCAGTTAATTCGTGTAATTCTTCTAAGCAAAGAGAGCCGCTCACAATTCGCTTTGAGACATCGATGACATATTCCGCTTTCCGCTCACTAAATTGGAGCTTTCTCAATTCCTCTGTTTCAAGTGAGGCGATGGTTTCTGGTAAAGGATCAAACCAAACCCCTTCTATTTGCTCGCCGTACGTATGAACAAACCGTTTTGTGAGTTCATAAGCAAACGCCAGATTAAGCTGCTGATGAATGATGCATTTCATCAAGCAATGATATAAATGAAAATCCAGCATGAGAGGTGTCCCCTTATGACGCTCAAAAACGGGCGCTAGATTGGTTTCAGAAAAATGCTCATGCACAGCGTCTAATTGATGCTCCATGCCAAATATTCGTTTCACCTCACAGATGAGAGGTTTCTCAGGACCATTTCCTTTCACCCGAAACGTGGGCGCTTCTTTTGTTCCGGTGGCTTGAACGACGACAACGTATGGTGTTTGTTCTAATCTGATTGGTACTTTGATCTCTCTTTTATTTAAATCGACTGCTTTTAATGGATCACTTGATAAGCGACGCAGCACTTGATCAAAGTGATATGGCGGTTCAACGGTCAGCTCTTTTTCCCACATATTTTCCTCTTCCTTTCTGCAAACACGCAGATGCGATTGTTTCACTTTGCATGAATGATTCTCTATATTGAATACTTTCTAACATAAAGAGTACAAGAATTTATCAGTTATATCTTCCTTATTTCCGGTCATTTTCCTTTTGGATGAAGGAACATTTTTAGTCGAATTCAGCTAAAATTCGACAGCACCCTTCATGATTTTAGGTTCATTTTCCTTAAATTAGAAATAGACCCTCTGGGTGATAGCTTCTATCTTGAAAATATTTGTATAATTATGACATATCAAGGAGGTGAACAAAGGAATTAGCTGATTAGGCAATCATTTGTTTTATCTTGCAGGAACATATTTTACCTCATTGATCACCGGCTTCACCTAGTTTCACTTTTTACGAAAAAGAAGACCCAAACTTTTTTTAAAAAAGGAGATCTGACCAATGAAAAAAACCATTCTTTCTATTGCCCTTGCCACTGCTGTTTCTTCGACACTACCAGTATTCGCTGACGCTGCGGAGAAAAAAACGTCAGCACCCGTCTCTACTACACTACAGCAAACTGTATTAAACAAAGCGGCTGAAGGAAAAGCTGGAACGACAGCTAGTCCTAATGTTAACGTCAACTTCGATGTTCTTGGAATTGCCAATGCCATTGTGAACGCAGTAAATGCAAATGCCAACCGTTCTGGATTCGTTAAAAGCGTGATGGAAAGCACATTCTATGCTGCTGGCGGCAGATATAATGTCATGGTCTTTAACCTCAGCCAGAACTATGAAGACCGTTTTAATGGCGTGAAAACTTTTGCTACTGCTAATCTTGGCAATGTCGTTTATGGTATTTGGGTATTTGAAAGCGGCACCTTTAAAAACAACGGTGATGGCGGCTGGGATAACTGGGCGTTCAGAGGCTGGTTTGACCGTCAAGATAAATTTGTTACGTTCCATCGTCCTTAATTCTCGGTTTTATCCATCAATCATACACGCACATTGGACCGATCTCAGTGATGAGATCGGCTTTTTTTATGCAGAACACGTATAAGTTCACCGGTGCTGCTTCATGATATAATGCAAGTCTGGAGGGGTGCACATGCTGAAGAAAATTGCAGTGACAAAAAACGGCGACTTGATTGAACATGCAACATTGCAGCAGCTTTCAAGCCCAGATATCGCCTGGTATTGGATTGATTTTCATGCGCCTACGGAAAAGGAAGCCGCGCTTTTGAAAGAATACTTTCAATTCCATCCGCTTGCGATTGAAGATTGCTTCCATTATTTACAGCGGCCGAAGCTTGATTTTTATGAAGGATATTTATTTTTCGTGCTTCATGCTCTGAATCAAAAAACGCTTCGATCTGAGGAAATCGATCTGTTTGTTGGTGACAATTATATCGTGACCTTTCATTTGAAGGAAGCGCCATACATTGACCGTGTCATTCGAAAACTCAAAGAATCTGATAAAGCCCGAAACAGCGGGCCTGAGCATATCGCCTACATGTTGATTGATCAGCTTGTCGATGATTATTTCCCTATTATTTATCAAATAGAGGACAGGCTGAATGAAATCGAGGATGAAGAAGGTCATAAAACATATGGAACATTGATGAACGAAGTATTCGGGATTCGATCCGATTTGCTCAAACTGCGAAGAACGATTATCCCGATGAGGGACCTTTTATATCGTATTGTTAACACGCATATGATGAGAAGTGATACGAACCGGCAAGCATACTTTAATGATATTTATGATCACCTTTTGAAACTAACCGAGATTGTCGAATCAAACCGTGATATGACAGCCGATTTACGAGACAGCTACCAGACGCTGAATTCTAATCGAATGAATGCGATCATGATGACATTGACCATTGTGTCGACCATCTTTATTCCACTGACCTTTATTGTTGGGGTGTACGGAATGAACTTTGATAACATGCCTGAATTACACTGGAAGTATGGCTATTTTGGCGTACTGATTTTCATGGGTCTGCTCGTCTCGGGTATGCTTTTGTGGTTTAAGCATAAAGGATGGTTCCGCATATTCAAATAATGTGTAGAGAGAATGGCTGAGGAGGCGGTTAGATGAAAAACTGGATTCCATTGTCTCATCAAGAACGAAAGCTCGTATGGGAGACGCTCTATCGAGATTTCAAATTTCATCCGAGTCTCTCTCGTTTTCCCTCATTTCGGCTACCTTCTCCTTTCGTTACATATGATATTTCTGCTTATTTTGAGGACTCTTCCCTTCTACATGCTGATGAAGACCTTGAAGAGAAAGCATGACTTGTTTTTCAGGAGCTTATCAGAACAGACGAATATATGCTGGCACTTGATTGGCAGCACGAATGCTACTGGATCACACCATACGGCTCATTTGAAAAAGATGAATTTGGAGAATGGACAGTGCCTGTGCTTCCGAACGGAGATTATTATTTCTTTTTATCAAAAGAGATGCATTGGGGCTTGCTAGGACATCCTTGGGAGCAAAGTATCACAATTTTTGGTGAGGGCTTGATTGATTCTTTCTCGCGCCATCATCCGATTTTGTTTCAGCGTAAAATAAGAGAAGGATAAAGAAAAAGCTCGCAGGTGTTCTGCAAGCTTTTTTTCTATAGCTGAGGGAGATGCCATACTTTTTCAAGCATGAGATCGTCTAGGCTTTTAAAAGAATAACCTTGTTTTTTCAGTGCCGTGATGGCATCATCCAATGCCTCGGCATTGTCCCTTGAGACGGTATGCAGTAAGTAAATGGCACCTGGGTGCGCCTGTTTCATCATTTGATCGTAAGCATACTGTTTTCCTTTTTGATGATGGATATGCCAGTCCACAAACGCCACTGACCAAAAAACGGTTTGATAGCCGAGCTCTTTTGTTTCCTTCAGCACTCTTTCACTGAATACACCGCGCGGCGGACGAAGATAGAGGTTGTCTTGTTTTCCAGTGATTTTGTACACGGCTTCATTGACACGCCCAAGCTCTTCTTTGATTTCTTTCGTACTCTTTGTTGTTAGATCTGGATGGTGATAGGAATGGTTGCCGATGATATGACCTTCCTCCGCCATACGTTTGACGAGCTCCGGCTGGTCCTTAACAAAGTGTCCTGTCACAAAGAAAGTGCCTGGTACTTGATGTTTTTTCAGCACATCTAAGATCTTCGGCGTGTACCCATTTTCATAGCCATTGTCAAATGTAAAATAGATCTCTTTCTTTTTCGTGTTTCCTAAATAGAAGGCATCATACTTTTTTAAAAGGGCGTTCAGTTCTTTACCCGCATCTGCTGGCTTATGTTCTTTGCTTTTCGCAAATCCCCAATGGACAGGCTGATTAGACACGGCTTCCGCTTCTGAGAGAGGCATAGATACAAAAAGCGCACATAAACAGATGAGCATGTATTTTTTCATTTACGTCACTTCCCGGTTTTTCTTCTATTGTGCAGAATAAGACCGAGACTCATACACTGATTCACCTGCCAATTTAAAGAAAAAAGCCCGCACTGTGCGAGCTATTCTTCCTTCCAATCATTTTTAAACCGTTCATATTTCGCTTCTAGGTCGTCAATCATCTGGATCAGTCTGTCTATATCCTCAACATCTGTTGATTCAGGATCTAATGAATCAATCACATTCATAAACATATCTAATCGGTTCTTTAAATAATCAACCTGCTGCTCTTTGCTGTCTGCTGCCTTGCCCATAGATACACTCCCTTTAGCATTTGTTTCTAGCTTATCTTTTTTTCCCTTGTAAATCAATGAAACCCCACTTGCGTATAACGGTGATGGGGCTTAAAATTAACTGTTGGCGGGTCCACGTTTGCCCGAATGAAAAGGAGATAGATACCATGAACCAAAAAACAGCACTTCGTCCGATTACACCTGCATATGACCCTTGGGAAGCCTATCTAGATGTGCAGGACTACGGAGAGATGAAGCTGACAAATATTGAATTTACAACCACGACGTTGTGTAACATGAGATGTGAGCACTGCGCGGTCGGCTATACTTTGCAGCCTAAAGACCCGAATGCACTGCCGCTTGATTTACTGCTTCGCCGTTTAGATGAAGTTCCGCTTCTGCGCTCAATCAGTATTACAGGCGGAGAGCCGATGCTTTCTCTCAAATCTGTGCGGGAATATGTCGTCCCTTTATTAAAGTATGCCCATGAACGCGGCGTCCGTACACAGATCAACTCAAACTTAACGCTTGATTTGGCGCGATATGAAGAAATTATTCCATACTTAGATGTCCTTCACATCTCACATAACTGGGGAACTGTCGAAGAGTTTGCAACGGTCGGTTTTGCAATGATGGACAGAAAACCAACCTTTGAGCAGCGTGAGAAATTATTTAACCGCATGATTGAAAATAGCCGGGCACTTGTCAAAGCAGGTGTGACCGTATCTGCTGAAACCATGCTTAATAAGCGTACGCTTCCATATATTGAACACATCCACCGGCAAATTGTGGAGGAGATGAAATGCCAGCGCCACGAAGTTCACCCGATGTACCCAAGTGATTTTGCCAGCGCACTTGAATCATTGACGCTTCCGCAAATGCGTGATGCGATTCATCAACTGCTTGATATTCGTGATCAAGACACATGGATGCTGTTTGGCACCCTGCCATTTTATTCTTGCAGCACAGATGAAGAAGACCAGCGCCTCCTCAAACGATTGCGTCAGGAGAAACATGTCACGGTACGAAATGACCCTGATGGACGCTCACGGCTGAATGTGAATATTTTTGATGGGAATATTATTGTGACAGACTTTGGTGACACACCGCCGCTAGGAAATATTGCTACTGATACATTGCAATCCGCGTATACTCGCTGGATGGACACAAAATTAGCAAAAGAGCTGAATTGTCATTGTCCAAGCGTACAATGCCTTGGTCCGAATGTTCTTGTGAAAAACAGCTATTATCAAGATGTTGATTTTACTTCTCGTACAGCCAGGGGGTAACCGATAGATGGACGATACTTTTCTAACAGTAGTCAAGAACAAATACATTGAAATTCTCCTTGTTGGACTCGTACTTTGGCTTGCCGTCTTTTTGATTAACAAAGCGCTTCAATTGTTCTTTAAACGAACAGAGTTTATAGAAGACAAGAAGAAAAAAACGATCGAGAGCTTGGTCAAATCTGTTTCAAAATACACCGCTTCGATTTGCTTTGTATTGTATGTCATTTCTCTCTTCTTTCATGATTTCGGAAAAATTCTTGCAGGTGCTGGTGTGGCTGGGATCGTCATCGGTTTTGGCGCCCAGACGCTGATTCGCGATATTTTAGCAGGCATTTTTCTCATCTATGAACGTCAAATTCATAAAGGGGATTATGTGACAGTGAATAACCTCTTTAATGGAACGATTGAAGAAATTGGTCTCCGATCTCTGCAAATTAGAGAATGGAGCGGCAAGCTGTTAACCATTTCTAACGGAGACATCCGGCAAATCCAAAACTATAACATGCACTACATGCGGATTACGGAGTCTGTATTAATTAGTGCGAATCAAAACCCAGACACAGCCTTTCAAGCACTCGAAACGGCCTGCGACAATTTAAATCAAATGCACCATGATTTTCTCAAAAAAGATGAATTCCAGCATGCCATCGAACCGTTTCAAGTTCATGGCATTATGGGTCTGAACAAGCTGAACCGCGGGATTGAGATCACAGTGAAAGGAATGGTCGAAGACGAAAAATACTTCGATGCTGCCCTCGCTGTCCGAAAAGAAATGATCAAACAACTTCATCAGCATGATGTCAAATTGCTTGAAGATCTCGTCTATCCCCAGCCTGCAAAATAACCTCATTTGTGATGGGGTTATTTTTTTGATTGTTTTTTGTTAACTAGTTAACTATAATGAAATATAGTTAACCGATTAACAAAAAGAAAGGATGTTGATTCATGACAAAAAAAGAGGCGCTATCATTTATTAAAGAGATGTATGAAGAGGTGTTAACCAAATTCAATATAGAAAAAGTGGAGGCATATTTTTCACCTGAATATCAGCAAGTGACAGATGGAGAGGTTTCGACACTTGATGAGTTTAAAAAGCATCTATCCACATTAAAAGGATTGACAAAACAGCTTGAGATCCCCGCTTTTCATGATGTGTTATTTGATGAAGAGGCGCAGCAAGGGTGTTTTCGTTACACGGTACATGTGGAACTCGCAAGCGGAGACAGGGGTTTTATTGATGTCATGGCTCTTTTCACGTTATTAGATGGAAAGATCATTCGATGCGATGAACTGACGCGGGCTCATGAAAAACATGAAACGTTTGAACAGCTTGGACACATCAGCTAAGAAATCTCTTCAGTCAGCCCCTCTAACTTCTATCCTCTTGACTAATTCATGTATAATAGAAAATAGATTGATTTCATGCAGCATGGGGACCCTCATACTGTGTATTTTCTAAGTGAAAGAGAGTGAATAAGATGGGTCGTAAGTGGAACAACATTAAAGAAAAGAAAGCATCAAAGGATGCCAGTACAAGTCGTATTTACGCAAAATTCGGGCGTGAAATCTATGTGGCTGCCAAACAAGGTGAGCCAAACCCAGAATCAAACCAAGCACTTCGTTTTGTCCTAGAACGTGCAAAAACATATAGTGTCCCAAAACACATCGTGGACCGTGCCATTGAAAAAGCCAAAGGCGGTGCGGAAGAGAATTTCGATGAGCTGCGCTACGAAGGATTTGGTCCAAACGGATCAATGGTGATCGTTGATGCCCTCACCAATAACGTGAACCGCACAGCGTCAGATGTTCGTGCGGCTTTCGGAAAAAATGGTGGAAACATGGGCGTAAGCGGCTCTGTTGCCTACATGTTTGACCAAACAGCTGTCATCGGTGTCGAAGGAAAAAATGAAGAAGAAACGCTTGAGCTTTTAATGGAAGCAGACGTTGATGTACGTGACATCATGGAAGAAGATGAAACAGTGATTGTGTACGCTGAACCAGATCAATTCCATCAAGTACAAGAAGCATTCAAACAAGCGGGCGTAGAAGAATTCACTGTCGCTGAAATCACAATGCTTCCTCAAAATGAAGTGACATTAGATGATGAATCTAAAGAACAATTCGAGAAACTAATCGATGTATTAGAAGAGCTTGAAGACGTGCAGCAGGTTTATCATAATGTGGATTTAGGGGAATAAAAGGGAATTTTGCCATAACATAAGTTTATTTAAATAAACTTATGTTATGGCTTTTTTATTTAAAACTCATCATATCTTTTGAAAGCAAAACTTTATATTCAAATTAGGAAAAGCGTATCTTAAGTTTATCTAGTGTATACATATTGTTTATCAATGGATTAATGATTGGTGGAGCTTTTAAAATATCACGCCTGACATTAATAACTTACGACAAATTAAACCCCCTCTTCTATAGTGAAAGAGGGGGTTTTACTATGTTAATTCATCCCTTGAAACCCAAACGTCAGGTGATCCTGCACAGGAATCCAAGCACCGATTCCTTGTGAGGTCACGTTTTTCACGACGAGTTTGCGTTTATTTCCTTTAAGCACAAGGTACACTTCTCCGTATGTCACCTTCCCTTTTTCGTTAATCGCTGGTGCATAAGCATGAAGCGAAGCTGCTTTTTTCGGAGAGACGTGGTATGACTGATCTCGCTTTGTTCCTGCGCCAATCACGGTGTCAAAAGCGAGGGGCAGCTTTGTCTTTTGAATGGCTTTTTGCATCATCAATGTTTTTACATCTTCTGGGCTTGGCACCTTTGCTGTGAGCCCGCCGCTCACTTTGACTTGCTGCTTTTGAACGTACTTGCCAATGGCTGTTTTGTTGCCGCCTCTGTTATCAATGTGATTTGTATTCACTTTTTTGTATTCCCAGTTGGCCACCGTTTCGTTTGAATCGTAGCTCAGTGCCCATCTTCCAAGGAAAATGGTCGCACGGTAACCAATAGCTAATGGCGTCCCTGAAATACTGGATTCATTCAGCATTTTGATCAAATGAGTATTCTCAATCGGCACATCTGTTGTTTTAAACAATTCGGCTGTCAACTCGCTCGGCTGGAGCAATGGCTGATCCTGTGACGCATTCGGATACGTATTCTCCTTAGAAATACTAGCGACAGACGATGGCACCTTAAATGGTTTCGCCGCCTCCGCTGGAAAACTGTATAGAAAACTTAAGGATAAGAGAACAACAAACATGATGCGGGGCATCTTTTTCATATCATCACTCTTTCTCATTCATTTTTCCATAGTATTTTCCGCAAAGTCGTCCCTTATCCACAAAAGATTATAAAAGGAAAAATCCAATCGCCATAATGAAATAGGCAGCAAGTAATGTGGCGCCTTCAAACCAATTGGTATCTCCGTCATTAGATAAAATGACTGTAAGTAATACAGCGGACGCCATGGCAATCAGCTCTGGTAAGGAGAAAATGAGCGGCATTTGGGTATTGAAAAAAAGCGAGCTGATGACAAGGATTGGTGCCACCATCATCGCCACCTGAAGCGTGGAACCAAAAGCGATTTCCACTGCGACATCCATTTTGTTTTTATACGCCATGATAACAGCAGAGGCATGTTCTGCGGCATTGCCGACGATGGCCACAATAATGACTCCGATAAACAGCTCACTCCAGCCAAATTGCTTCCCTACCGTATCAAATGTATGGACGAGGCGCTCTGAAATGTACGCAACGGCCATCGTTGCAAGCAGCAAAATCAAAGTCGCAAACTTTCCAGACCATTCAGGTGTTTCTTCTTCCGTTTCTGCTTCGCCTTCCATGCTCTCCTGCTTAGCAACATACACCCCGCGGTGGCTGACCAGTTTGAAATAGAGCGCCGCGACATAAAGCAAAATCATGACAATACTGATCCCAATGCTTAAAACAAACTGTTTATTCTCTGCCATCTCCACCGAAAACACTTCTGGAATGACAAACGCCACAATAATGGCAAACATGAGCAAGCCTGAGTTGTGCCTTGCATCGTGGACATTGAACACTTGGCGCTTATATTTTAAACCGCCAACGAAAAAAGACAGCCCCGCCACAAGCAGTAAGTTTCCGATCACTGATCCAGTTAATGATGCAAGGACGATGGCTGTCAGTCCTTGCTTTAATGCAAAAAACGAAATAATTAACTCCACCGCATTTCCAAATGTGGCGTTTAAAAGCCCGCCAATTCTGGGGCCCGCTATGATGGCAAGACTTTCTGTGGCTCTTCCCATAAAACTAGCAAGACCAATAATTGCGATACAATACACAGCAAACATGATAACCTGCGGAAAATGAAGAAAACTGCCAATCACCGATAGCGGTACACCAATTGCGACAATCACAAGAAACAAACGATTCATACAGCCATTCTCCTTTACATATGTCTGACTGTTATTCTTTCGTGAGTGCCGGCATCATATACATTTTAGATTCGCGCGTGTGAGAAGGTGATATCAATACTTCCTTTCACGGACTGCACCATAGAGCAATGCTTCAATGCAAGGGTGATCACTTTATCGATTTGTTCATCAGATGTATTAATGTCTTCAAATAAGATATGTAAATGAATGCTGGAAATCTTGTTTACAGCTCCTGCCCTTGTCGTTTCAGGTGTGATCGTCAGCCCTTCATAGGATATTCGCTTTTTACGGCACACATGAATGAGTATTTCTCCAAAGCAGCCTGCAATGGCTGAGGTGAACAATTGAGATGGACGGTACCCCATTTCTTCTGTTCCTGAAATAGTCAGCTGCCTGTCCTCAATATGTGCAATCCACCGATCCGTTTCGTATCTCAGTTTCATTCCTTTTCCACCTTTCTATTGAAACCCCTATGGTTCCATTGTACGATGAAAATATGAACTTGTAAGGAGCTTCTTATGTCGAGAATTCACTTTATGATTTTAATTTTACTTGTATCTGTATCAGGTTTTTCGCAGGGAGCGTTACTTCCTGTCATTTCGATTATTTTTGAACATGCCGGGACTTCTCCTACGTTAAACGGACTGCATGCCACAGGCTTATATCTCGGCGTGCTGCTAGCTTCTCCATTTATGGAAGCGCCCCTTCGCCGGTTTGGGTTTAAGCCGTTAATTGTCATTGGAGGCGCTGCTGTCTTTTTAAGCTTGTTCAGCTTTGTGTTTTTTGAATCTTATGTTGTCTGGTTCTTCCTGCGGCTTATGATCGGGATTGGTGATCATATGCTGCATTTCTCTACACAGACTTGGGTGACCTATGCGTCGTCATCGAGAAATCGCGGGCGAAATATTTCATTGTATGGGTTATCCTTTGGACTCGGTTTTGCCGCTGGACCTTTTTTAACACCACTCATTGAAATCAACCCATCTTTACCTTTCATTGTTTCTGGTGCCGTTAGTTTATGTATTTGGCTGCTTGTTTTTGTTTTGAAAAATACATATCCAGATACGGGCGAAGTGCAGACGTCAGAGCAGACAAACAGTTTAAAGCGCTTTAAGAAAGCCTTTCAATTTGGCTGGGTCGCCTTTATGATGCCGTTTTGCTATGGATTTTTAGAAACGACGCTTAATAGTAACTTCCCTGTATATGCGCTAAGAAGCGGGGTGACAGTAGATGCGGTTGCGTTTATTTTACCTGCGTTTGCCATTGGGAGCATTGTCTTTCAGCTTCCTCTTGGGATGCTCAGCGACAGGTTTGGCAGGCGCCGCATCATTTTATGTGTCACACTCGTTGGATCTTTCTTTTTTCTACTAGCAGGAATATTCATTCAATCCGTTTTGGCTGTTGCGATTTGTTTCTTTATTGCCGGAATGGCTGTAGGCTCTACCTTCTCACTTGGCATCAGCTATATGACCGACTTATTGCCAAAGCATCTGCTGCCTGCTGGAAATTTGATGTGCGGGATGGCGTTTAGTGCGGGAAGTATTCTCGGTCCTGTTCTCGGTGGAATCTTTGTGCAAACGTTTGAAGGTATGAATTTACTTTACCTTGTCAGCATCGTGATATTATTCGTGTTTTTCTGCGTTCGATTCGGACGGACGGCGGCAGTTCTTGAAAACTCCAATGAAGCCATTTCTAAATAAAAACTCCTCTGCACCCATGCAGAGGAGTTTTTTTTCATTTAATGATATCCATTTTGTCCGTTCGCACTGCCGCTTGTTTTGTTCTTAGGTTGATGGCCTTTATTTTGTTTCGTATTGCTTCCGCCTTTTTTTGATTGTTTGGACATATGTGATTTCCCCCATCCATTCAGTTTGAACTTGATCGTTCTTCTTTAGGATGCCCGGATTTCATTATAGTTTGCCTGGTACGATTTTACGCTTATGTAAAAGCGCATTGAGCTCGCCGCCAAGGATAATCATGATGCCGGTTAAATAAAACCAAATCATTAAAATAATGATTCCCCCAATGCTTCCGTACATCGCACTGTAGTTGGCAAACTCGCCTACGTAAAATGAGAACAGCATGCTCACCAAAATCCATCCAATCGATGCAAAAATGGCGCCTGGCAGAACAAATTTTAATTTCAGCCTGATGTTTGGAGCAAAATAGTATAAGGATGTAAAAACAATCAATAAAATGAGCGGGCTAATGATCCATCTCATCGCAGTCCATACAGTGAGAAAGGCATCTGACTTCCCAACTAATTTAGCGACGAATAAACCAAGTTCTTTGCCAAAGACAGGCAGCATCAGGGCAAAAATAATGGTCAAAACCATCGCAATCGTTAAAATGATCGATGTTAAACGTACGAGAATGAAGGAACGATTCTCCTCAACTTCGTAAGCATGGTTAAATGCTCTAACGACGGCATTAATGCCGTTAGATGCTGACCAAAGCGCGGCAATAATCCCGAACGACAATAACCCGCCGTTCCGATTATTCAGCGTCTGTTCGGCGATGGATTCAATCATCGATAGCGCTCCTTCTGGCGCATAACCAGAAATGACGCTCAGGACATCCTTTGACGTCAGCGGCAAATACCCAACGAGTGTCAGTACGAAGATGAGAAACGGAAATAATGAAAGCAAAAAGAAATAGGCAAGCTCAGCAGATTTTGCCGGTCCTTCATGCAGCAAAAAGCGTTCAATTAACGCTTTAATAAAACCCATACGCCTCATCTCCAATGATCAATCTGTCTGTTTCGATTGAAAGTGATCCTTTGTTTCTTCAATAATTTCTAATACCCTTGGGGTTGTTTCCTTTAACTGATTGACCTGTTCATTTAAAAATGACAAATCATCTGAGACTGTTCGCATCAGCTGCTTCGTTTCTTCCATCTTTTCTTTCATGCAAGCTGATATTCTGCCTGGCTCCTGACGGTACTCATCCAGCTTTTGCTGGCAGTCATTCCATTTGTCTTTGAGTGCAATTCTTGTTGGTCGATGAAATAAAGTCAGCAATGCGCCGCAAGCGGCACCTAAGAGAGCTCCTCGGAGCACGATTTGATTTTTTTCTTCCATCTCGTCTGATCTCCTTTCAGTTAAAGGTGGTTCTCTTTCTTTACATACGTCAAAAAACGGTCAATTCCTGTTTCAATTAATTCATGGACTTCCTCAAAGTTCCCAGTGTAATAAGGATCTGGCACATCATCTCGATCGTCGTCTTCTACAAAATCAAGAAGACGGCCAATAAAGTGATGTTTCCCATAGCCGGCTATACTGCGCAGTGCCCCTACATTTTCAGCATCCATCGCAATGATATAGTCGTATGTTGTGATGTCTTCATCCATGATTTGTCTTGCGGACATTCCTTCATAGCTGATGCCTTTTTCATCAAGCAGCTTTCGCGTTCCTTCATGCGGGGGACTGCCTTGATGCCATCCGCCAATACCTGCTGAATCAATCACAAAGTGCTCGCTAAGCCCCTCATCTTCTACTTTTTTTCTAAACATGGCCTCTGCCATCGGTGACCTGCAAATATTGCCAAGACACACGAATAACACATGAATCATCCTTCATTCTCCTCCTATCTTTTCCCTAAGAGTTCTTTTCGAAAACCTTTTCTCTATCATATCAACTCCCTTTTCTTTTGGAAACTTTGCAAGAAAAGCTCTCATCGCCATTGACAAAATACACAAAAACAGGAGAAACTTTAGGAGAATTACACAAACAAAGGGGGATATTAGATGGGAATAATTGAGCAGTTTGTCACAACGATGAACAATTTTTTGTGGGGGCCTCCCCTGTTGATTTTAATTGTTGGTACTGGAATATACCTCACCTTTCGCGTTCTCTTCATTCAAATTAGATTACTTCCTTATTCTTTAAAGCTCGCTTTTTCAAAACAAGACAAAATGTCAGAAGGAGATATTTCCCATTTCCAAGCATTAATGACGGCTCTCGCTGCAACTGTCGGTACAGGAAATATCGTAGGTGTGGCCTCGGCTGTTATAGCGGGTGGTCCTGGTGCAGTATTCTGGATGTGGTTTGCTGCATTTTTCGGGATGGCCACCAAATTTGCCGAAGCTGTTCTTGCTGTGAAATACAGGGTCAAAAACGAAAAAGGCGAAATGTCTGGCGGACCTATGTATTATTTAGAGCACGGGTTAAAGCAGAAATGGCTAGGGGTGCTATTTGCTGTTTTCGGTGCCAGTGCTGCCTTTGGGATCGGCAACCTGGTACAGTCTAATTCCATCTCAGGCGTTATGAATTCTACTTTTCAAATTCCAACATGGGTAACAGGTATCATTATTACAGCTTTTACAGCACTTGTGATTTTAGGCGGAATTAAAAGCATTGGACGGGTCACATCTATTTTTGTACCGGTCATGGCTTTATTTTACGTCATTTGCGGTCTGATCATTCTTGTTATGAATGCTGACCTTGTTCCAGGCGCAGTCGGTCTTATTTTCTCAGATGCCTTTACCGGTCAAGCCGTGGCAGGTGGTGCAATTGGGACTGTCATTCGCTGGGGTGTGGCACGTGGTGTATTTTCCAATGAAGCAGGTCTGGGGTCAGCACCAATTGCGGCTGCGGCTGCGAAAACGGATATGCCTGCCCGTCAAGCTCTCGTCTCTATGACGCAAGTGTTTATTGATACAATCATTGTTTGTTCTATCACTGGCATTACCATTGTCATGGCAGATATGTATTTAACAGTGAAAAGTGATGCGCTGACCTCGTTATCCTTTGCTCACTTCCTCGGTCCAGCTGGCTCAACCATTGTGGCAATCGGGCTGCTCTTGTTTGCCTATTCCACCATCATTGGCTGGTCCTATTATGGCGAAAAATGCTTTACATATTTGGCGAAGGATTCGTACGTCATGTATTATCGTATCGTGTTTGTGATGGCTGTCTTTTTTGGTGCTGTGTTTAAAAATGACTTCGTCTGGGGTGTGGCAGATATGCTAAATGGACTGATGGCGATTCCAAACTTAATCGGGCTCATCGGTTTATCAGGGGTTGTCGTATTTGAATCCAAACGAATCATTGTTAAGATTAAGCAGGAGAAAAAGGAGAAAAACATCTCTGTGTCATCTTAATAGCCCTTTTATTCTTTTGCATTTCTGTTAAAATAGACATATTATTCGACACATATGCAGGAAAGGACGTGCCGCCCTTGTCAGAGCAAAAAGCGGCTGAAGTCAATCAGCTGATTGAAGACATTTCGCAAAAGTTAAATATGCTGAACATTGGAGTCATCAAAGCAGAGGACTTCAGTCCAGACAAGTACGAAGATATTGAATTTCTTCACCAAATGGTGATGAAAAAATCTTCATTCAGCCCAAGTGAAATGCAAGCCATCGCAAGCGAGCTAAAAAACTTAAGAAAATAATGGTGAAAAAGGAAACTGTTTTTATGGTCTACACGCAGTTTTCTTACATCATGCACACAAAAAGCCAGCACCCCGCAAGGTGCTGGCTTTACAACTGCGATTTTATTTCTCAAGCAGTTTTAATGATTCACGGTTAAAGGCTGGAATGTCATCAGGTGTACGGCTTGTCACAAGCTGATCCTGACAAACGACGACTTCTTCGTCTTTAAATTTAGCGCCTGCGTTTTCCATATCGACTTTGATGGATGTATAGCCAGTCGCGCCTCTTCCTTCAAGCGTCTTCGCTGTAATGAGCAATTGCGGTCCGTGACAGATCGCAAATACTGGTTTTTTCTCATCCATAAATGCTTTAGTGAATTGGACGTAACGATCATCTGCACGCAGAATATCTGGTGAGAAACCGCCAGGAATGAGAAGTGCATCGAAGTCTTCAGGCTTCACGTTGTCAATAGACGCATCCACTCTCACTTCTGCATCTCCTTGCTTCCCTTTCACTGTTTTTCCTTTTTCATTTTCAATGACTGTCAACTCATGACCTGCATCTTTAAAGGCTTTTGCAGGCTCGGTGAATTCAACATCCTCAAAGTAATCTGTTAATACAACTGCAATTTTCTTACCCATGTAGAAACCCTCCTGCTTGATTATCGTTTACACTACACACTATACCCGGGCATGTTGAAATCAAACATCCTATCCCTATCAGAAAACCCCTTATGATAAAAATGAGTATTTAGACTCATTCACATTCCCTTAACAAGGTAATTCGTATGATTTATGTTATCTTTACAATAATCTTCAAAAAATAACTACAAAAGTTAACGAAACATTTCTACAATAGGTATTGTGGTCAAAAAAATTAGAAAGGCGGAGATCAGGTGAAGAAGCAAGCACATAGGTCTAAACGAAGGAAAAACCTGTCTATTCTGCTCACTTCCATTATGATGATTAGTCTCATTCTCCCAGCAGTACCTACTCATGCAGAAACAGAAAACGGCAAAGCCGTAAAGGTCAGTATCTTAGCCACAACCGATGTTCATGCGAACATGATGAATTATGATTATTACAGCGACAAAGAGACAAATGAATTTGGTTTGGCAAAAACAGCCGAGCTCATTGACAAGCACCGCTCACAAAATCCAAATACACTCCTTGTTGATAACGGAGACCTGATTCAAGGAACCCCTCTTGGAGAATACGTTTACAAAAATGAGAAAGACAGCATCATCAATCAAACAAAGGTTCACCCTATTATTCATACACTCAACAAACTAAAATACGATGCAGGAACACTTGGCAATCATGAATTTAACTACGGATTATCCTTCCTTGACGGTACCATTGCGGGCGCCAATTTCCCGATTGTTAATGCGAACGTCAAAAAGCTAAATGGAGAACACCGTTTTACACCTTATGTGATCCAAGATAAAACCTTTAAAGATGCAAGCGGAGCCTCACAAACTGTGAAAGTTGGTTACATAGGATTCGTTCCACCACAAATTATGACGTGGGATAAGAAGCATTTAGATGGACAAGTCCAAGTGCAGGACATCGTCGAATCTGCCAATGAGACCATTCCTGAAATGAAAGAGAAAGGCGCAGATGTCATTGTCGCTCTTGCTCATACAGGAATTGAAAAAACCGCTTCACCTAAAGGATCAGAAAATATGATCTTTGACCTTGCCACGAAAACAAAAGGCATCGATGCCATTGTATCAGGCCACCAGCATGGCACATTCCCAAGCGCTGAATATAACGGCGTCGACAAATTCAATGTCTCAAAAGGAACCATCAACGGCATCCCAGTCGTCATGTCAAAAAACTGGGGCAGCTACCTCGGAGTCATTGATTTAACACTAGAGCCTGATGGAGGCAACTGGAAGGTCACAGACGGAACAGGCAAGATCGAATCTGTTGCCGGAGTATCATCTCAAAACAGCACTGTAAAAGATGCCATTCAAACAACGCATCAAAACACACTTGATTACGTGAGAAAGCCTGTTGGCAAAACAGAAGCAGACATTAACAGCTTTTTCGCTCAAGTGATGGATGACCCTTCGATTCAAATTGTGACAGATGCCCAAAAATGGTATGCACAAGAAAAAATGAAGGACACATCGTATCAAAATTTACCGATTTTATCTGCAGGTGCTCCGTTTAAAGCCGGCGGCCGAAACGGTGTAAACTATTATACAAATATCGCAAAAGGAGATTTAGCGATTAAGAACATCGGCGATCTCTACCTTTACGATAACACTGTGCAGATTGTGAAACTGAAAGGCAGTGAAGTGAAAGACTGGTTAGAAATGTCTGCCGGCCAGTTTAATCAGATCAAACCGAACGATGCAAAGGAACAGCCGATTTTAAACGAGGAATACCGCTCGTATAACTTTGATGTGATTGATGGCGTGACATACCAAGTCGATGTGACGCAGCCTGCTAAATACAGCACAACAGGCACACTTCTCAACGCCAATGCCAACCGCATCAAAAACCTGTCTTACAACGGGAAACCCGTCTCTGACAATCAAGAATTTTTAGTCGTAACAAATAACTATCGTGCTTCTGGCGGCGGAGGCTTCCCTCATTTGACGCAAGATAAAGTAGTGCTTGCCTCAGCAGATGAGAACCGCCAAGTACTGATGGATTATATTATCGAACAAAAAACGATCAACCCAAGTGCAGATCAAAACTGGTCGATTGCACCGATCAAAGGCGCAACCGTCACTTTTGAATCTTCTCTTTTAGCCAAACCGTTTGCTGAGAAATCAAGCAGCGTAGACTTTATTCGTAACGCAAGCACAGATGGTCTTGGTGTGTACAAGCTAGCCTTTAAAGACGATGGCACAACAGAACCGCCTTCATCAGATAACTGGAATTTAACAGTGATGCATACGAACGATACACACGCACACCTTGATGATGCGGCAAGACGCGCAACAAAGATTAAAGAAATCCGTGCTGAAAATAAGAACAATATACTATTAGACGCTGGAGATGTCTTCTCTGGTGACCTGTACTTCACAAAGTGGCAAGGACTTGCCGATCTAAAATTGATGAACTTAATGAAATACGATGCCATGACGTTTGGTAATCATGAATTTGACAAAGGTCCTTCTGTACTCCGTCAATTCCTGACAGGTGATGCATCAGATGTCGATCCGAAAAACCGTCATCAATTTGAAAAGCCTCAATTCCCGGTCGTGTCATCAAACGTGGATGTCTCGAAGGAAAAACAATTGAGTAACTTAATGAAAAAACCAGCCTCATTTAAAGCTGGTGAGAAAAAAGAAGCCGGAATTTACCCTTACATCCTGCTCGATGTAAACGGTGAAAAGGTCGCCGTATTCGGTTTAACGACTGAAGACACAGCCATTACATCCAGCAGCGGCCCTAACATTCAATTTAAAGATGCGTACAAGAAAGCAAAAGAAACAGTCAACACCATTCAAACAAAAGAAAAAATCAATAAAATCATTGCGTTAACACACATTGGCTACAACCGTGATCTTGAGCTCGCTCAAAAAGTAGACGGAATTGATTTAATCATTGGCGGTCACACACACACCCTTGTCGAAAAATTAAAGGTTATCAAGAAAAAAGAACCTACGATCGTCGCTCAAGTCAAAGATTACGGACAATTTTTAGGAAAAGTAGACGTGGCCTTTGACAAAAAAGGTGT
The DNA here is from genome assembly GCF_046535585.1 of Bacillus sp. SIMBA_005. Classification (NCBI taxonomy): domain Bacteria; kingdom Bacillati; phylum Bacillota; class Bacilli; order Caryophanales; family Bacillaceae; genus Bacillus; species Bacillus sp. SIMBA_005. The sequence continues at coordinate 228,626 of NZ_JAWRWI010000006.1, read as the reverse complement.
CGTCCAGCCAAAAGAATCTTCTTTTGACCTAATCCCGATTGATGACTCTGTCAAAGAAGATGCAGAGGCAAAAGCGATCCTTGATGGATACAAAGCAGATATTCAAGATTTAAAAACAGAAAAAGTCGGCCATACAGATGTCCTTTTAGATGGCCAGCGTGAGCATGTCCGTGCGAAGGAAACGAATCTTGGGAACTTTATTGCTGACGGCATGCTGCAGAAAGCGCAAGAATCTGCTGGAGCTGACCTTGCCATCACAAACGGCGGCGGTATTCGTGGAAGCATCGAAAAAGGTGATATCACTTTAGGTGATATTTTAACAGTGATGCCTTTCGGAAATACCCTTTATGTCGCAGATTTAAAAGGCAGTCAAATTAAAAAAGCACTCGAACAGGGGCTGTCAGGCATTGAGGAAGGCGGAGGCGCATTCCCTCATGTAGCTGGCATTGAATATACGTTTACACTCAGTAAACCAGCTGGCAGCAGACTGATTGATGTGAAACTGAAAGACCAAAAGGGTCAACTGACAGACATTGATGATGAGAAAACATACCGCGTAGCTACAAACGCATTTGTCGGCACAGGCGGCGACGGCTACAGCGTCTTCACAGAAGCCTCTCACGGCGAAGACTTAGGGTATGTCGACTATGAAATCTTCAAAGAGCAAATTGAGAAGGCAGATGGGAAGATTTCGCCTGTCATCGATCACAGGGTGAAAGAAGTGTTCCTTCCTCGCGTGAAAGGAAAAGGCGCTTATGACATTCAAGATGATGAGAAATTCCAAACATATGTGCAGCATACAAACAAAGCATTGCTTTATTTAGACAAAGCAAGCAAAGCGAAAAACGTTCAATTGTCTCTATCAAAAGCACAAGTAGCCGAGCTGAAGAAAAGAGAGCAAGATCCAAACGTCACCATCTATCATGACAAAGTGGGACTCGCATTACCGCTCTCAAATTTGTCCGAGAAAAACGCAGATATATGGATGACAAAAACGGATAAAGTGAAAAACGCATTAACGGATACGTATGATTTCCAAATCAAACAAGACAAGAAAAAGGTTTCGACCTTTAAAGACCCGGTCACACTATCCTTTACACTAGACGAGCCGCAAAAAGCGAAAAAACCTAGTGTGTATTATGTGGATCGCAAGAAAAATCGTTACACCAAAACAAGTAATGGATCATTTGAAAACGGAGTCGTATTAGGTCAAACTGAGCACTTCAGCGAATATACCGTCCTCAACCAAAGCGAGGCAGCTGGAACAACCCCAGATCAAACTGGCGGAGACGGCGGAACAACAGCACCAGGCGGAGGCACAGATCCAAACCAAGATGGAACCGGCCTCCCAGGCGGCACACTGCCGAATACAGCCACAATGATGTATACAGCTGTATTGATTGGCGTACTCATGCTTGCCTCAGGAGGTATCCTATATTACTACCAGCGCAAGCGTACAAGAAAAAATGTTTCATCCTAAAAGAAAAGGACAGAGCCTATGCTCTGTCCTTTTTTCATCTCAATCTTGGGATAAATAAATCCAATTGCGCTTATCAAATTCTTTCACATCATCTGACCCTATATGACGCAGCATTCTATTAAAGAACGTGATGTCATCTTCATCATCGACGGCATATAAATCCTCTTGAACATAATCTCTTATAATAAAATTCGTTAAGTTCGTATGATTTACAAAATCAGCAAAAAAACCTTTTACCATCGTTAAATCCTCTTCACTTAATTTTTCATCATTGATAATGGAAATATGAAAAACATTCAATATCGCTTGTATATCTTCCTCATCCATATAACATAATGGCTATAGCCTTCTGTCTTCTTCCGTAAACGGTTTTCGCGTATCTTCAATGATGACATAACATAAAATCTGCTGATCTTTCATCACGCTGAAAATTTCTAAATCCCGTAATTTTAATGGTCTATTTAATCTCATCATCTTTCCTCCTGAAAATGGTGATCTATTTGTCGTCTACTTTTCCCAAAACCTGAAAAAGGACAGAGCCTATGCTCTGTCCACTTTTTCTCTTCTTGCAAAATCGACGAATCTGAAGCGGTCTAATCGGTGACGGCTTTCAGTGTATTGAAATAAACTTGTATCCTCTAAGAACACGTAATTCTTCACGACGACGACATGGTCAAACCCGTTCAAATCAAGATACTTGGCGTCCTCTTCTGTACATGGCTCTACCACAAATTCCTTTTGGGCATAGCTAATTGATACACCGAGCTCTCCTTCAATATACTCGTAGATGGATCCTTCGCATATGTCTTTCGACAAGACTGACACATGCTTTTGCAAAAAGTAATCCTTGTCTAAAATCACTTCTTCTCCGCTAATATTACGAGATCGAATGACTTCCCAGACATCCTCCTGCCCACTAATTTTCAGCTGAGACTGAATATACTGATCCGGTTTGATTAAACCAAATTCGTGAACCGTCGTAACGGTCTTTCGGCCAAGCGTTTGGGAAAGTTCTTTAAAGCTGACAAGACCTGAGACTGGGAATTGCATTTTCTCTCGATTCAGCAAGACAGAGCCTTTGCCGCGGATTTTTTGGATATAGCCATTTTGCACAAGGATATTTAATGCCTTTCTTACCGTCTCACGGGATGTGTCATACATCAAGGACAGCTCATGCTCTGATGGCAGAATGCCTTTATCCTGCCATTCACCTTGTTCAATTCGTTTTGCGAGCTGATCATAAATCACTCGAAACTTATTCTCTTTCATTTTCCCTCCGCCCCATTTTCTAGCGTTTGGTTAAATGATAAACGATTGACTCATATGGACGCAACGTAAATCCCTTCATATCTGCCGGCACATCCTCATAATTGGATAACAGCACTTGCCCTTCCATCTCATCTACAGCCTGCACAAGCTCATCAGGAAGCGTAAAATCCGTCTCTCCTGCGTAAAAGTGATTGATCACAAGAAGCTTCTCCTCACCGCTTTCTCTCACATAAGCAAAAACCTTCGGGTCATCTGCTAAGAGTAAGGTGAAGCTTCCATATGTGATCACGTCAAGTTCTTTACGCAGCTTGCAAAGGGCTTGATAGTGGTAGAAAATAGACGTCTTGTCTTTTAATGAAGCTTGGACCGAAATGTCGTTATTGGCTGGCTCAATCCATGGTGTTCCTTTTGAGAAACCAGCGTTCTTTTCTGAGGTCCACTGCATCGGTGTTCTCGCATTATCTCTTGATTTGACCTGTAAAATGGCGAGCGCTTCTTCCTTTGATTTTCCTTTTTCAAGCATGGCTTCATACATATTGAGTGATTCAATATCGCGGTAAGACGAGATGTCCTCAAACTGAGGATTCTTCATGCCAATCTCTTCCCCTTGATAAATATATGGCGTCCCTTGCATGAGATGAATGGTGGTCGCCAGCATCTTCGCTGATTGCTGATGGTACGTTTCATCATCACCGTATCTTGAGACGATACGCGGCTGATCATGATTGCACCAGAAGAGCGCATTCCAGCCGCCGCCCTCATGCATTTTCGTCTGCCACTCAGATAGAGTCGACTTCAATTCCTGAAAATCAAATGGTGCGAGGGCCCATTTTTCTCCGTTTGGATAATCGACCTTTAAATGATGGAAATTAAACGTCATATCCAGCTCCTGCCGATCCGGTCTTGTATACCGAATACAGTCTGCGATATTCGTTGAAGACATTTCTCCAACTGTCATGCTGTCATATTTCGAAAAAACCTCTTGGTTCATTTCGTGCAGAAACTCATGAATTCTTGGGCCATCCGTATAATACATTCGGCCGTCTCCTTGTACAGATTGTCCCGCGTCATCTAAAAAGCGTTGATCCTTTGAGATGTTGTTGATGACATCCAGCCTGAATCCATCAATTCCTTTTTCAAACCAAAAATGCATGATGTCGTATACTTGCCTGCGAACCTCATCCTTCTCCCAATTAAGATCCGCTTGGGTGACATCGTATAAATGAAGATAATACTCTCCTGTTTCTTCATCTAGCTCCCATGCTGGACCGCCAAATTTTGACTGCCAATCATTTGGCGGAGATCCGTCCGCTTTAGGCTCCTTCCAAATATAATAATCTCGATAAGGATTATCCTTTGACTCGCGAGATGCTTGAAACCACTCATGGAAAATGGATGTATGATTGACGGCTAAATCCATGATGACTCGTATGCCTCGATCATGGGCTTCCTTCAGCATGTGTTCAAAATCTGCCATTGTGCCGTACATGTCATGGATTTTTGTATAATCACTAATATCATAGCCGTTGTCATGCTGCGGGGACTCATACATTGGCGTGAGCCAAATACAATCCGCCCCAAGCTGTTTGATATAATCGAGCTTTTTTGTCACCCCATTGATATCGCCTGTACCTGAGCCCGTTGTATCTAAAAAGCTCTTCGGATAAATTTGGTAAACCACCGCTTTTTTCCACCACGGTTCGTTTGTTTGTTGTTTCAATTTCATCCACCACCACTAGTTAAGTTCTTGTGAAACATCTTTCTTCTTTTTTAGCTTTGCATACAAAAGGGTTCCGATGAATGGGACGATGAGAACAATGACCATCCCTATCGCAAATGCGCCCCAATATTTCGGGATAATAGAGAAGATTCCTGGAATGCCTCCAACACCAACTGAGCTTGCCAGCACCCCTTGAGAGGCGATAAACATACCAGCTAAACCAGAGCTAATGAGTGCAAAAATAAATGGGAACCGGTAGCGCAAGTTGACGCCAAACATCGCTGGCTCGGTAATTCCTAAGTAAGCGGAAATACTTGATGTGAGCGAGAGACCCTTTTGCTTTTCATCTTTCAATACAAACATCATCGCAAGTGCGGCTGATCCTTGTGCAATATTAGACAGTGCGAGCATTGGCCATAGAAACGTGCCATGCAGTTTTGAATTAATTAATTGAATATCAACAGCGAGGAACGTATGATGCATTCCTGTAATGACTAACGCCGCATACAAACCGCCATATAATAGACCGCCTAGTGCTGCGAACTGCTGGAATACAGCGACAAGTCCAGATGTTAACACGTTACCGATTGCAAATGTAATCGGTCCGATGACGATAAAGGATAAAAAGCCAATGACTAATAACGTAATCGGTGCAACCACTAATAGCTGGATGCTTTCAGGTGTCCGTTTTGTGATAAACAATTCGAGCTTCGCTAATAAATACGAGGCAACGAGTATCGGAAGGACCTGTCCTTGATAGCCTACCTTTTGCACTTCAAGTCCAAACAAATTCCAGACAGGAATCTCACCGGACTTTTCAGCCGCTCCATAGCCCCACGCATTTAATAAATCTGGGTGTACGAGCATGAGTCCAAGGACCATCCCTAAAAGCGGATTTCCCCCAAACCGTTTCACGGCTGACCAGCCGATTAATGCGGGCAGGAATGTGAAGGCAGTGCCTGCAATCAAGTTGATCATATTCGCTAAATCTGCCCATGCCGGATACACATCTACAATCGATTTTTGATCAAAGAAAATATCAGGAGCTGTTAAAATATTATTAATCCCCATTAATAAACCGGCGGTGACAATGGCAGGAAGAATCGGAATAAAAATATCCGCAAGCGTTTTCACAGCACGCTGCAATGGATTTAATTTTTGATCAGAGGCACGCTTCACGTCCTCTTTTGTGGCTTCTCCAATCCCTGTCTGTTTCACCATTTCGGCATATACCCGATTGACGACTCCTTGGCCAATCACCACTTGGTATTGACCGTTCGCTGAGAAAGATCCCTTCACTTCTTCTATTTGTTCAAGTGCTTTCTCATCAACCTTTCCTTCATCCTTCAGTACAAAGCGCAGCCTTGTCACACAATGTGTCGCTTGATCAATATTTTCTTTGCCGCCGATGGCTTTCACAATCTGATCTGCTGCTGCCTGGTAATCAGCCATGCTATCCCCTCCGAGATCGTTTTTTATAAGAAAAAAGAACCAAAAAACTTGTATATACATGTTTGAGTCTTATTTTATATTTGTATATACATGTAGTCAACAACAAAATGTAGCGCTTTCATAAAAAAAGCCCTCTCAATGTGCTCAGGAGAGGCTTCGTGTCATCATCTTTTTTTATGCTCCGTTAATTTTTCGTAGACCCTGTTTTTATAAAAGGAGGAGGCTGGACGGGCAAAAGTTTGGCGCTTAGATGTGAGTTCATCCAGTCGTTTTTGTTTTTCTTCACATATGAGAGAAAGCTTTTTTCTTTCCTCTCCGTCTATACTGGAGTGAAGCAGCTCTTTGACGGTCATGAGTTCTTTTTTCAATGCTGTTTCTTCCCCAGCAAAGCCAGCATTTTTCATCATCCGGTAGCCCATTCTTAGTTCTTCAGGCACATGAGCAGCGTCATCTTTAGGCAGAGGTTTGCCAAAGCCAGATAAACCATCAAAAGCCCCGTTATCCATCGCTTTTTTAATCCGTTCTTCTGATAATCTCTGTGCAAAATCCATGGCGTTCTCCTTTCGTCTGAAACGATTTGATTAAGCATAGCAAAAAAGCTGACTCTCTCACAAGAGTCAGCTTCAGCTACACTGAACATAAGACAAAGGGCTAAAATCAAAATCATTTTAGCCCTTTCTCGTTATTTATTGTCGATTTTGAAAGTAGAAACCATCTGTGCTAAGTCCTCTGACATATCAGATAGCTGTTCAATCGCACTTGAAATTTGCTGCATTCCAGCACTTTGCTGTTCTGTTGCTGCCGCTACTTCTTGAGAGCTGGCTGCATGTTCTTCCGATACAACAGAAATTTGCTCAATCGATGTAGAAATCGTTTGATATGCTTGCTCAACTTGCTTAATAGAAGCAAGCAAATTGTTCGTTCTTCTTGAAAACTGAGACACACCGTCGTAAATCAATGCGAAGTTTTGTGACGTGCCTTCCATTTGCTCACGTCCTTCTTCCACTGCTTTACTGCTTTCCTCTACGCTTTCAAGAACGCGCTGACTGTTTTCCTGTGTACCAATGACGAGGTCTGAAACGGTTTTAGCCGCATCCGCTGATTGCTCAGCTAACTTGCGCACCTCATCTGCCACAACAGCAAACCCTTTTCCTTCTTCTCCAACACGTGCCGCTTCAATTGAAGCATTCAGTGCAAGCAGATTCGTTTGGGCTGAAATGTCCGTAATAATCGAGATGACACTTTCAATCTCCGTTGAATGAGATTGTAATTCTTCTGCTGCCTGCTTTGAGTTGGTCATCTTATCATGTAGCATATTCAGATGATCAAGCACATGGTTGACTAATTTTTGACCAGATTCTGATTGCTCTTGTACGTCAGATGAAACAGATTTCATTTCATCAACTTCTTTGGTGACGCCTTCGATTTGAGTATCGATCTCAGCAACGGATGTCGTACAATCCGTAATATTTGCGACAGAATCATTGATTCCTTCACTCATATTCGTCATAGCTTCTGATACTTGCTGCGCACTTTGACTCGATTCGGTCGTCACCGTACGAAGCTGTGAAGACATTTTCGACACTTCACTAGATGAGTTTGAGATTTTCGAAATGAGCTCTTTAATCCGTCCCTGCATCTTTTGGAAGGATGCGGCAAGCTGGCCGATCTCGTCTTTACTTTCAACCTCTACCATACCAGTTAAATCACCGTCAGCAATTCGGTTCGCTGATTCCATCAATGAACGTGCTGGTTTCGCAATTCTTCTTCCCATAAAGAATGAGAAGAGTAATCCACCGATGAGCACAATGGCAGATGCCACTGTAATGTAGATCGTCAGCTTCTTCGTTGTTTCAGGCACGACAGATGCATCTAAATCAATCCCTAAAATCCCTGTCAGCTCACCGCCTGAATCCTTGATTGGCAAAAAGACTGATTTATGTGTACCAAATGAATCTTTGTAAATATCACTTTTGACCATTTTATCTTCAGAGAGCGCTTGTTTCATCTCATCTGAAAAGACATAATCTTGATCAAAATCATTTTCTTCTCCGGTTAAGATAATTATTCTTTCTTTGCCGCCTTTATTAGAAAGCACATATAAGTTCTCAAGCGTATGATCTTCTTGAAGCTCTGTGAATTTCTTTTTGACCTCCACATAAAGGGGATCATCTTTCCCGCTAACACCAAGGACGTTTCCATCCAGATGATCGATCTCTTTCTTCGCTGTATCAATATCTGTTGTTAATCGATAATCAAATTGCTTTAATAGCTGGGATGATAAATCCTGGCTTACTAGATAAAATGTTAGAACGAATAGTGCAACGGTTGCTAGTAATGTTACGACAACGACTGACATGATTTTAGAGGATATCGTGTATCCTCCAAATTTCCTTTGTTTCGCCATTTTTTCCTACATCTCCACTCTCAGATTTGATTTAAGCATGTACATGTTCAAATTGTCCACAAACAGATGCGATCACATCTTTTAAATAAGATACGATATGTGGGATATGCTCTGGTAACGTATAAGGTGAGATGACAAAAAACTTACTAACACTTAGATAGAATTCTTGTCCTTCTTTTGCATTTACAAGTAAAAACTTCGTTGTATCCCCAAAGAACATTTCGTCTCGTTTCTCTCCAAGCTTTTCAAACAGCATTTTGTTCAATTCATTGTTCCGCTCAATTTCCATTGCCGTCGCTTCGCCTGAAATTTCTTCTTGAAAGCGCGGTGAGCCATCTAGGTAAATTCTAAATAATGTAGCCATTCCGACGTTGTCATCATTCACGACTTCTGCTTGCGGAATTTCTTGACTGAGTGCTTCTCTGAAGGCAAGGTTCACCTCTAAGAATTGACCGAGCAAGCGCTGGTAGCCTTCAATCCCAAACGTTAACAGCACACTCAGCATACTAATTGAGCTTCCCATTCTTGAGCATTCCAGTGTATAACCCGTATGGTATTCGCCGTAGCCTCTATGACCAACGTATGGTGTCTCTTGTTCTTCCAGATCTAAACGCTTTAGGTCTGCTGCGTTTTTCACTAAGAATAAACTAGATGTGTAAGGTGTTTGGCCGAGCTTTTGAAAGTCAAAGCACATCGTGTCAGCAAGAGAAAGATGCTGGAATTTCGCTTTGATTTCTTTTAGCATACGAAGAACACCGTCTGTGAATTGCAGCGGGTTTTCAGCTAGATCATACTCATTAAAGAAAGCAAAGAATCCGCCGAGCGCTGAATCTGCATGAATATGCGGCACCTTTAGACCATACTCCTCAGCAATGGCTTCTGCTGTTTCACGTACCCCTTTTACATCATCAATTGCAATGGCATCTGTTGTTCCGGTTGTTGCGACAATATAAACGGGAATTCCGCCATTTTGTGCAACACGTTCCATTTGACAACGCAAATCTTCCATATCCATCGAATGATCTTTATTCGTCTTAATTCTGATCAAGTTGTCTGTGCCTAGTCCTGTTGCTTCCATTGACTTAAATAAGCTGTAATGTGCCGCATCAGAACAAAACGCATAAAGGTTTTGCGGAACTCCTTTTCGCAGTGACTCCGGCGCAACTTTTGCAATCGCTAAACGCAGTCCTGAGAAAATGGCTCCTTGACCTCCCCATGTTGTATATCCCCCGCTCACACTTGGATCATATCCGATGAGCTTAGACATCATTGAGACCACTCTGACCTCAGCTTCCGCTCCTGCTGGTCCATACACATCCCATAGGTTGTTTCCATTTACCAGCATCGCCGTCAGCATGCCTAGAATTCCTGGTGTACTTGCCATCGGCAAAATGTTCGTGAAGAAATACTTTGTGTGGTAAGGATGGTTATGTAAAAGCTTCAGTAATTCTTCATTCACAAGTTCCGCTTGTTGGCCGTTCACCGGAATTTGACTTGTTTCAGTGAGCTTTTGATAAAAATCCTCCTCACGATTCTTTTCACCCTTTAGGTGAGCACGGTTCGGATCTTTCAGGTGATCGACCCCTGAAACAATCTGCTCCATCAATTTGATGAGTTCTTTACGCTCTGCTGCATTTCCGTCCTCACTCGGAAACCAGTTCTGAACGAGGTTGTTTGCTCGTACAGTCATATACTATCAATCCTTTCAATGGAAGATTTCCTGTCAAAGTCTATATCGACCCCATTTCAAAAGTTTATAGTCTCGAAATGTTCACTTAAGTATATTTAGATAATTTGTTCATTCATCAAAATAAATAAAACCCTTACAAAACACATCAAAACCATTATGTCGATGAAACAAAAAAATATATTGATATATCTCAGAACAGGAAATTTCATCCATGCCTTTCCTCCGTTCTTCTTCTCATTTTTTTTACTTAACCTGCATAAACATTAAGAAACACTGGAAATACTCTCTAAATGATCATTGTAGAAACTAAATTAATTCTTTAGACTCGTGCCATTTTACCTGTTTTATTGATATAGCAACTGGAAAATTGCTGAATTTTCTGTTAATAATAGGATGAATTTCACAAAAAGTTTTTCGAAGAGCGAAAATTTTCGTTTTCTCCCCTTTTATGGCGGGGACGAGCTGCTAGACACTCTTCGCCGGTTATCACTTTTCTATTTGATCATTTCATGGTATATTCTAATGGTTCGTTTTCTTTCGTTCCGCCTCTTCCGTGTATCGGAGAAAAGGAGTGTTTTTATGAAAACATTTATTCAAAAACGAGGCCTCGGCTTCTTTGTTATTGCAGCCATCTTACTTTGGCTCAAAACGTATTCAGCCTATTTAATTGAATTTAAACTTGGTATATCAAATGTGCTTCAGCATATTTTGCTTTTCGTGAATCCTATTAGCTCCAGCTTGTTCTTTCTTGGCTTTGCTTTATTGTTCAAGAAAAAATGGCAGCCTGCCGCTATCATTGTGATTCATTTTTTCATGTCTTTTTTACTATACGCAAACATCGTGTACTATCGATTCTTCAATGACTTTATCACGCTGCCTACCGTGATGCAGGCAGGAACGAATGGCGGACAATTAGGTGATAGTGCATTTTCACTCATGCGTTGGACTGATATGTTTTACTTTATGGATACCATCATTTTGATCGTACTCGCAGTCCGCATGAAAAAGCAGCAAACAAGTACAGCTACTGTACCTGTTCAAAAGTCAAAATCGTTTAGACTCGTCCTTGTGTCCTCTGTTGTCATCTTTGTGATGAATTTAGTCGCTGCAGAGATTGATCGTCCAGAGCTTTTATCAAGATCGTTTGACCGCAATTATTTAGTGAAATATTTAGGTGCTTATAACTTTACTGTGTTTGATGCCATTCAAAATGTGAAATCAAACAGCCAGCGTGCTCTGGCAAATTCAAGTGACGTGACAGATGTAGAGAACTATTTAAAAGCGAACAACGCTGATCCTAACCCGGCTTATTACGGGAAAGCGAAAGGCATGAACGTGATTACGATTTCTCTTGAATCTCTGCAAAACTTTGTCATTGATTACAAAGTAAACGGAAAAGAAGTGACGCCTTTCCTTAATTCATTGGCACACGACAACAAAACGTTTTACTTTGATAACTTCTTCCATCAAACAGGACAAGGAAAGACGTCTGATGCTGAATTTATGATGGATACTGGGCTATTCCCATTATCACAAGGCTCTGTTTTTATTAACAAAGCGCAAAACACGTATCAAGCCATTCCTGGCATCCTGAAGAAGGATCAGTACACGTCAGCAGAATTCCACGGCAATACGAAAACCTTCTGGAACCGTAATGAAATGTTTAAGTCATTTGGATATGACAGATTTTACGATTCTGAGTACTACGATATGAATGAGCAAGATACGAAGAACTATGGGCTGAAAGACAAACCATTCTTCAAAGAATCTATGCCAATGCTTGAAAACTTAAAGCAGCCGTTTTATTCGAAATTCATTACGTTATCGAACCATTTCCCATTTGGAATGGATGAAGGGGATACCGATTTCGAACCTGGCGACTTCGGAGACTCTGTCGTCGACAACTATTTCCAATCGGCTCATTATTTAGATGAAGCCATCGAACAGTTCTTCAACGACCTGAAAAAATCTGGTCTCTATGACAATACAGTCGTCATTATGTACGGAGACCATTACGGCATTTCTGAAAACCACAATGAAGCGATGGAAAAAGTGACAGGACAAAAAATCGGAGATTATGAAAATGCGCAGCTCATGCGTGTACCGCTCTTTATTCATGTACCAGGCGTAAAAGGCGGACAGATTCATAAATACTCTGGTGAAGTCGATGTCGCACCAACCCTTCTGCACCTGCTTGGCGATGATACGAAGAACTATTTAATGTCTGGTTCTGATATCTTATCGAAAAATTTCAAGGAGCTAGTGCCATTTAGAAATGGTGACTTCGTCTCTAAGGATTACACAAAAGTAGGCAATAACTATTACAGCAACAAAACAGGTGAGAAAATCGAGCCGACTGATAAGGCATCACAAGAAAATGAAACGGTGAAAAAGATGCTTGAGACATCTGATAAGATTGTCACCGAAGATTTACTCCGTTTCTACAAGCCTAAAGGCTTTACACCGATTGACCGCAATCAATATGACTATACAAAGAAAGTACAGGATGAAGAAGATTCCTCTTCCGCCAAAGATGAATCCAGCTCTTCATCAAAATAACTTTCTCACTTTAAGAACCAGCCGATCCCTGATCAGCTGGTTCTTTTCACGTTTGACTGCTATTGCACCGGGTATAGATAGAAGAAGGAGGGATTTTATCATGAAGAAAACAACCGCTTTTGTTATGACTGCTTCACTTGCTACGTCCGCCCTCATTGGATTCAGTCCTGCAGTCTCAGCACACGCCATGACCAAAACAGAAATCAAACAATCCGTTCCTCAAGGTCCGAATACCGCATTAAATAGCATTTATGAACTGGCACATAAAGGACAAATGCCGTATTATGCAAAAGGTCTTAAAATTGGTGTTCAAACAAAGAAGGATGTCCATCATAAACTAGGAAATCCTTATCCAGAAACAGGTCAAAGCAGCTTTGATTTGTATCATGCTGAAATGGGGAATCCGGGATTTGCTTTTCATTATGATGCAAAAGGCAAAATTGACGAAATCCGTTATTTCGGTACAAATGTAGAAAAAGAAACGAATATCGGCGGAATGACCCCTTCCCTATTAAAGAAACAACTTGGACAAGCGGATTCGGTCAGCACCATTCCACAGACAAAAGAGAAAAAATACGTATATCGTACTGGAGATTATGAGCTGGAATTTATCGCCGGAAATGACCCAGATATAAATCAGCAGAAGCTCACCGTCCTGCATATTAACCTGGTGAAAGCTGATGCCTAAATAAAAAAAGCATCCTGAGCAGAAGCTGAGGATGCTTTTTCTTTATTATGAAGCCACTTCTAAATGCGGCTTTCTTTTCATTTTTCGTTTCAAGACTGGTCCTGCGACATAATCAAGTCCAAATTTGCCAGCATTTCCTTTCGCAGCCATGATGACGATAGCAATGACTAGAAGAAGCGGGTTGACAGAGACGGTACCAGCTAGTAAGAAAGAGACATTCATCATGCTTCCGAAAAAGGCTGCCGTTGTTGTGAATAATCCAACAATTAATCCTAGACCTACTAAAATTTCTCCCCACATGACCATGGCACTGAATAGTCCAGCATTCGGCAAAGCGACATTTTCTAAAAACCATACATAGAACGGATACACGAGATGTCCATCTTTGACAACAGGTTCAGCTATCGCAAATTGTAAATATCCTGATGCATCGAATCCGCCTGTTAGTTTTCCTATACCAGATGTGAGCCAAGTCCAACCGATATAAAGTCTTGCTGCCAAAAGGATAACCGCTGCCCATACATTCGTTTGTAAGAATTTTGTAAACATGATGATGCCTCCCTTTAATTTATGTGAATTTTTTCACATTTTCTTTATGATCTTATTATACTACGTTAAAACTAATTTGTGATCTTTTTCACATATGTATTCACAAATTGTTCATGAATATCTAGTTGAGATAACTTTTTCCTTGCTAAATCCGTCTTAGTCATTTCAGACAAAGAAAAGAGGTTTCATTTTGTATGAAAACATTATTCCATTTTGCTTACTTACAGGCGGTGTCGTGTCTATTCCCCGTCATGATCTTTGCGGCGCTTGCTCTATCAAAGGTGGTGACGATTCCTTATCTACACCGGTATGATTTCATTCTACTGCTTTGCCTTCTTGCTCAAATTCTCATGCTGACGCTTCGGCTGGAGACATTGAATGAATTGAAGGTGATCTGTCTATTTCACCTGATAGGTATTGGCTTAGAAATGTATAAAGTTCATATGGGTTCTTGGTCCTATCCTGAAGAAGCATATTCGAAGGTCTTTGGGGTTCCGCTCTATAGCGGATTTATGTATGCAAGTGTAGCAAGCTATATTTATCAGGCACTGTCCCGGCTTCGTGTGCAGGTTAGCTCATGGCCTCATCCGTTTCTTTCGATCGGGATCAGTTTGTGTATTTATCTCAATTTTTTTACGCATCATTGGTTCTATGACCTGAGATGGTGGCTGACATTACTGCTTGTTGTCGTATTTCGAAAAACGTCCGTCTCGTTTCAGGTTGGTTCTTCTACTTTTCGAATGCCGCTTGTCGTCTCATTCTTGCTGATTGGTTTCTTTATTTGGATTGCCGAAAATGTCACCACCTTTTTAGGGGCATGGCAGTATCCAAATCAACAGCAGGCTTGGTCTCTCGTCCATCTTGGGAAAATCAGTTCTTGGTTTTTACTTGTTGTCATCAGTATTGTGCTCGTCATCGAACAGCGCAAACAAAAAAACGTTCAGCCCATTTGACCTGGCTGAACGCTTTTTTTAATCCCGATCGACTTCCTTGCGAAGATCATCTGCGACAAATTCTACATTCGTTCCGATGATGATTTGTACGGAGTTTTTTCCTGAAGTCAGTACCCCTTTGGCACCTGCTTTTTTCAAAGTACTTTCATTTAATAATTGTGTATCTTCTACTGTTAAACGTAGACGAGTGGCACAATGATCAATCGTAGTGATATTGTCTTTGCCGCCAAGTCCCTCTAGAAGAATACTTGCCCCTTCTGTCTTCGTATCATCGGCTGCAATATCTTCAATCTCATCATCTTCCCTGCCCGGTGTTTTAAGCTTTAACAGTTTAATGAGGAAATAGAAAACAACAAAGTACAAAATGCCATAAAGCACGCCAACTCCAAGTAGCATGAGTGGTTTTTGGGCGATACCAAAACTTAAAATGTAATCAATCGCTCCTGCCGAAAAGGTGAAGCCGCTATGAATCCCTATGATATTCACTATAAAGAGCGAGAGACCTGTCAGCACAGCATGGACACCATATAAGAGTGGAGATAAAAACATAAAGGAGAATTCAATAGGTTCAGTGATGCCTGTAATAAATGACGTCAGCGCCATCCCAATCATCAAACCAGCGGTTGCTTTTCGCTTTTCAGGTTTTGCCGTCACAACCATGGCTAGACATGCCGCTGGCAGACCGAACATCATCACTGGGAAAAACCCAGTCATAAAGACACCTGCACTCGGATCTCCTTTAAAGAATCGTGCTAAATCCCCTGTTGCTCCGCTGAATTCCCCGAATTGAAACCAAAATAAGTTGTTCAGTACATGATGAAGTCCTAAAGGAATGAGCAAGCGGTTAAAGAAACCAAATAGTCCTGCACCCGTTGCACCAAGACTTAAAATCCATTCCCCTAATCCATTGATCCCGCTTTGAATTGGAGGCCATACAAAACCGAAAATAGCTGCTAATAAAATGGTGAAAAGTGCAGTCATTATAGGCACAAGCCGTCTTCCACTAAAGAACCCTAAATATTCGGGTAGTTTTTTATCCTTGAATCGATTGTACACATAACCTGCCAGTAGGCCGCATAAAATACCGCCAAATATCCCCATATTGTTCGTTGAATTAATCGATGTTGTACCAGCTGATAAAATAAAATAAGCAATCGCTCCTGATAATGCCGCTGCCCCGTTGCCATCCTTTGCAATACCGATCGCTATCCCCATTGCAAAAATCAAAGCCAAGTTTTCAAAAATGGAATTTCCCGCCGCATGAATAAACGGGATATCAAATACATCCTTCCGCCCAATAGCCAAAATAATTCCAGCTGCTGGAAGCACAGCGATTGGAAGCATAAATGATTTGCCTAGCTTTTGAAGAAATTGAAACACCATTTGCTTTCTCCCCCTTTGTCATCATCATGACGAAACGTCCATGATGTTCATAAAAAATATATCATATACACATCTAGTTATCTATACCAATTTGTCCACATTCATTTGAATTCCGCTCTTTACTCTTTTGGCGTGAAATGTGGTAAGCTATTGAATAGAATGAAGTTATAGAAAGCGGGAATGAACAGTGATTGTCAAACATGATCATGAGTTAGAAGCCTTAAAAAAAGTCGGCCGAATTGTCGCTTTGGCAAGAGAAGAAATGAAAAGCCAAGCGAAACCAGGCATGTCTACAAAAGAACTAGATTTGATTGGGAAAAAAATATTAGAAGAACATGGGGCGAACTCAGCACCTGAAAAAGAATATGACTTCCCTGGAACGACTTGTATCAGCGTGAACGATGAAGTTGCTCACGGTATTCCAAGTGAAAAAACCATTTTACAAGAGGGCGACCTCATCAATATTGATATTTCAGCAGAGCTGGACGGCTATTATTCCGATACTGGTATTTCATTCGTATTAGGTACAGGTGATGCTCGTCTTGAAGCTTTATGCCAGTGTGCAGAGGATGCATTCCTTGAAGGATTAAAGCATGCAAAAGCCGGCAAGAGACAAAACCAAATTGGCCGTGCGGTCTACAATACAGCAAAAGAACAAGGATTTACTGTCATTAAAAACCTGACAGGACATGGCATTGGGAAAAGTCTACATGAAGCACCTAACCATATTTTGAACTATTATGATCCATTCGATAATGCTTTGTTTAAGAATGGCACCGTGATTGCCTTTGAACCTTTTATTTCTACAAATGCTGAATCGATTTATCAGGCTGATGATGGCTGGACCTTTAAAACACCAGATAAAAGCCTAGTCGCACAGATTGAACATACCATTGTGATCACAAAAGACGAACCAATTATATTAACGAAGCTGTAAGCAAGCTGATCCCCTTCTTCATTGGAGGGGATTTTTCATTTCCCTTTCACGAATCTGTCACGACTAAACAAAAATGCCTGTGGTAAAATAGGCAAAGATATGCGAAAGGGGTCTTATTTGATATGTGGTTCATCATCATCGGCGTTATCTTTTTGATTGAAAGTATTATCTTAACGGTTGTAGGTATTAAGAAAAAACAATCCATGATGACTTACCTTGGTATTGTCATCATGATTATGACGGTCGGCATGATCATTGTTACCCTCAACCCACCAAATTCATAAATGATTATTTCCAGCATATACATGGATCATAGGAAGATAGAATCAGTTTTCATTTATTCATACCTGCACACTTTTCACGTCCTTTTTTGAGATGTTACAATGCAGGCAGTTTCAATTGAAAGGAGTTTTCTATCATGCATTATGGTAGCAAAGGCTGGTATGTCGAAGAATTAAAGAAGCTTGGTGTGACCAAGCATGAAGGAAGAAAGCTTCAAAGCTTAAAAACATATTTCCTTGCAAATCTTCTTGAGCAAAAGAAACCTAGCTCATAAGCAGTGAAAGCCGTACATCTTATGCTGATGTACGGCTTTTTTTAAATGGGCTGAACTCGCTTTTCTAAAGACTTCCTCACGGCATCTGCTAAGGCATCTACTTCAAGAACGGCTTTCAACCTCTCTGGACTTGTTTGACGATATTTGACCTCGTTCACTTCATGGACTGTAATGTGATGAGATGCTTTTTCTACTAATACAAGAGAAGCATCATCAGGCACTAAGCCTTCTTTCAGCACCCGTAAATAAAAGCCGGTATACCCCGTTTGCTGTACTTCCTTTACAAGCTTCATGTTGCCATGCTTAAAAGATAGTTTCACACATGGCTGTCTTGGCTGACTCACTTCAACAAGTGCTTCTCCAAGCTGAAATACATCGCCAATCCTCACTTCTGTTTCAACTAGTTGGTGCACAGTCACATTCTCACCGAAGGCAGCTTCCTGTAACGGAACTCCTAAAAACTGCTCGAAATAAGCATAGTGATCGTATGGAAAGACGCAGACGGCTTTATCATATCCTCCATGATGAACCAAATCACCTTGACCATCTCCCTCAAAATTGACCTTACTCAAATAGACAGGCTCATGTATTCGCTTTTTGTTGATGGCTGTTTTGATTTCTTTTCCGTTTGCATAGGTCGTGATGGGTTGTCCTACTTGGATTCCTACTATGTCGTATTTCATCTGTCCCACGATGACCATCTCCTTTGATTGTCTCATGGCTATTATTTTACATCTTTAGACAATGAAATCATAGTCGATGCGTGAAGGTCAGTTACATGCTATGGTACGATGAGAAAAAAGGAGAGATGACATTGATTCATTATCATGCCATTGTTACAGGACGGGTGCAAGGAGTCGGCTTTCGCTATTTTGTACAAGGAGAAGCCGTCAATCGCGGGATAAAAGGCTGGGTACGCAACACAGATGAAGGGCATGTAGAGTTAAAGGTAGAGGGTGAGCAGCAGGAAGTGCTTGATTTCTTAAAGACTGTCCGGAAAGGAAGCCCTTTTTCTAAGGTCACAGATATGCAGATGGAGCCGCTCACTGAATTAGCTTATTATCAGGATTTTCGTATCAAGGGATGAAGTTTTCATAAAAAAAACCTAGCTTTCGCTAGGCTTTTTCTGTTCCATGAAAGGGCTTTTCCTGATAAAAATAATTCGGCTTCACAATGGTATTGTCGTAGTGCTTGTGGAAGATGTGGGTAGCAGCTGGTGAGACCGGTGGAATCAGCCAAGTCCAGTCTCCAGTCAGCTTACGGTCAGCCTTTTCTTCCTGCTTTTCGAACTGCTTGAATTGATGTGCTGCTGTATGGTGATCAACAATGGTCACTCCTGCTTCCCTGTAAGAATGAAGAACCGCCACATTCAACTCCACAATGGCTTTGTCCTTCCAAAGCGACGCATTCTTAGTCGTGTCCAGTCCTAAAATCGAAGCGACTTTTTTCAGCATATTGTAGCGATTTTCATCGGCTAAGTTACGTGCGCCAATTTCTGTGCCCATATACCAGCCATTAAACGGCGCTGCATTGTAATGAATACCGCCAATCTCCAATTTCATATCAGCAATAATCGGAACGGCGTACCATTTCAGTCCTAAATCACGAAATCCTTCATATTCCGGATGGGTGATCTCGACTTCTTGAACGATTTCCTTCGGAAGCTCATACAGAACTGGCGGTTGATCCTTTAGCTGAAACATGAGAGGCAGGATATCAAAATGCGTGCCCTCCCCTTTCCAGCCATGGGCTTCACACAATTTTGTTAATTCAAGAGAAGCCTCGTCTCCGATGATGCCGTACTCTGTCTCATAGCCTGCATAACGAACGAGCTGATGATTGTAAATGATGACTTCCTTTTGAGCATCATTTTCTGGAGGAAAGATCGTAATGGATGGTTTGATTTTCCCATCATTTGTCGCATACTCAATATGATGAAAGAGTGCCTCTTTCACCTCTTCTTCTGTCTTCACATGACGGCAGTCGTGAACATGCAGGGTGGACCAAAATAAACGGCCAATACAGCGGTTGCTGTTGCGCCATGCCATTTTCGCCCCGTGCGCCAATTCCTCTTGTGTGTGAGTATACGTCCCTTTAGAGTCAATTTCTTGTTTTATTTCATGCAGCCTTGCTGCTTTCTCTTCATTTGTCTTGCCCAATTCTTCATAGCATACAGAAATAAAAGCTTCTGCTTCATTCCACAACGCTTCTTGATTATTCAAACATACTCGCCTCACTTTAATACGAATATATCCATTGTAGCGGTTTCTATTTATAAATTCACTAGTTTCAAACCATTTTTTATCATATCATCCGACCATTGTCCTTAGAGCGTGGATGAATTAATCCGTTTAAGGGTTTGCTCGAGCCAGCGGACATAGCCTTTTTCCCTTTCAATTGCCCTTGTCAGCACTAAATAATGCCCAAATTGCGCTGAATGAAGCGATTCAGCACCAGGATCATCCTCTATTAACGCGTGCAGTTTCTGCTTTAGCATGTCTACTTTCTTCGTGCGCTCTAGCAGTTGATGTGTAAACAGGTCGGTCGCTTCTTTTTTGTCCATGGAGGAGATGAAAAATGTTTTGAGCATGAATTCATCCTTTGTTGTTTCTGGGATCGGGTCTTTTGTCCTTAACCACTGATGTAATGCTGCTTGCCCTGCCTCTGTGATTTGATAGACCTTCTTCTCCAGCTTCTTTCCTTGAATACGAACATCAAATTCAATAAACCCTTCTTCTGTGAGCCGTTTCAGCTCAGGGTAAATTTGGCTATGTTTCGCACTCCAAAACTGTCCAAGGGAATCCTTAAAATGCTTAGTGATATCGTATCCAGTCAGCTCACACTGATCTAGTAAGCCAAGAATGGCATATTTCAAAACTCTCATGATCTGCCTCCAACGCTTATTCTTTGACAATAGTATACCATAGACCTTAAAATAAACATGTAAATCACGACATGTTTGAAACAACATCATTCTAATGAAAGAAGGAATAAACATGGATCAATTCGTTGGACTTCATATGATTTATACGTATGAAAATGGCTGGGAATATGAGATTTACATTAAAAATGATCACACCATTGATTACCGCATTCATAGCGGAATGGTTGGAGGCCGCTGGGTTCGTGATCAAGAAGTGAATATTGTGAAACTGACAAAAGGGGTATACAAAGTTTCCTGGACGGAACCAACTGGGACAGACGTCTCTCTGAACTTTATGCCTGAAGAAAAACGCATGCATGGCGTCATCTTCTTCCCAAAATGGGTGCATGAACGTCCAGATATCACCGTTTGCTATCAAAATGACTACATCGATCTCATGAAAGAATCTCGTGAAAAGTACGAAACATATCCGAAATATGTTGTTCCAGAATTTGCGGACATTACGTATATTCATCATGCAGGTGTAAATGACGAAACCATTATAGCCGAAGCACCATATGAAGGTTTGACTGATGAAATAAGAGCAGGACGAAAATAAAAAAGCAGCACGCACTGTGCCGCTTCTAAATTGTAGACAAAGGGCTAAATTGATGTTGATTTTAGCCCTTTGTCTTTTTTTCAGCGTGATAGAAAATCTTTGCAGTATAGGACACGTTGAGGGCTAAAATCATTTTAGCGCTTTTTTATTTTATGCCTAACGTCCTGTTAGATAGCAAGAACCGGTACACTGGCAGTTCATCGCCTACTTTTGAAGCAATCAATCCAGATGACATGTAGCTGTCTTTTGATTCTGGCTCAAGGGCAAGTGACAACAAATTCGTTTGCGGCTGCGCTGTGACATATACCTTTGTCCCTTTTGGCAGCTGACGTTTCTTTTGGATGAGTTCTGTTTCAAGCTGAATATCTGTTTGACTCTTTTCGTCTCGTTTTGTTACTTGATAGGCTTGTACCGGTACTTTTACACTGGCAGGTAATGTGACACTTTTTAACCCTAAGGTCTGCAGCTTCCGTTCTACCCCTTCATGCCCAGGTAAAACAAGATAGGCTGTCGGTCGCTCTCTCGACATGACAGGAACAGCGTCGCTCGCACTGTGAAAGCGTACAGGGACATTGATGGTCTGTCCTTTTTCAATATCTACCATTTCAAGCGAATCTTCCACCGGCGCTTTGAAATCATCTTGAATGACCACTTGATCGTCATCATTCGATTGGAGACCTTTTTTCACCAGCTTCAAACGCTCCGTCACCATTTGCTGCTTCACCTGCTTTGAATGTTTCACCGTTGTTTCAATGATTTTTTCATGAGTGGTGACTTGTGCTGCGACGCGGCGGGTAAAGTCTTCTCTTCCAATTCCAATCCCTCTGCTTTCTACAAGAAAGGATAGTGCTGGCGAGAGCGCCAAGCCATTTCGGCCAATTCGTGCATCCGTTCCGCCTTCATAGAGATCGATCTTTCCATCCTTTCCTCTTGTGCTTGTATAATATAAATCATTTGAAAATCCTTGATTTGTCAGCGTTTCACGGACGCCGCTCACGTATAATTCATTTGACGTGAGCCGGATGCTTTCTGGAATATTCAAGTTCTTCCCTGATAAGATCAATAAATCGTGATATTTGAGTGCACCCGCTGAGCCGATATCCTCAAACTGCTTTTGTCCTACATCGTATTCGTGGGCATCAATAACCACTTCTGGTGCATACCAATTAAATTCTTGATGCAGGGCTGTCAGCTCTGGAGATTCTAATGTCATATGATCACGGTTCCCATCCATTCCGTTTGCAAGCCTGCGGTCAAACGCATAAGAACCATCAGGGTTGATTCTTGGGACAATAATGACGTTGACATGGCTGAGTATACGCTCTCCTTCATCACCTGCTAATCGTTTTGCGATGACGAGAGCCGATTCACCGGAGGCCGGTTCATTTCCGTGTATTTGTGCTTGAAGCCAGATCGTTGGCTTTTTTGAAAGTGGAGAAATATGACGATCCTTTGTAAAGTAGAGGGCTGGAATGGACCGTCCTTCAATGGATGTTCCAATCTGTTTCTGCGAAGCATAAGGACTTTTGCGGACAATGTCACGTAAGAATTGTTGAAGCTCTTCTTGTGTGGTGAAGGCTTCTCCTTTTTTCTGAAATGCGGGGGTATCGAACGTCTCGTCAGGCTCAGGGTATAGCTTCTTCACTGGGGCTGGCTGTTCATAATTTTTTCCATAATAAGGGGTATCTGCATGAGCTGAAGCTGGGCTCACCATCGACAAACTTCCTGCTATGAGACATATAGCAGAAAAAAGAATCGTGCCTTTTCGTTTGGACATGCTATCCTCTCCCTTCGTTGATTTGCATTATAAAGAAAAAAACAGTAAAAGTGTCAGTATTTTTCAAAAATATATCTTTTGGAGGAACAGGAATGCTTATTGTATAGGGCAAATGAATCGAGCCTGCTCGGCAATATGAACTAAAAAAGTGCCTGCTCACGTAGCAGACACTCTTTTATTTACCAAATGGAAATGGCCCCAATGAGTACCGACATGACCGTCATGGCAACAACTGCAAGCACAGCCCATTTCATCCCAAACTTCTGATGCTGATCTAGTGATACACCAACAAGTCCAATAAGTAAATGAGTGGATGGAACAAGTGGGCTTAACATATGAATCGGCTGGCCAATAATAGAGGCTCTCGCGATTTCAATTTTATCAACACCATATGCTGCCGCTGTTTCTGATAGGATCGGCAGGACCCCGTAAAAGTATGCATCATTCGGCATAAAGAACGTAAATATCCCGCTCGTTAACGCCACTATGACTGGAATAAAGCCGCCAAGCTGCTCAGGAATGGCAGAAACAATCGATATCGCCATTTCATCAACCATTTTCGTGCCAGTTAAGATGCCTGTAAAAACCCCTGCCGCAAAGATCATGGAAGCAATCGCTAAGACGTTAGTTGAATGAGCCGCAATCCGCTCACGCTGCTGTTCAAGGTTCGGATAGTTCACGATAATTGCTACACAAAAGGCAAGAACAAATAGGACCGTTAAGCTGACTTTTCCTGAGACGAGAAGGAGTACCAATAACAACGTAAGCGTTAGGTTAAACCACCAAAGTTTCGGTCGCTTGATGTCATCCTGTAGTGCCGCTGCCATTTCATTTGCATGAATCGGCTGTTCGAGCTCAATGACACCAAGACGCTTTCTTTCAGACTTCCCAAGAAAGTATGCCACCACAATCATGCTCAAAACCCCTGCACCAATGACTGGAATCATCGGACCAAATAAAAGTGATGGATCAACGCCAAGTGCACTTGCCGCTCTAGGTGTGGCTCCTCCCCATGGAATCGTATTCATAATCCCCATGCCGACTCCGGCAATCCCCGCTAAAATAATTGGACGGATGCCAAGCAGCGTAAATAATGGAAGCATCGCTGTTGTTGTAATCATGTACGTTGTTGTCCCATCACCATCAAGTGCAACAAGCATGGTCAGGACAGCTGTTCCAACGACAATTTTTAAAGGATCGCCTTTGACAATGTTTAAAATTTTCGCCACCATCGGATCAAATAAACCAGCATCAATCATAATGCCAAAGTACAAAATCGCAAACATGATCATGACCGCTGTCGGTGCGACTTGCTGTACACCTTTGACAATCATGTCAGAAATTTCAGTAAAATGAAAACCTGCAATAAGAGCAAATGCAATTGGTGTTAATACCAATGCCGTTAAAACAGACATACGTTTCGTCATAATCAAAACCATAAATACAACCATCATAAGAAATCCTAAGATTGCTAACACTTTGTTCACCCCTTATGTTGTATACGCTTTCATTAAATGTTGGTATCCCATTTCCAACCCTTTCTGTCATGATATCTGACGCCTGAATTGAAGTAAATATTATGAATTTTAATTCTTTTTCGGGCGATAAATGCTTTTTGTTCATTTTGTTCAAACCTTGATTTTGATGAATTCCATGAAAAAAAGCGGTCTTACTCGACCGCTTGTTCCCCTTGGATAAACTGCTCATATCGCCTTAATTGATCTTCCATAAAGATCTTTGCCTCTTTGTTGTTCATATAACGACTTGTCCAGCCTTTTTGCTTCATTTGCTTTTTCCAGGACTTCGTTTGTGTCATTTGATAAAGAAGCTGATCCCATTCTCGAATGTCGTGCTGATTCATTTGCTTTGGCCCCATCACACCACGCCAATGAGAGAAGATAAGCGGAATCCCTTGCTCTTTCCAAGTGGGAACGTCTTTGAATCCATCTAAGCGCTGATTCGTTGTGGTCGCGACAAGCTTCAGTCTTTTCTTTTCATAATCATGACGAACCTCTGTAATCGTCGTGGTTGCCGCATCTACTTCATGGTCAATGAGTGCTTGAAATAAATCATCTGCACTGTCAAATTTCAAAAACTGAATGCGGTATGGATCAATTCCTGCCATTTCGGCAGCCCGTGCGAATGAGATTTGATCATCATTTCCAAAGTCTGGGGCAAACCCGATTTTTAAGGAATCCGGTTTCTTCTTTAGTGCATGTAATAACTCCTTCCCATTTGAGAAAGGAGAGTCAACAGGAACTGCAACGACCTGCCACTCTTCAGCAAGAATGGCGAGCGGGGTGACATCATTCATGGTCACGTTACTGCTACCCAGTAAATTACGGCTTAATAATAGGCTTGAATTTAAACTAATATAATTGGCATCTCGCTCCATCATATATGTCCATCCTTTATCAACCGTTCCGCCTCTTTGATAAAGAATATTCACAGGCTGCTTCACCAGTTTTTCTTGTTCTAGCACGGTTTTCATCACTTGGGCCGTTTGGTCAAATCCGCCGTCGGGTACACCTGATACCACAATGTATAACGGGCTGTGCTCCAGGAAAGAAACTCTTGCTGTTTTTTCATTAAAGGTGAGCGTCGTACAAAGGCAGACCAAGATGATAAGGAGTATTCCTTTTTTCATTTTTATGACTCCGCTTGTTTTTTAGCAGGATAATATTTTCGTTCTGGTCTGCCAATGATTCCATATGCCAGCTCTGCCCGGCATTCTCCCGTTGTCACAAGATACTCTACGTATCGTCTTGCTGTTGTACGTGATGCACCCATTTTTTCTCCGAGTTCTTCCGCTGTAATTCCGCTAATCTCTTCCTCCATTAATGTTTTCACTTTGTCCAAAGTCAGTGAATTAATACCTGTTGGCAAGTCTCGGTCATCCTTTTGTTGCGATTCTTCCTGCATCTGACCAAAAAACAGATCAATCATCGTTTGATTGACTTCATCTTTTGAATTGATTAACTCTTTCTTCTCTTTATATTCGGTTAAAACCTGAGTGAATTTTTGGACCGTCACCGGTTTGATTAAATAATGAACCACTCCATAATGAAGCGCGTCTCTTAGCAGCATCGTTTCCGTTGCAGCTGTGATAATGATCACATCCACATCAGGATGGCGCTCTCTTAAAAGCGGCAAAAGGTTCGTGCCTAGCTCATCAGGCATATACACATCAAGTAAAATAAGATCCACCTGTTCTTTTTGAAGTGCCTCCCACATATCCTTTGCACTTTTTGCCTTTCCGGCAACTTGAAAGCCTTGTACCTTTTGTATATAAGATTCATGAATCGCAGCAATTCGAAAATCATCCTCCGCAATGAGTACCTTCATCACAACCTATTCCCCCTTTGTGCCTTTCGGTATGTAAACAGTGAAGATGGCACCGCCTTCTTTTTGGTTCGCAACTTCAATCCAGCCCCCAAGTTCCTCCAGCACTTCTTTGACATTGGCAAGTCCATAGCCTCGCCCTTCTCCCTTTGATGAATGTCCTCTTGTGAAAAGTTGTGAAATGGCTCCTTCATTGACACCATCTCCTGAATCAGACACCTCTATGATAATATCAAATCCAATATCTGTGATGAACAGGCTTACGTCTCTTTTCTCCTGATTCAATACGGCCTCAAACGCATTGTCTACGAGATTGCCAATGATGGTGATAAAGTGAGATAAACTCATATGGACTGGGAGCGGCTCCAATGAACTATTTTCATCAATGTGAAAATGAACTTTTTTCTCAGATGCCTTTCCTAACTTCCCAAGTAAAATGGCTTGTATCTTCGGAGAGCGAATTTGCTTCATGAGTAAATCATGCTGGCGATTTTGAAGAGTATATTCTTCTTTAATTAAGTCAATGGCTTCATCCACTTGCTGTAACTCAAGCAAGCCCAAAATAGCGTACAGCTTATTCGAAAATTCGTGTGTTTGCGCTCTAAGGTCTTCTGAATATTGGCTTACCTCTGTCAATGTATCCAGGAGCTTCGTCAGCTCGGTCTTCTCCCTGAAGCTCACAATTCCTCCAAATACTCGATTGTCCTGCACCACTTTTTTGACATTTAACACAAAGGTTTTATCATTGACGACTGATTCTATGTTAGGTTCAATCGTCTCTACCTTTAGATAGGATAGAAGATTGGCATTTGGCAACACTTGATCAATATGAAGAGGCAGCGTTGAAGAGACCCGCAGCATCTGTTCAGCTGACGTATTCATCATTGTAATTGCACCTTTACGGTCAAATGCAATGATTCCCTCTTTAATCGCGTGCAGCATCGCTTCTCTTTCTCGATATAATGAGGCAATTTCATGCGGTTCAAGCCCTAATATATCTTTTCGAATACTCCTTGTTAAAAAAATGGCGCCAAAAACCCCAGGCAGCAAAACAAGAAGGGCAATATAACTTAATTTGAATAGTTGATGGGCTGTCGCTTGGTCGATATCTCTTTTTAAAAATTCGACGCTGACTGTCCCAATAATTTCTTCATGACTGCCTGTTTCTTTCATAATTGGGGCACTGCCTCTGACAACGGTTTCACCATCAGAATCACCCGTTGATATGGAGGTTCCTCCAAATAGCAGGGTACTTCTTCCTTCCGACACACTGATGGTTTTCCCTACATCCTCATGATTTGTATGAAAAAGAACCTTTCCTTTTTGATTGGTGATAAAAATGGCATGCGCTCTTACTTGCTCCTTCATTTGCTCAAGTACAGCCTGCTCTTCGTTTTGGGAATCTCCTGTAGCCACTGATGTTTTAATAGGCGGCATATATGAAATCGTTCTAGCAGTTTGCACCGCCAGCTGTTCAGCTTGGCTCTGCCTTTCTGATGTCTGCAAAAAACCAAAACAAATGGTCAATAAGGCAATAACAACAAGTAAAAGACCAATAATTAACCCAAAAATTTTTGTTTGTAAAGTGACTTTCCTTTTGCCCATCCTCACCGCCACAACCCCTAATTCAGTAGATTCACCCGAATAGACTCTAAGAAAATCATATCACTTTTTCTCACTAAGTTAAGAGAAAATTCATTCCATACAAAAAAGGACGACTCATGATTGAGTCATCCCAATGTGTTCATTACGTGATTGATAAACCAGCACTCGCATAGCCTGCTACGGTATTCACTAATGATAGACCTGTAGCTGTTGCAGAGAAGACAACGAGCAATCTTGTTTCTGGTGTGACTGGTACGTTCAAACCAGTAGCAATGCCGTTTGAAATAGCACCTATCGTTAAAATACCGGTTAACGCTGGAGCCAATGTGACGCTCGCTACTTGCGTGAAACTGTTATCTGGTGTCGGTGAAGCAAACAGACTAGCTGTTACAGTAATACTCGTGCCAACTAAAGAAAGCGCGGCTGTCGTACTAAAATAGCCAGCAAATGACGTAATGGTTCCATCTCTCGGCACTGAAAACGCCATGTTTAGTAATGTTCCTGCTGCCCCGGTTAAATCAATGATTCCGCCTACAATACTGACACCTGTTGCTGAGTTACCGAATCCGACCAAGCTAGATGTTCCAACGAGACCGCCTGCGATTGTGGTTACAACAGCTGGCGTACCAGATGCAAATGGAATAATTGCACTCGATCCTGTCACACCTGTTGGACCTGTGGCGCCGGTGGCTCCTGTTGCTCCGGTTACTCCGGTCGCACCTGTATCTCCTGTTACTCCGGTTGCTCCTGTAACTCCTGTTGCTCCAGTTGCTCCGGTTACTCCGGTCGCACCTGCATCTCCTGTTACTCCGGTTGCTCCTGTAACTCCTGTAACTCCTGTTGCTCCTGTATCTCCTGTTACTCCGGTCGCTCCGGTTGCTCCTGTATCTCCTGTTGCACCGGTCGCGCCGGTTGCTCCTGTATCTCCTGTTGCTCCGGTCGCTCCTGTGACGCCGGTTGCTCCTGCATCTCCTGTTGCACCGGTCGCGCCGGTTGCTCCTGTATCTCCTGTTGCGCCGGTAACACCTGCGGCTGCCAATAACGTATAGTCTGGTGACGTATCTGGTGTACCTGTTGGTGGTGCTGTATTCACAACATAGGTTCCACCTTCAAATGTCACGACTTGACCTACTGGATAGGTTGGAGCAGCTGCTGGGTCAAATGCCAGAATGCCGGTTAACCCTACGCCGGTTGCTCCCGTATCACCCGTTACTCCAGTTGCTCCGGTGGCGCCGGTAACTCCGGTAGCGCCTGTATCACCCGTTACCCCAGTTGCTCCCGTGGCGCCAGTTGCACCTGTATCTCCTGTGGCACCTGTAACTCCGGTAGCGCCTGTATCTCCTGTGGCTCCGGTCGCTCCTGTGACGCCGGTGGCACCTGTATCTCCTGTGGCGCCTGTGGCTCCGGTCGCTCCTGTGACGCCGGTGGCACCTGTATCTCCTGTGGCTCCGGTTACTCCAGTAGCACCTGTATCTCCTGTGGCTCCGGTACCTGTTGCTCCCGTGGCGCCTGTTGCTCCGGTGGCGCCTGTAACTCCAGTAGCACCTGTATCTCCTGTGACACCAGTCGCTCCGGTACCTGTTGCTCCCGTGGCTCCTGTTGCTCCGGTGGCGCCTGTAACTCCAGTAGCACCTGTATCTCCTGTGGCACCAGTCACTCCGGTACCTGTTGCTCCCGTGGCTCCTGTAACTCCAGTAGCACCTGTATCTCCTGTTGCACCAGTCACTCCGGTACCTGTTGCTCCCGTGGCTCCTGTTGCTCCGGTGGCGCCTGTAACTCCGGTGGCGCCTGTATCTCCTGTGGCACCTGTATCTCCTGTTGCACCAGTCACTCCGGTACCCGTTGCTCCCGTGGCTCCTGTTGCTCCGGTGGCGCCTGTAACTCCGGTTGCTCCTGTATCTCCTGTGGCACCAGTCGCTCCGGTACCCGTTGCTCCCGTGGCTCCTGTTGCTCCGGTGGCGCCTGTATCTCCTGTAGCTCCGGTGGCTCCGGTGGCACCTGTACCTGTTGCTCCCGTGGCTCCTGTGGCACCAGTTTCACCAGCAGCTGCTAACAATGTATAATCTGGTGATGTACCTGGCGTACCTGTAGGCGACGCTGTATTCACTACATACGTACTTCCATCGAATGTCACGACTTGACCTACTGGATACGTAGGTGCTACCGCTGGATCAAATGCCACAATACCAGTTAAACCTACGCCTGTGGCTCCTGTGGCTCCTGTGGCTCCGGTTGCTCCTGCCGGGCCTGCTGGACCCGCTGGACCTACTGCACCCGCCGGACCTGCTGGACCTGCTGGGCCTCTTCTTCCTCTCCCGCCTGGCGGACCTTGAATCACACAAACACAAGGATCTTTTCCGCAGCAAGGATTTTTCACTGATTTTCCTGGCTTACCTGATCTTCCTTTCTTACAACTATCACATTCCCAGCCATCATCCTTATACGCATCATACCAGCTTCCTTTTTGGTAGTGGTCTGTCGAATGAGTTGGATATGTCTTTCCGCATTGTCTACATCTTCTCATGGAATCACCCCCATCCATCGTATTCATCGTTCCTTGGAAAGGTGTATGTACATTTTTATTTTTATTAAAAATATTGAAAAGACCTCGCGCTCGATGCACAAGGTCTTCTATTTATTGAAATTTCATTGTTATTTTGATATCTTTTCCTACCATACTATATTTAACATCTGCTGGACGAATCGCCTCTTTTAGTTTTTTTACCCCATCTCCTTCAAAAAAAGTAGGCGCACTCTTGCCTCCGATTAATAAAGGTGCCATATAAATGACAGCTTCATTGACAAGTGATGCTTCTAAAAAGGAAGCACTCACATTCCCTCCTGCTTCAACAAGAACTGACATGACAGAACGTTCCTTCAGCATGCGTAACACTTCGTGAATATCCGTCCGCCGCTCTCCGCTTGTGACATAAATTTGATGCCCTTTGTCTATAAGCTGTTCATACTTTTTCTGATCATACATATGCGAGGTGCAAATAATGGTTTCCGCCATACGATCTGTTAAACATTTCGCATGAAGCGGAATCCTTAATGTGGAATCTAAAATGACACGAATGGGCTGGGTCATGATTGAATCTTTCACAATAAGACCCGCATCATCTTGAATAATCGTTTCGACACCAGTTATCACAGCATCTGCTTCTTGGCGCAATTGCTGCACTTCTGTTCTCGCTTCTGTTCCAGTGATCCATTTGCTTTCTTGATCAGCCGTTGCAATTTTCCCATCTATTGAAATCGCTGATTTTAATATGACATAAGGAAGGTTTGATTGAATGAAATGAAAAAAAGGCACGTTTAAGCGCTCTGCCTCCTGTTTACATATTCCTTCTTCTACTTCGATCCCGGCTTGTTTCAACATGGTCATTCCCTTGCCTGCTACAAGCGGATTCGGGTCTTGGGTCGCAATGACTACTCGTTTCACACCACTTTTGATAATCGCTTCTGTGCAAGGACCCGTCTTCCCATGATGTGAACAAGGTTCGAGCGTGACATACAGATGAGCTCCCTTTGCCTTTTCTCCTGCCATTTGCAGTGCATGGATTTCAGCATGAGGTTCGCCCGCCTTCATATGAGCACCCATTCCAACAATTTCACCTTGC
The DNA here is from genome assembly GCF_046535585.1 of Bacillus sp. SIMBA_005. NCBI lineage: Bacteria > Bacillati > Bacillota > Bacilli > Caryophanales > Bacillaceae > Bacillus > Bacillus sp. SIMBA_005. The sequence continues at coordinate 197,157 of NZ_JAWRWI010000006.1, read as the reverse complement.
TGTACAATGACGGCACCGACAAGCGGGTTTGGGGAGGTTTGCCCTTTCATTGCTTTGGCGTTGGCAATCGCCAGTTTCATATAAAACACATCGTCTTTCATGTGAGTCTCCTTTCTTCTCTTTCAAGGGAAAGAACTCCTTCAGGAAATGAAGGAGTTCTATTCTCATATTTTTTCCATCCGTTTCTTTTCAGAACGATCATAGTAAGGCAAGGAATAAAAAAGTTTATATGATGCTCGTTGTTTACAAAAACAGCATTTGCGACATTCATATTTATTAATGAGGAGCACATGCGGACAATTGAGTACAGTTAGGCCTTTTTTCATATGTTCCTTGCAAACACTTATCATGAGAATCCCCCGCTTACATTCTTTTTCTTAATGAGAGATTACTTCTTTTGGAAATTGTTCAAATAAGCGCAGTACTTCGGTATACGTGCCATCTTCTCGAATATGATAAATCCCACCATCATACGAGCTTGCGTATACATCATTGCCTAATTGTCTAATGGCACTTATCCCATTCTTAGCAATTCTAATCGGGCCGGTATTGACCCCTAGCTCTGGATTCCACACTACGATATAGCCCCAATAATCTCCGCTCACAATATAGCCAGAGTCTGTGACAGAGACCGATTTAATCGAATACTGGTGTTCATTATGCTGGTCTAAAATTCTTCCTGTATGCAAATCAAACAATCTCACATTCTTGTCACGGCTGACAATGGCAATACGGTCTCTTTTGCTATCAATGAATACGTCATTTAACAGCTCTGTCGCCCCGATATATTTGGCTTTTAAAGACAAGCTCTTCTTATCTAAAAGACAGATGGTGCCTTCTACCGCAGCTGTGATGATATGATCCCCTTCTACTTTTAATGCTTTCACAGCACAATCATGTGCTTTGGAACGGCCAACTTCCTTTAAATGCTCTGTCGAAATGACATGTACATAACCGCCGTAAGTTCCAATATAAAATTGCCTGTCCTCCTCGTGGAAATACACACTGTTGACCGGTCCTGTATTGAGATCAAACGAAACCATTTGCTGTAATGATTCATGAACAATATGCACCTGACTTGCATGATCTCCCCACGCATAATAGCTTCCATCTCTAGCGACAGCCACTCCATTTGTTAAAACGCCTGTCGATTTAGTGATTTCAATCCCATTCTTTCTGAATTTTCCGTCATCTGATGCTGTGATAATATCTCCTGCCTCAGTCAGTGCAATATCATTAATAGATGGTGTCGCCATTTCGACCTCATCTGATACAACTTCCCCCTTTTCAATAGACCATTCACAATACGTTTTTCCAAAGCTGGCTCCTAGGATAGATTTCTCATCTTCCGTCCAGACAAGCGAGCGCTCCCACTGATATTTATGAGGCAGCAGCGTATCGACTAAATCCCCTGTTTCGTAATTCCACAGCTTAATTAAATGGTCATAGCCTGCTGTCAGCAAGTAATTGCCGCTTGGAGAAAAGTTCACCCGCTTGACTCCCTGTAAATGAGCTTTAATGATTTTTTTCTCCTGTAACGTCACCGCATCATAAATAATGACGGTGCCATCGTCTCTGCCAAGTGCGAACACTTCTTTTTGATTGCTGCCGCTTATTGTGTCCAGCTCATAATCAAACGGACCGATTTCCCCTACAATTTCTCCTGTATCATACAGCCATACAAGAACGTAGCCGTCATCACCTGTTGTATAAGCTTTATCGCCATGTATCCATACAGCTAATACATCTTTGCTATGTCCATGAAATTCTCTTAGAATGGCTCCTGTTTCGATATCCCAGACTAAGCATCTTCTATCTCTGGACACCGAGACAAGCAAGGTATCCTGCTTCGCAAAAGCAACGGCTTCTACATCATCCGCATGACCAAACAAGGTGCGAATTCGAGTATGTGTGCCTGTATCATACAATTGAATGGTGTAGTCTGACGAAGCACTGGCTAAGTACTTTCCGTTTTCAGAAAGAGATAAAGAGTTAATGATATGCTCATGACTTCCAATAAACGTTCCTTCTCCTGTCGCCCGGTTCCACTGATAAATACAGCGGTCATAGCCGCCAGTGTAAACAATTTGGTCCTGCTGAGTTGATAAAACAGATGTAATTGGTCCTCTATGCATAATTTTACACTCCCACCTTTATATGTTGTTTTTGACGAGTCATTACACGAAAGCCAGTAAATCGAAAAACAGGGTCTGGATGCTTCCCATGTCTTCTGGCAACTCTGCATAAATCTCCGCCTCTTGCAAAGGAGCCGCCTTTTAAAATGTAGTAATCACTGCCAAGCGTTTCCGTTAAATCATCTACAACCTCAATGCCACCTTCGTACACATGATATTTGCTGTTGACCCATTCCTCGACGTTGCCCCCCATATCATAAAGTCCGAATAAGGATCTTCCCTTTTCGTAATGGCGGACAGGTGTCGTTTTTTCAATATTTGATTCGTACGTATTACAGTAAGAAGGGTCAAACTCATCTCCCCAAGGATATTGATTTCTCGTATTACCCCGGGCAGCATATTCCCATTCTTCTTCCGTAGGAATCGACACGTCTATCCCGAGTTTCCCGCTTAGCCACTGGCAGAATGAGAAGGCTTCCTCGATCTCCATGCCCCAAGCCGGATGATCTTTCCCGCCGCCAAGTTCTTGATTCGTTAAGCTCTCAGGGTACGACTGGCCTGTTTCATCACAATAGCTTTGATACCATTCATTGGTGACGACCGTATCTGAAATGAAAAATTCATTGATATACGGCTGATAGGATGGAAATTCTTTGTACAGCCATTTTTGAAATTTTTTCTCACGGCCGTAAGTTGGATTGAGAAGCTTGTCCTTCCAGAATTCTGATGCCTTTTTCATATCTTCTTCATTACTTCCGATTGTTGCATAGCCGCTTGGGATTTGAATCCAATTGATTTCAGGTTTCACACTTTTCTCCCGCCTTCTTTAAAGTAAACTCATCTACTGATTAATTAATTTTTTCTCATCGACCATATGCCCTGAGGCTGCTTTTGCTTTTAAATAGGCTTCATTATAGAGAGAGGCTTCGACCGTATGATCAAACCGCAAAACAGGAAGACCGTAGGCAGCAATGGAATCGACTTTATCTGGATTGTTCGTTAGGAGATGCATTGGTTTCCCTTTGTTTAAATAGTGTAGAACAGCCGCTGCCTCTTCGTAATGCCGGTCATCATCGCCGCATCCAATCAGGCGGTTGGCTTCAAACGTATCCAGCTGCATTTCCTGTAATTTATACGTCAATGCTTTCGCCATCAGCCCAATTGACCGCCCTTCTTGATTGGCCATATAGACAAGCATGCCTTTTCCGTAATCGGTGATTTTTTTCAGCGATAACGCAAGCTGTGGACCGCAGTCACATTTCAGTGACCCAAACACATCCCCTGTTTGGCAGACACTATGAATTCGCACAAGCGGCGGCATTTCATTTTCAAAGTCGCCAAATAAGAGACAAGAGGAAAAGGTTTGCTGCGCGGTACTCATTTGGACAATAGATTCGATCGTTGGTTTTGTCTCCCCTTCAACAGGTGCGAAGGCATACCACTTAAATGACACTTCTTCATGTTGAATGGAGATTGGCAGGTTCACTGGCCCCACGAGCAAATAGTTTTTTTCTTGAAAGGTAAAATGATGAATCATTGATTGTAATTCATCTACAAACTTATTCATTTGTCTCCCCCCTATTCATCGCTGCACCCAAATCGACTCAGGAAGCGCAGTGATGGTGGTGAATATGTGTCCGCACTCATGGCTTAAAAGAACATGGATATGCGTTTCCTCTCATCGTTCAGACCTTGATTCCACCTATTCTAGCGATAGTTCAATCTAGGTCTTTTCCAGTACAAAGGAGCAGAATTTTGGGTTCATCACGCCTTTCTCTTACATGATGCGCGCAGGCTCTTTCTTAGAATGAACACCTCTGCTACGTCTGAGTGTTCACCTTTGTACTAGATTTTGACGGCAATGACATGGTGCTGGCTTATGCCGGCTTTTGCTTTTAATGGTGTAATCGATACAAGCTCCAGACCTGATGAACAAATTCTTTCTCCAAGCTGAGAGTCTGAAAATGAAAAGTGGAAACGGCCATCTTCTCCGATTAACCCTGTTCTCCACTCTTCTCCCCATACAACAAGTGAGAAGACTCCGCCTTCTTGAAGCAAAGAGGACACCTGTTTTAAATAACGCTCATGATCATCAGGGTGCTGGTGATGAAAGCAGCCATGATCTAAAATTAAATCAAACTGCTTTTCCCGTCCCTGATCCATCGACCAGGACATAAAATCTTGATGAAAAAAATAGACAGGGACCGTTTCTCTTTTCTGTAACCCTCCCCACTCCTCATGCTCATACAGGTCGATGCCGACATATTCGGAAAGTCCGCTTAAATGTTCAAGTGCCCGGCCGTTCCCGCATCCGATATCGAGCACAGAAGCAAGTGCATTTTTTTCCCTTGAACGCCAAGCTTTTAATGACATCACGGCTGCATCTGTTAAGGATGGATCAGTAGACCACATATCTGTTCTTTTCTCATAATGTTCTTGAAATGCCATACGCATTTTTTCTAGATACAACCCACTGTCTTCATGGTATAAAGCCTTTTTCATCACAGGACCTCCTTCTATTTAAAATCGACTTTTCGGGCAAAGGTCATTTCCAAGCCAAAAACCTTATGTTAAAATAAAAGATGGATTTTTTAGGAAATCTGTTTTCTGAAAAAGAAGAGAAGCATCCCACATGTTCACTCTTCTTTTTCAGCATGCATCCTCATATGCAGCCATTTGAAAGCTGAAGCGCATCAGCTTGTTTTCTCTTTTTTTCATATGAGTTCACCTCCTTCACCGTTCGATCAACTCACAACCTTTTTTGAAACCGCTTTCTCCTCTGTACAAAAACATAACGTCTTTTCTATATCTCTTGCAAAGTGATCATAGTAGAAAGGTCAATCTACTGTTTAGATCGGCTGCCATATTTTCTTCAAGTAAAAGACCGTTTTCTTATGTGTTAGTAGACATATTCCGAGTAAGCTTTTTCTCTTAAAAGCACTTATACCTTGGTTTTATGACACCACCTTTCACTAGAATTAGCCTTGAATAAACCCTTCAGAATTTTAACAACTACTTCCATAATGACTGGAATAAGCCAAATATATTGTTTTTAGATTATTTTGTCAACAAATTATTTCCTAAACATTAAAATGAATTTTCTAATTGAAAATACAGGTATTTTTCGTGGTTTTTTGACCTCAAAACACTTATTTCTACACAAAAATACAACATAAACCAATAGAACTAAGAAATTTATCTACTAAATTACACAAGATTTTTATTACATTTTGAAACAAAATCGAAAGATACAATGATTATTTCCCGAATGGTTTTTTGTGAAATTTTTACTATTCTTTTCTCATTTCCTATCTTTTTCTTTGGTATATCTGCATTTTCAATTAGATGTTTTACTGTTTATTCCAATCTGCTATTTTTTCTAAATATAGTAAAAAAGATGCAACCTCTCCTTCAAAGATGATGGCATGAAAAAAAGCCCCTTACAAAAGTAAGAGGCTTTTTCTCAGTTGGCGTTTATGCCCAAGTTTTCACTTTTTCATGGTCTGTCACAAACAGAAGGACTTTTCCTTCATCTAAATGTTCTTCAAATTTCTCAGCTTCTTCTTTAGAGAAACCAATTTCATGGATTTTATTTCGGAGCTCATCACCCTTTTTACTAAAGATGTTCCCAACAGCATGTTTCAGTCCAACTTCTCTTGGACCTATCGTATTGGCATCTGCATTCCCAGCAATACGCTCTGTACGATCATCGTCATGGGACAGAACATAAATGTCCTCTCTTGCAACACCGAGTGATTTTAATTGCTCTACATCTCTTTGAAGTGTTTCATCATTTGAATACTCTCTTACAACAGGTTTCATTTTATATTCCTCCTTTAGCGTCTTACGAATCTTTTACCCGTCACTTTTATCATTAAACCTTCCTTGAGCACATCCATTTTACATTGAGTACTAACCATGCCTATTGACTTATTTTTGACAAAAATCCTGTAAAAATGACTAAATTTTCTGAAATATTGTGTTCATCCCTGCTGTTTTGTTGTACAATTCTTGTACTGGAGGCTAGAAATGAGGTAGAGCTGATGTATTACTTTTCAGCGGAGCAGCAGTTTAATGCTTGGGTTGTCAGTGATTTGGTGAAACAGCTTTTTCAAAAGTGGAATCCTGAAGAAGCAAAAGCAGAGCCGCTTACATTGTTTGCTGAACAGCACTTTCGCATCTCCATTGATTATCTCTTTTCCATCATTATTAACATTGGAGATATCGAGTCAATTGAACAAGATCCACAAGACCTGTTGTCCTCATACTTGAATATCCTTTTTCCTTTTGTGACGCGCGATATGATGAAAGCCTCCATGCAAAATGCGAACGAATATTTGTTAAAAGAACGTGATGCGGACGTATATCAGCTGTTTGGCTGTCTACCGCCGCTCCTCTCTGTTGACTTTCAAAAAAGTAGTCCTCATCTATGAGATGGCGGCTGCTTTTTTGTATGTGTTTGAAATAGACCGTATGTTTTGAATGAAAAGAAGCATCATGTTAATGTAAATCTAGGCTGCAAGTGAAAGGGAGGATTTGACATGAGTCAGCAAAAGCAAATTCAATTAGCCAAACGTCCACAAGGATTACCTACAAAAGATGTTTTTCATTTTGAAACAGTCGATATACCTGTGCCGCAAGATGGTGAAGTTTTGATTCAAACGAAATACGTTTCTGTAGATCCTTATATGAGAGGACGAATGCAGGATACAAAATCCTATACACCTCCATTCAAGCTAAATGAAGTGATTCAGGGCGGTGTTGTCGGAGAAGTTGTCGAGTCTAAATCGCCTCAATTTGAAAAAGGTGATTTTGTTCTCGGATTCCTTGGCTGGCAAGAATATTCCACGGCCAAAGCTGAATCTCTCACTAAAATTGATCCATCTATCGCGCCATTGTCCTATTATTTAGGCATTTTAGGCATGCCAGGGCAAACCGCTTATTTCGGTCTTCTTGCAATTGGCCAGCCAAAAGAAGGCGAGACCGTCGTCATTTCTGGAGCCGCAGGTGCCGTTGGTTCCGTTGTGGGACAAATTGCTAAGATCAAAGGCGCTCACGTCGTTGGGATTGCGGGATCTGATGATAAGCTGGCTTATTTAAAAGAGCTGGGCTTTGATGAAACAATTAATTATAAAACAACAAAAGACTTAGATGATGCTATTGCAAAGGCGTGCCCTAACGGCGTCGATGTGTATTTTGACAATGTAGGCGGCGAAATATCTGATGCCGTGATGAATCATTTGAACCGCTTCGCACGTATTCCAGTGTGCGGTGCGATTTCGTCTTATAACATTAGCGCAAGCGAGGACATTGGACCGCGTGTGCAAACAAAACTCATTAAAACAAGCGCATTGATGCAAGGCTTCATTGTTGCCAACTATTCAGATCGTTTTGAAGAAGCAGCAAGAGATCTCGCACAATGGGTAAAAGAAGATAAACTGACTTATAAAGAAACAATCATTGAAGGCTTTGACAACATTCCTGATGCATTCCTCGGACTATTCAAAGGGGAAAATGTCGGAAAACAGCTTGTCAAAATTTCATAAAAAGAAAGGACCCTCCATGTGGGGGTCCTTTTTTTATGCTTGCTTGGGCGCAAGGTGCAGCTGACCTTGCTTATAAACAATTTCCTGAAGCGAAAGATTTAGCTTTTTCGCCATTTTTTTAAGCATTGAATGCTCTTGAGGTGTGACTAGGCTGATAACAGCTCCTTCTTTTCCTGCGCGGCCGGTTCTGCCTGAACGGTGGATATAGCCTTCTTCGTTTGGCAGGTCGGCATGGATCACGTAAGGCAGATCGTCAATATCGATCCCTCTTGCTGCGATATCTGTTGCAAGAAGAAGCGGGAATTCACGCTGTTCAAATTCCTTTAAGATGATAGCTCGCTCTGCTTTTTTCGCTTCACTATGAAGAACACCGAGGTCGACATGGTGATACGCTAATTTCTCTGCATAAATGCTTAGATTCGTAATATCACGCACAAAGACGAGCGCATGCATGTCCTCAAGCCGTGATAGCTTTTGCAGTAGTTTTACTTTGTCACGCTGGTCACATAACAGATAATAGTGTCCTACTTTCTGCGCTTCTTCCGCACTTCTAGCAATTTTCAATACTTCTGGTTCAGACGTCATTTCTTTAATCAGTTGAACCGTTTCGTCTTTTAAGGTCGCAGAAAAACAAAGGATTTGTCTTTCTTTTAGTGTGGATTTAATGATCGCTTGGATCGTTTTCATATGCTCTGGCACAAGAAGCTGATCTGCTTCATCTAGCACGATTGTTTTGACTTCGTGCATTTTCAGTTTCTTGATTTTGATTAATTCTTGGACGCGGCCTGGTGTCGCTACGACGATGTTCGGGTGTTTTTTTAGTTTTTCCTGCTGCTTTTTGATGTTCGCTCCACCAATCAAGGAGACCGCTTTGATGTCTGATCCTTGTTTGAACTCTTGCACAACATCAAAAATTTGCATCACAAGCTCTCTTGATGGTGCCAAGATTAAGACTTGCGGGTGCTTGATATTCACATCGATTTTATTTAAAAGAGGCAACACATACGCCAGTGTCTTCCCCGTTCCCGTAGGCGATTCTGCGATCACATCACGCTTCTCCGTAATCCATTCTGCTGTTTTTTCTTGTATAGCTGTTGGTTTTTCGAAGCCAGCCGCTTGGAAGTTCTCTTGAATAAATGGCTTTGCTTCTTTCAAAAATGCCCAATTTTCTATCATGTCGATCTCCTTTATCCTCATTCAATCTATCCTTTAGTATCTCAAAATCAGCTTTGAAACGCAATTTTTCTTTTGATGCTTTTATCAAGCCGGACAGTTCGATATAATCATGAGAGGCACTAGCCGTTTTGAATCTATTTGAGGTGTAAAAAATGATATTATCTGTTAAAGATTTAAGCCATGGCTTTGGCGACAGAGCCATTTTCCACGAAGTCTCCTTCCGTTTATTAAAAGGCGAGCATGTCGGCTTAATTGGCGCCAACGGTGAAGGAAAGTCAACGTTTATGAATATTATTACTGGCAAGCTGGAGCCAGATGCAGGAAAAGTTGAATGGGCAAAAAATGTCCGTGTCGGCTACCTGGATCAGCACACTGTGCTAGAAAAGGGCAGAACGATCCGCGAAGTGCTTCAGGATGCTTTCCACTATTTATTTTCAATGGAAGCAGCGATGAATGACATTTACGGCAAAATGGGTGAAGCCGATCCTGATGAGCTGGAAAAGCTGTTAGAGGAAGTGGGCGTTATTCAAGATGCGCTCACAAACAATGATTTCTATATCATTGATTCCAAGGTCGAAGAAATTGCGAGAGGTCTTGGGTTAACAGATCTTGGGCTGGACCGTGATGTGACGGAGCTGAGCGGCGGACAGCGTACAAAAGTATTGCTTGCGAAATTGCTGTTAGAGAAGCCAGAAATTCTCCTTCTCGATGAGCCGACCAACTATTTAGATGAGCAGCATATTGAGTGGCTGAAGCGCTATTTACAGGAATATGAAAATGCGTTTATCCTCATTTCACATGATATTCCGTTTTTAAACAGCGTCATTAACTTGATTTATCATGTTGAAAATCAAGAGCTCACACGCTATGTTGGTGATTATGATCAATTTAAACAAGTGTACGAAGTCAAAAAGCAGCAGCTTGAAGCAGCTTATAAAAGGCAGCAGCAGGAAGTGGCTGAATTAAAGGATTTTGTGGCAAGAAACAAAGCACGTGTCAGCACAAGAAATATGGCGATGTCCCGTCAAAAGAAACTAGATAAGATGGATATGATTGAACTCGCAGCAGAAAAGCCAAAGCCTGAATTCAATTTTAAGGCGGCACGGACTTCTGGAAAATTGATTTTTGAAACAAAAGATTTGGTCATTGGTTATGATGAACCGCTCTCTCGTCCTTTAAATCTGAAGATGGAACGCGGGCAAAAAATTGCGTTATACGGCGCTAACGGCATCGGAAAAACGACATTGCTGCGAAGTCTCCTTGGAGAAATCTCACCAATTTCTGGTGAGGTGGAACGCGGAGAATTCCTTCATATTGGCTACTTTGAGCAAGAAGTAAAAGAGCAAAACAGCAACACCTGTATTGAAGAAGTATGGGGCACCTTCCCTTCTTACACGCAATATGAAGTGAGAGCTGCTCTTGCTAAATGCGGATTAACGACAAAACATATTGAAAGCCGCGTGTCTGTTTTAAGCGGTGGAGAAAAAGCAAAGGTCCGTCTTTGTAAGCTGATCAATGAAGAAACCAACCTCCTTGTTCTCGATGAGCCGACCAATCACTTGGATGTCGATGCGAAAGAAGAACTAAAACGTGCATTAAAAGAATACAAAGGGAGTGTCTTATTGATCTCTCACGAACCTGAATTTTATCAAGATGTAGCCACTGAAACTTGGAATTGCGAATCTTGGACGACCAAAGTATTATAATCACAAAAAAGCCTTATATCTCATGCAGATATAAGGCTTTTTCTATTTAATGACCTGCTTGAATATTGATGAGATGTTTCCGGCCAATTAGCAGGATGATCATGCCTAACAGAACGACAGCCGCCCCAACATAGTAAGGGGTGCTTGCAGTAAAAGCTTCAGCAAGTACGCCGGCAATCCAAGGAGCAATCGCGCCCCCAATAAACCGCACGGCACTGTAAGAGGATGAAGCAATGGAACGCTCAACCGGTGCTGATCCCATCACTGCGGTCGTGAGCACAGTATTGATCATACCAAGAATACCCCCAGCAATGACAATACCGCAGATGACGACTACAACATGTGAAGTCCAGATTCCAATACCGAATAAAATCACAGCAAACGAAGCAAACAGAACCACAAGAGAAGTCAATGTTCCAAGCTTGCGATGAATGACCGGCGCTGAAAAGACGGAAGTCACAGCTAAAAATAGTCCCCATCCAAAAAAGACATAACCAAGACCATGCTCATCCAGATGAAGCACAAATGGCGAATACGCTAAAAGCACAAAGAAACCAAAATTGTATAAGAAAGCGGCAGAAGCCATCGTTAAAAGTCCTTTATATTTTAACGCCCCGACAGCCTCGAATAATTTCACCTTTTTCTGAGGTTTTTGCATCGGTGGAAGCATAAACGTAATGGCTAAAAGAGCAACAAGCATTAACACCGCAACGCCAAAGAATGGACCGCGCCAAGAGATCGTCCCAAGCTCTCCGCCAAGCAGCGGTCCAATCGAAATCCCAAGACCTAGTGCAGCCTCGTATAAAATAATGGCCTTCGCACTTCCTCCAACAGACACGCCGACAATGACAGAGAGAGCCGTTGAAATGAATAAGGCATTCCCAATGCCCCATCCCCCTCTAAAGCCGATTAATTCATTAATCGTTGAAGAGGTACCCCCTAAAGCAGAAAAGACAATAATAAAAATAAGTCCGATTAATAACGTCCATTTCGCACCAATCCGACTAGAGATAAAGCCGGTAAAAAACATCACAAAACCAGTCACAAGTAAGTAGCTCGTAAACAAAAGAGAGACCTGACTTGGAGATGCATCTAATTGTGATGCAATGGCAGGCAAAATCGGGTCCACAAGTCCTATCCCCATAAATGAAATCACACATGCAAAGGCAACAGCCCAGACGGCCTTCGGCTGCCTAAGCAGACTTGTACGCTGTTTTAACACTTCTTCTTCCTTCATTCCATCAGAACCTTTCCTTCATATGTTCACAAAATAAAATAAACACACTGAGGTGTTTATTTTTGTAATTGCTCAATCGCATGAGCCGCTCTATCTTTCATCGTTTCAAGATCCTTTTTAAAGGATTGAATCGTTTCAAGCTTTTTTGTAATCAATTGATGCTGCACAGTCAGCTGCGCCTCAATATCTAACAGTTTTTCTAATCGTTCCTTCGGATCAAGCGACAGCAAATAGCCTTCTTTATTCAGCTCTAACTGCTTCCCTATTTCCATAAACGATTGAAGCTCTTGTAAAGAAAAGCCGAGTACCTCTTTTGCCTGCATTACTTTTTCTAGTTCTTCCATGTCGTCCTCTGAGTACAGCCTGACACCGCCCTCTGTCCGCTTTGGTGCTGATAATAAACCAATCTCTTCATAGAAACGAATCGTCCGTTTGGTCAGTCCGCTTCTTTTCGCCACTTGATCAATTTTCATCCATTCCATTGCCAGTGCCTCCTGCTCATCAATTCATGATTTATTATACACCTTCATAACCTTAACGTAAACGTAAATGTTTGGGTTCTTGATTCTCTCGTGTTTTGATGAAAATAAAAAAAACCTGCAAAATGTTCTGCAGGTTTTTTTATTTCAATCATTTTATTAGGATTAACCCTCTAATTCCTCAATCATGATCGACAGTTCTGTCCAGCGGTCCATTGCTTGTTCTAGTTCTTCAGCAACGGCTTTTTGTTCGTCCATCAGTTCTTGAATTTTCCCAAAATCACTGCCTGCTTCTGCAATGCTTGCTTCAAGCTGCTGATGTTTTTCCTCTAATGCCTGAATCCGTTCTTCAATTCCATCCCATTCAAGCTGGTCTTTGTAAGAAAGTTTTTTTTTCTTTTTAGGCGCCGCATCTACTTGTTTCTCAGCAGGCTTTGTCTCTGTGCGCTTCGCTTCTTTTTCTTGCTCCATGTAATCGCTGTAAGCACCTTGGTAGTGTGAAACGCGGCCATTTCCTTCAAAGACAAGCAGACGGTGAACCACTCGGTCTAAGAAATACCGATCATGCGATACGGTCATGACAACGCCAGGAAACTGTTCTAAATAATCCTCTAAAATGCTAAGTGTCTCCGTATCAAGATCGTTCGTCGGCTCATCTAGAAAGAGAACATTCGGTTCTTCCATTAAGACTTTCAGTAAATACAGTCTGCGGCGTTCTCCCCCTGACAGTTTGCGAATAAACGTCCGCTGCATGGATCTTGGGAATAGGAACCGTTCCAGCATTTGCTCTGCTGTCACTATGGCGCCATCAGATGTCTTAACGATCTCAGCTGTTTCCTTGATGTATTCAATGATCGTCAGCTCTTCATCCATTTCCTTGTGATCCTGCGTGTAATAGCCAATACGAACGGTTTGTCCAATTGTCAATTGTCCTGAAGTCGGTTCAATTTTACCCGCAAGGCAGTTGAGAAGCGTCGTTTTTCCGACTCCATTCGGTCCGATAAATCCAATCCGGTCGCCCGGCACGACTAAGTCTGTAAACCGCTCCACAAGGTTCTGGCCAGCAAATGAAATCGACAAGTCTTCTGCCTCTATGACTTGTTTTCCTAGGCGATGGGAACCGATGGCGAAATCCAGCTCTCCCTTCGCATCAGGCCCTTTTTGATCCATCAGCTCTTCGGCTCTGCCGATACGTGCTTTCTGCTTCGTCGTTCTTGCTTTTGCCCCTCTTCTCAGCCATGCAAGCTCGCGTCTGAGCAAGTTTTGACGCTTCGTTTCTTTTACCTGAGCTTCGGCTTCTCGTTCCGCTCTTTTTTCTAAAAAGACTTCATAATTTCCTTTATACGTATAGAGTTGTCCTTGATTCAATTCGTAAATCCGATTGGCCACCCGGTTGAGGAAATAACGATCATGCGTCACCAGAATGACAGCACCGCTGTATTGACTCAAATATCCTTCGAGCCATTCAATCGTTGCATTATCGAGGTGGTTGGTTGGCTCATCTAAAATCAGCAATCCTGCGGGCTGAATTAAATTTTTAGCAATCGCGACACGCTTTTTCTGTCCGCCTGATAAAGCATGAACAAAGCGGCTCACATCTTTGACGCCAAGCTTTGTCAAAATCGTTTTTGCTGATAGGTTCGCATCCCATGCGTCTTCCTGATCCATTCGATTTTGCATGCGCATGAGCGCCTCTTGTTTTGCCTCATTTTGCGGATCATGCTCTAAATCGGCGAGTGCCTGTTCATATGCCTTCATCGTTTGAATTATGGGTGCTGTTCCAGAAAAAATGTAATCGAGAATCGTTTCATCCCCGTCCATTTCGGGGTCCTGCTCAAGAAATTCGATATCAAGTGTCCCTGCCTTCGTGATGTCACCTTCCTCAAACGATTCAAGTCCTGCAATGACCTTTAGGAGCGTTGACTTTCCTGTTCCGTTTGGTCCAATCAATCCGATGCGTTCCTTTGGTTCTATATGAAAAGAAATATGATCAAACAGCGTTTTCTCGCCATAGGTTTTATATAATCCTTCAACATTCAATAAACTCATTTTTATCAGCCCTTACATAGATTCTTCCTTTATTTTAAATCAGCCAGTTACAGAAAACTAGTTTTAAAAAACCCGCAGCTGAAAAGAATGTTTCCTTTTGCTGCTCGATACACTATGAAGAGGTGATCTAAAGATGGTAACCATTAGCTTATGTATGATCGTGAAAAATGAAGAGGAGGTGTTAGCGGACTGCCTTTCCTCTGTCCAAGACATTGTCGATGAGATGATCATCGTTGATACAGGCTCAACAGATCGTACGAAAGAGATTGCTCACTCTTTTTCAGCCAAGGTACTTGATTTTGAATGGGTTCAGCATTTTGCCAAAGCCCGCAATTTCGCTTTCTCACGTGCAACGAAAGAGTATATTTTATGGCTTGATGCAGATGATGTTCTGCTTGAAGAAGACCGTCAAAAATTTCTTCAGCTCAAAGAGACACTCGATCCTTCTGTGGATGCTGTCTCGATGTTTTATCATGTAGGATTCGATGAAGACGGTCAGGTGAATTTTAAATATAGAAGAAATCGCCTTGTGAAGCGTGCCTTGAACTTTCAGTGGTACGGGGCCGTTCATGAGTTTCTTCAGGTGTATGGAAACATCTTACCAGCCGATATAGCCGTCACACATCAAAAGCGTAAGAAAACAACCGCTGGTGAACCAGGGCGCAACCTGCGAATTTATGAAGACATGCTGGCAAGGGGAGAGGACATGACGCCCCGTGATCTCTTTTATTTTGCCAATGAATTAAGAGATAACAGGCAGCATGTCAGAGCAATTCGTTTTTATCATGAGTTTTTAGCGACAAAACAGTGCTGGATTGAGGATGAAATTCGCACATGCCAATATTTAGCCGACTGCTATTATGCGGTAGGTTTCGAGGAAGCGGCTTTATCCTCATTATTACGTTCTTTCTTATATGATCAGCCTCGGCCAGAATTTTGCTGCCGAATCGGGGATCATCTAAAAATTCAAAATAAACATCAGGCAGCAATCTTTTGGTATGAGCAGGCGCTGAAGGCTCCTGAAAACGAAGCAGCCTTCACACTCACACATTATAAAACGTGGTATCCTCACCTTCAGCTTTGCTATTGTTATTATCAGCTCGGCGATTTGGAGAAAGCCAAAACACATCATCTTGCCTCCGCCGCCCATCACCCAACTCATCCAAGTGTGCTGTATAATGAAAAAATATTTGCTGAACAGACATAAACTAAACTATCTATCACCACATCCGCCTTCCATCTCTTGGCGGATGTCTCTTTTTTAGCAAAAATTCGATTGTGGCGTTTAATACTTTAGTGGTTTAAAGCGTTCTTCAACCAATTGACTAAATTGTCATTTCAGCATATACTAACACTCGTCTTACGAAAAGATTTATCCATTAGGAGGTCAACATGAGTTCTTTATTTCGAAAAAAGTCTCTCGACCAGCTCATGCTTGAAAGTCAAACGAAGCGGCTCAGCCGATCGTTAAATACGTTTGATTTAATCTTGCTTGGCATTGGCTGCGTGGTCGGGACTGGTATCTTTGTGATTACGGGGGTTGCTGCGGCAAAGGATGCGGGACCCGCGATTATTATATCTTTTATTTTAGCTGCGATCGCATGCGCCCTTGCTGCTTTTTGCTACGCTGAATTCTCCTCATCCATTCCTGTATCAGGAAGCGTCTATACGTATTCCTATGCTACACTTGGGGAATTTCTCGCCTTCTTAATGGGCTGGGATCTTATGCTTGAATATGTCATTGCGCTCTCTGCTGTAGCAAGCGGATGGTCGTCCTATTTCCAATCACTGCTCAGTGGATTCGGTCTGCACATACCGAAGGCTTTATCAGCTGCACCTGGAGCCGCTGATGGGGCCGTCTTTAACCTTCCAGGCGCACTCATTATTTTGCTTATCACCTTTATCGTCTCAAGAGGCGTCAAAGAAAGCACGAAGCTGAATAACATCATTGTGCTGATTAAAATTGCCATTGTCCTTCTCTTTATCATTTCAGGCTTTGCTTACGTCAAACCTGAAAACTGGACACCTTTTATGCCGATGGGCTTCCACGGCGTGATTGCTGGAGCGGCGACTGTCTTTTTTGCTTACCTTGGATTTGATGCAATCGCTAATGCGTCTGAAGAAGTCAAAAATCCTCAAAAGGCGATGCCAATCGGAATCATCGGTGCGCTCGGTGTTTGTACGATTTTATACATCGGTGTTTCATTCGTCTTAACAGGCATGGTTCACTATACGAAGCTGAATGTCAGTGACCCTGTCGCATTTGCTCTTCAAGTCGTTGGCCTGAATAGTGTGGCGGGCATTATATCCGCAGGTGCTATTATTGGGATTACGACAGTGTTAATTGCACTTGTTTATGCTCAAGTTCGCTTAACCTTTGCCATGAGCCGAGATGGACTCATGCCGAAAATCTTTTCAAACGTTCATCCAAAATCGAAAACACCGGTTGCTAACACTTGGCTCACAGGTGCTGTTGCGGCATGTATCGTTGGATTCGTCAACTTATCTACGCTAGCGAATTTAGTCAGCATCGGTACACTTGCAGCCTTTACGGTGATCTCTATCGCTGTGATCGTCCTACGGAAAAAACATCCGAATATGAACACAGCTTTTAAAGTACCCTTTGTACCTTACCTTCCCATTATTAGTGCGGTCATTTGTATGATATTGGCTGCTACACTGAAATGGGAGACATGGAGAGCCTTCCTGATCTGGGTGGCCATTGGTGTCGTTGTTTATTTCACCTATGCAAGACGAAAAAGTCATCTGAATGAAACACATTAGAAAAGAGACACGGGGTTTCCCGGTCTCTTTTTTTGCTTAAATCACGCTGTTTTTGGCTGAATTTGAGTCCACCATATCTGGATCTAACACGCTTGAAATCGGAATGACAAGCGGTGAACAATCTCCATTGTCCTCTCCAAATCCTTGGTTCATTTTCATCGAGAGAAAATAATCGATCTGCTGATAAGGACCTAGCGTCAGTGATGCACCCCGATCCATTGCATTGATTTTAAAAGCACCGACATTGACGACTGAGGGTGAGAATAACATCACACGTCACTTCCTTTGAATGGGTTTAGCAGTTGGTGAAAAAGAGGCAGGTGAGTCCACTTGATCTCGATCATCTACATGGCTTTTTGTCCCGACAAAACCGCTGGCATCTCCAAAATTTTGTCCGTACCCCTGATTTTTTTTATCTGAGTTTTGCCACTCTGCTAACAAATTTTGTCCGACATTCACCGCCGACGCATTTTCAAAGGAATTAATTTTTAACATGAAAATATTAATATTGATATACGGAGTTGGTTGAACCACAGATAAACCTCCTTTTTATAGGTATATGCAAGCACCCATCAAGTATGTTAACAGGAGGTCTTTACATGGACTTCGAAAAAATGAAGCAGTGGATGGATATTGCCCAGCAAATGCATGGGGACGATTTTTGGAAAATGATCTTCGATGATGAGCAAAGATCTCCTTTTATGGCAAATGGTCCATCTCCATTTACGTTCACGCAGCAGGATCAGCGCGGCCCAGATGCGTCGTTCCCACCAATCGACATGGTGGAAACCGCGACAGAAATTCAGTACTTAATTTATTTGCCTGGCTACCGAAAGGAAGATGTACAAGTGTTATCATATGGCGAATATTTGGTTGTGAAAGGACAGCGTTTTTCCTTTTTTAATGAGCAGGATTTTCGCCAAAAGCAGGGGAAGTATGGTCCGTTTGAAAAGAAAATTCGGCTCCCAGAAATGATTCTTGGCCAAATGAATGCAGCCTTTAAAGACGGTGTGCTTTATATCAGGCTGCAAAAAGATGAAGGAAAAGCGACTGCTATTATCATAGATGACGAATATTGATACTCACGGCGTCGATTTGATCACGATCATCAATCGATTCAATCGGCAGGATCGTGATCACGCCATCAGCATTCTGTTCCCCAAAGCCATTGTTTCTTTTAATCGTACTGCAATGATTACAAACAAACGTCGAACCAAACGTCATGGACGATCCTGTGCCCATCGAGTTCGTTTTCATATGGGCAATGTGTATATGAGTAGGCAGCATGTGCTTCTCCCCTTTCTTGTCATCTCTATAAGTATATATCTCACAGCTTTTCCATAGACTAGATCAAGGCAGAAGAAAAGGTTGTGGTCTACTTGAAACATTTCATTCTATCACTCTTTAAAAAAACTGAATCCAGTCCATCCTCCTCTGTCAGCGAGCTGGAAAAAAGGCTCACCGCTCTCGAGCAAAAAATGTCTGCACCAGCTTCCCCTGTCTCAGAGGATACACACATTCATATTGAATCCCTGCATGTGGACAAAATTGATTACCATTTGGAGTTTGGTGAGCTTTCCATTGACCAGCTTCAAGGTAGACTCAATATTGGGGCAACCTATTACACGCCAAAGGACACTCACATCAAAAAATCAACACCACAACCAAAGCCAAAAGAAACAAAAACACCAACGGTCTCGATTCGATCAAAGCCACCTTCGTAACCCGCTCAACTTTTAAGCACAACCGGGAGCCAGAAATACACCGCAAGGACAATCACCACAATACTCATGATATTTAACCAAAAGCCCGCCTTGACCATATCTGATATTTTCAGCACGTCTGCACTAAAAACAGCGGCATTTGGCGGTGTGGAAATCGGCAGCATAAACGCACAAGAAGAAGCCAAAGCAGCCGCAGCCATTAACCCATAGGGCTCGATACCAATCGCAAGCCCAAGCCCTACCGTAATCGGAATGATCATATTGGCAACAGCTGTATTTGACATAATCTCCGTCATAAACAAAATCGCTCCCGTTAAAATGATCAATAGTATGAGATAAGAAAGGCCATTTAAATGCTGTAGATTTTCCCCGATCCACCCTGTTAAATTGGTTTCTGCAAAGCCCGTAGCGAGCGAAAGCCCACCTCCAAACAAAAGCAACAGCCCCCACGGCAGCTGTTTCATATCCTGCCATTCTAATATTCTCTCACCGTTTGTTGCTGGAATGAGAAATAATAGCATGGCACCAAAAATGGCGATGGATGTATCGGATACGGCGGCTCCTCCAAACAAAAAGAGTTTAAAAATCCACAAAAACGCCGTCATGAGAAAAACAGCAAACACCCATTTCTCCTCTTGTTTCATTTTCCCTAAATTCTCTAATCCCTCTCGTATGAACGTTACACTCATTTCACCTGTGTGCTCTACCTTGAACTGTACCTTGGTCAAATACAGAAATAAGAGAATGAGCAGAATCATCGCAACAGGAAATCCAAACAAAAACCATTCAAAAAACATAATTTCCCGATCTAATAGATTTTTTGACATCGCAGCAAACACAGCATTTGGCACAGATCCGACAAGTGTTGCCAGACCACCAATTGACGCTGAATACGCAACCGACAATAAAATGCTTTTACTGAATCGCTCAAGAGATGGACCAGCTAAGATATCATTAGCCTTGACCTCTTTAATCACAGCCAGTGCCACCGGGAGCATCATCAGGGCTGTCGCTGCATTTGAAATCCACATAGATAAAAAAGCAGTCGCGATCATGACTCCTAATATAATGCGGTCACTTCGTGTGCCAATCACCCTTAAAATGTGTAAGGCCATTCTTCTATGCAGATTCCATTTTTCAATGGCAATTGCGATCATAAATCCTCCCATGTACATAAAAACGATCGGATCTCCATAAGCTCTTGATGTCTGTTCCATCGAAAGCCCGCCAAGTGTCGGCAGTAGGATGATGGGCAATAAAGATGTTGCAGGGATGGGCAGTGCTTCTGTCACCCACCATGTAGCCGTCCAAGCGGTAATGCCCAAGACTACCCTCGCAGCATAGGTCAATTCATTTTCAGGTATGAGAAAAAGAATAAGCAAGAAGAGTGCCGGTCCAAGAACAAGTCCAATCACATTCACCTTTTTATAAACGATAACAATTCCCCCCTATTGAAAGCGCTTGTATATTTTTCTATTTTCCACATTCGATGATCTCTTAAGAAATCCTTTAAATCATAAGAAAAAATGAAGATATCTTACATAGAAACAGCTATCATTTTCATCCCTTTCCCAAAACCATGACATCGTGCCTTGGTCTATTTTCATAGGAGAAACTATACAAATCATGTGCAATCACTGTAAAATATAGAAGATCTAATCAAAAATTGAGGTGTTTTCATTGTATACAGATCAACGAAAATCAATTTGGAAACAGAAAAAAGTCATCATCCCCATTCTTAGTATCATCGTAGTTGCTGCTGCTTCCTTTTTCTTAAAAGATTCTCTTTTCTCAAAAGAAAAAGAAGCTTTAAAAGCGGCTCAATCCTTTACAAAACAATTGGAGAAGAAAGACTTTACAAAGCTGGCTGATGAGGTGACAAGTGCGTCTTTGAAAGCCAATGACTTCTCAAAAAAACAACTAGCCGAAAAATACGACAATATCTTCAACGGAATTGGTGCTCATGATCTGAACATATCAAAGCTTAACGTCGAAAAACAGGACAAAGGAAATGGGTATCAATTTTCCTATGATGTAACAATGAAAACGTCATTTGGCAAGCTGCACAAGCTTTCTTACAAGGGCGTTCTCTCAGAAGAAGATGACAAATGGAAAGTCGACTGGAAGCCAAATCTCATCTTCCCGCAAATGGAGAAGGGAGATACCATCAAAGTCAAATCAGATCCTGCTGTCCGCGGAAATATCGTCGACCGAAAAGGACGTACCCTAGCAGAAACAACTGGTGGAAGCGCACTTGGCATCATCCCAGGAAAGCTTGGCACAGGGGAAGAAAAAGAACGCAATATCAAAAAAATCAGCAAGGCATTTGATATAGATGAAGAACTAATCGACAATCAGCTAAAACAAGCATGGGTCACAGACGACACATTTGTCCCGCTCAAATCAATGTTAGAACAGAAGCCGATTCCAAAGGATATAAAAGGCGTCACCTATCAATCAAAGGAAATGCGTTACTATCCTTATAACGAAGCCGCCGCCCATCTCACCGGCTATGTCGGGAAAGCAAATGCAGATGATATCAAAAGAAATCCGGCATTAAAAGCAGATCAAATCATCGGCAAAACCGGCCTTGAATTCGCATTTGACAAAAATTTACGCGGACAAGATGGCGGAAGCATTTTGATCGTCCATGATGAAACAGGCATTGAAGAAACATTGCAAAAGTCAGATCGACAAGATGGAAAAACAGTGAAGCTGACCATTGATGCCTCTTTACAGAAAAAAGCCTATAAACAGCTGAAAGGTGAAAAAGGGGCCGTTACCATCATGAATCCATCATCAGGGGATCTATTAGCGCTTGTCAGCTCTCCTTCCTATGATGTCAATCTCATGACAAACGGGATTACACCTAAGCAATATCAGGCATACAGTGAAAACCCAGATCTCCCATTCCAAGCCCGGTATGCGAGCCGGTATGCACCAGGGTCTACATTCAAAACCATTACAGCAGCCATTGGGCTGGAAACAGGTGTCACAAAGCCTAATAAAGTACGCACCATCCATGGACTGAAATGGCAAAAGGATCAATCTTGGGGCAATTATCGAATTACACGGGTTCACGATAAAGAAAACGTAAATATGGTTGATGCCCTCGTGTACTCAGATAATATTTACTTCGGACAAGAAGCACTGGAAATTGGCAAAGATACCTATGAGAAAAAAGTGAAGACATTTGGATTTGGCGAAGATTTGCATATGCCATTTACAATGAAACCAGCACAAGTATCGAACGACGGCATTCAATCGGACATCTTACTTGCTGACTCAGCATACGGTCAAGGTGAATTACTCATGTCACCAATTGAACAAGTACATGCCTATTCTCCATTTGCAACTGGAGGCAAGCTTGTCTACCCTCGAGTCGTTCAAGATGAGAAAACAGCATCATCAAAACAAATCATCAAAGAAGACTCGGCAAATACAGTAAAAGACGCGCTCACTCAGGTCGTGACGAGTCCAAACGGTACAGCTCACTCCTTACAAATTGAAGGAGCTGATATCGCCGCTAAAACAGGAACGGCAGAACTGAAGAGCAAGCAAGGAGCAACAGACGGTTCTGAAAATGGATTTTTACTTGCATTTAATCCTAAAAAAGAAGATTACGTCCTCGTCGGTATGATTGAAGATGTAAAAAACCGCGGCGGTAGTGGACTCGTCATTCAAAAAATGAAGCCTGTCATCGCATCTTTTTATAAGTAACCGTTTAGAGACACAAGCACTTGTGTCTCTTTTTTCTAAATCATGACAATTTGCTATTGTTTTATAGTTCACCTTATGAATAAAATGAGAAGAATGCAAAATTGAAAACAGTTGAATGAAAGGAGGAAGTCTCATTGGCTATTGCTGCTCGTACAAAGGATAAACCTCAACATTCTGTCACTGGATCAACGGTTTATCCCATTTTATTGATTATTGGCATTTGTCATATGCTCAATGACACTTTGCAAGCCGTTATTCCTGCGATGTTCCCTATTTTAGAACGCTCAATGGGGCTGACCTTTACACAATTAGGGCTGATTGCCTTTACATTAAATATGGTCTCCTCTGTGATGCAGCCCGCTATTGGGTGGTACACAGATAAAAGGCCGATGCCTTATGCACTCCCGATTGCTTTATTTTCTAGTGCTGTCGGTATATTCGGGCTTGCATTTGCGCCTTCCTTTGCCACCATATTGCTTTGCGTTGTCTTTATCGGACTCGGCTCTGCCATTTTCCATCCAGAAGGCTCTCGTGTTGCCAATATGGCAGCTGGTCCAAGACGAGGACTTGCACAGTCCATCTATCAAGTAGGCGGAAATACAGGTCAAGCCTTTGCTCCGCTGATCGCTGCATTAATGCTCGTCCCTCTCGGTCAGTCAGGCGTGGCTTGGTTTACGATTGTTGGAATGATGGCTGTCGGTTTCCTTCTTTATATTTCAAGATGGTACGCAGGAAGACTTCAAACCATTCGAGCTCAAGCGAAAAAAGCTCCAGCAAAAGCTGCAAGATCCGATATTCACCGCAAGTCAGCACTTACAGCACTTGGCATTATCGTCTTTCTCATCTTTGCCCGCTCTTGGTATGGAAATGCGATATCGAATTTCTATGCGTTTTATGCGATTGAACAATATGGATTGACGATTAAAGAATCACAGACTTATATTTTCTTATTTCTCATTCTAGGTGCAATTGGGACATTTTTAGGCGGGCCGCTTGCAGACCGCTTCGGCAAGAAAACCGTCATTTTAATTTCCTTATTGGCATCCTTTCCACTTGCCTTGCTGCTGCCATTTGCAGGACCCGTTTTTGCTTATGTTTTACTTGGATTAATTGGGGTTATTCTGACGTCAAGCTTCTCTGTCACAGTCGTTTATGCTCAAGAACTATTTCCCGGGAAAATTGGCACAATGTCTGGTTTAACGGTTGGGCTTGCGTTTGGTATGGGTGCAATCGGATCGGTCGCTCTAGGCTCATTCATTGATGCCTTCGGTTTAACGCCTACCATGATCGGAGTCGCTTTTTTACCGATATTAGGCATCCTGGCCTTCTTACTACCTAGTGATCAAACCATCTCCAAATGGAATGAATCATAAAAAGGAAAAAACCGCTCAGTGATTGAGCGGTTTTTTCATATCTCATAAAAATGCGTATCAGGAACGTGCTTCTTTGCAATAAACCCTTGCTGAAATTCTGGAAAGACCTTTTGCACCTGTTTAATTTTTTGATGAATTAAATCAGCATACGGAATATAGAGATGATCCACTAAATTTTGTTCTGTCATATAATAATACCAATTCAGATTAAAGGTGTTCTCATCAATGATCGTAAAGGCAGAAAAATGATAGAACAAGAGTGGACATTCGTCGAGATACATATCCCCTTTTACAACGGAAAGCTTGTAGTTTTCAATATTCCAAATCGCGGCATTGGCTCCTTTAGAGGTCACGACATGGACCCTTTCAAAATCATCGATCCATCTTTCAACATACCGCTGATCTCCATACGTCTTATTTTTTGTATCCATTTCGACTGTACAGTGTGCAAGACAGTTTTCCTTCCATTGTGTGACCGCCTGTTTGGCAACGTCTGTGTTGCGGCAGCCGACAAATCCAGTATTAAAGCGGCCAGACAACTCATAAAAATGATAGAACCGCTCAGAATTCATATGATCCGTCAAAAATAAATGAGCAAGGGGATTCTCAGCAAAAATCGCCTCTGGATCATGATAAAAATACAAATCCGTATCTAAATGGGCGAGATAATCTGCTTCTGAGGATTCAAGGATTTTGAGCAGAAAAGCTGGCTTTAACGTCCAGCAATACTCATGGAACGTCCGATCACCCTTTGCCTTTCGCAGCTTGGCATCTTCAATATCTTCAAGCTGTTCATATTGAACGTGCGGATGAGGAAATTCACTTAACACCTTGTAAGCCAAAGGGTCTGCACATAAAACCGACAGCTTAAATGAATGAGCGGTTTGTTCAAGCGAATGAATGAGCGCCAAAAGCTTAAAAACATGGGTATTCGACACAATGGTTGTAAAATGATAAGACGCCATCTACAGCACATCCACTTGAAACAAATCAACGCGTAATAGCTCTTTCGTCAGCCCTTGAATGGCTTCTACAAGCACTGTGCAGCCATATTCGTGCCGTGCAAGCTGCGCTGCCTCTGACAGCTTTTTCAAAGGGACATGTCTAGCGGTTAGCTGATCTTTATTATCGCGTTTGACGCCCACATTCCGCTCTGTAATCAAATGCAGCAGCTCTAAAAAATAAGAGAGCAGACCATCGAATACTGGATTTTCACGCAGCTGCCGGGCCTCTTTTACAATGTCATTTGTGACGGTGTGTGAAAACGGACCAGAGAAAGCCAGATGGACATCTATGGCATCAATATTGTTGTACTTCTCACACATATACAAAATGTTATATTTGATGTCATCAAATGAAGTTAAATTACTTGGATGTTCCTGATGCACGCTCATGATATCCTCTCGCAATTCAAAGGAGAGACCAAGCTGATGCAGACGAATGCCTAAATCATAATCTTCAAACCCGTACCGAACGATATGTTCATCAAACATTCCGAGCGCGATGACATGCTTGCGTTTGACAGAGGAGTTATTCGTAATAAAAAATCGCCACGGCAGCTCATAAGAGCCTAAATCATAATTGTACGTGCGCAAAATGTCTTTGAGAATATCAATAAACTCAGACTGCAAATCAAAGCTTTTCTCTAGAAATGCACCATTCTCCACTTCTTGCATGGATAAAAGAGGCGTTTTATCTTTCATTTTCCGCTCATACAAGCCTTGTTTTTTCAATCGCTTGATATGATCCTTATCAAATGCTTCGTAAAAATAACGATAAATCCGCTTCCAGCATACACCACAAATGACAAGGTCCTCTTGATCAGCATGTGCCTCCGCATGCTTTTGAATAAATTGCGGCTCTGCCAGCATATCGCTGTCATGGAATATCAGCAGGTCTCCCTCCGCCTCGCGAATGGCATGATTGCGACCCTTGGCAATCCCTTGATTCACAGGAATACGTACTTTTTTAAATGGGAAATTCACCTCAATGTTCTCCAGCATTTCCATCGTGCCGTCCGTTGACCCATTATCGGCGACAATGACCTCAAACGGAATATCCGTATCCTGAAGCGTTAAGGAAAAAAGACTTCCTTCTAAACGCTCCTTAGCGTTATAGCTCGGAATAATGACGCTTACCTTTGGCTTTTCATTCATGCGCCATCCTCCTCCAATTTGGCATAGCCGTTAAACAGCGGATCGATCTGCTCAACAGATTCAATCACATGGCGCAGCACGTTTCGATAGGCTTCTTGGAAAAACGGCAGATCATCTCTTCCCTTCTCATGGATTTGCTGCATCTCATCCTTGCTCACGATGCGAAAGCCGCTGAAATGATAGCAAATGAGCGGATGCCCATCATCCAGCAAAATCCGTCCATTTTCTTCCCGATAAGAATGCTGCCCATAGTTCCAATGACCAATATTCACGCCTTTTGTTTGAATATCTTCCACTTTTTCAAACAGCTTCGGCATATGATCGAGATATCCTTGATCGCCAAACTTTCCTTCGCCGGGCGCATTTTTGCATTCCTTCAAGCATTCTTCCTTCCACCAACTAAGGCATTTCCGGCCAGCTTCATCTCCTTTAAAATGCAGGAAGCCTGAGTTATAGCGGCCTAAAAGCTTCTGAAGCATCTTCACTTCCTCAGGATCGAAGCTCGGAATTACAATATCCCCTCTCGAAAGTAAAACAGAGGCTTCCGGCTGATGTTGAAAAATCACTTGCGGGCTCTCATAAAAGAACAAATCCGCATCAAGATAGGTTACGCCCTCTGCCTGCTCCTGTTCAAATAACCACTCAATCCACATCGGCTTTAACGTCCAGCAATATTCAGAGGCATCCCGTTCCTCTTTTTTCTCCAGCAGCTCCGGGGTTTCGAGCTCCCGTACATGAACGAGATCGACATGAGGAAAATTCATTTGTTGAAGCAGATCAAATGCAGCATCATCCATACATAACGTCTTGATGACAGCATCATCTTCTACTTGCTTCAATGATAAGAAAAACGCAACGGCTTGATAAAGTCTTCCACTTGATAGAACCGTACAATATATGCTGTTCATCTACTTACACCTCTATTTTTGAAAGAATTCGCGGTACCATTCAATCGTCTTCTCTAACCCTTCATCAATGGAGTAGTCAGGCTTCCAATCAAGCAGCTTTCTCGCCTTTTCTGCCGACAAATATTGATGCTTAATCTCATGCGTTCCTTGGTTTAAAATACGAGGCTTCAGTTCACTGCCCATTGCCTTTAAAATCTTATCCACGAGCTCAAGCACCGTCAGCTGAATTTCATTACTAAAGTTAAATGCTTCTCCGGCGAGCCCTTTTTCCTCCATCTTCTCAGCTAGCAGCAAATAAGCTTTAACCGCATCTTCAATGTAGAAATAATCACGAATAAAAGTCCCATCACTTCTAATTTCAGGCGCTTCTCCTTCCAGCACAAGCTGGATGGTTTGCGGAATGATTCTGTTGAAATTTAAATCCCCGCCTCCGTATAAATTGCCGCAGCGTGTAATACAAACTGGAAGACCATATGTGTTGTAATACGTGTGAGAAATTAAATCTGCACAGCTCTTTGATACGTCGTACGGATGTTTCCCATTTAGCGGCATGTCTTCATCGTATGGAAGCTGCTCCTGATCGCCGTATGCTTTATCACTTGATGCCACGATGACTCGTTTGATCAGCGGCTGTCTTCTGCAAGCCTCCAGCACATTCCATGTCCCTAAAATATTCGCTTCAAATGTAGAAACAGGGTGTCTATTTGCAACCCCAACAATGGCCTGCGCCGCCAAATGGAAGACAGTATCAATTTCATATTCTCCTAACGCACGTTCAATCGTTTGCATATCCTCTAGTGCACCTTGCACCACATTCATCTTTTCAAATTGACTGCCTTGATATAAATTCGACCTTGGCACCTGATCACGCACAAGTCCAGTTACGTTTGCCCCTTGATCAATCAATTC
Organism: Bacillus sp. SIMBA_005; assembly: GCF_046535585.1. NCBI lineage: Bacteria > Bacillati > Bacillota > Bacilli > Caryophanales > Bacillaceae > Bacillus > Bacillus sp. SIMBA_005. The sequence continues at coordinate 169,255 of NZ_JAWRWI010000006.1, read as the reverse complement.
CTTGACGAGATAGCTTCCCAATAGTCCTGTACATCCAGTCACAAATACATTTTTCCCATTCCAAAAACCGCTCATGCCGTCACCAAACCTTCCATGGTTGTTTTCCATTTGTCCACATGCCATTGATTTCCTTCAGGTTCTTGTACGTATCGATCGCTGTCCAAAATCCGTGATGCTCATAAACCGCAAGCTCTCCATCATTCGCCAAATTTTGAAGAGGCTCCGCTTCAAACACACATTGGTCATCGTCAGTCAAATAGTCAAATACCTTTGGAGACAACACAAAAAATCCTCCATTGATCATCCCGATACTGTCTGTCTTCTCAGAGAAGGATTGTGCCATCCCGTTATATACCTTCAACGTCCCATACTGTGACTTCTTTTCAATTCCTGTGACAGTCGCAGCTGCCCCAAGCTCCTGATGACGCTTCAGCAGATGAAACATATTAATATTGGCAAGTCCATCACCATACGTCATCATGAATGTCTCATCCCCAATGTAGTCCTGTGCCTGCTTTAACCGTCCGCCTGTCATCGTATTCTCACCCGTATCTAAAAAGGTGATTTTCCAGTTCTCTGACTTTCCTAAGAGCTTCATGTCCCCTGTCGCCATATCCAGCTTCATGCTGTGATGCCGCCAGTCATAGTTCAGGAAATACTCTTTGATCTTCTCTCCTTTATATCCAAGCAATAAGATAAACTCATCTACTCCGTAATACTGATAGATTTTCATAATATGCCATAGAATAGGCCGATCTCCGATCATAGCAAGTGGTTTAGGAAGCGCTTGTGTGACCTCACTCATTCTCGTTCCCTTTCCTCCGCAGAGAATGACTGCTTTCATCTTCTCCCCTCATCTCTCTATGAAAATTTTTGATTGAAAACCTTATCTTTATGCGGAAAATCAGTACATGTACCCTCATACTTTGTCCGACATCAGGTTTTGAATCTACTCTATTCATATGTCGAAATGAGAGAGGGTGCCACCTAGCATTTAACTATTTTTACAAATAAAAAAGAGCGAGATTTGTATTCTCGCTCTTTCAAAGTTTAAATTGTATATTATCAGGGTAGATGGTATGATAAACATGTGCATCAACAGCACAAACAGCCTCTTTTTATAAAGAGACTACTAGATGAAATGAATTCAAGTGGCAGCTTGCTTCATTCTCAATATGAATCACGGAGGTGAATTCCCATGGCACAAAACGTACTTTGTGAAGTGAACTCTTGCCGTTTTTGGGCTGATAACAGCTGTACGGCTTCTACCATTAAAATTGGTAAAAACACAATGACTGATGTGACTCGCAATGCTGAAACTGATTGCGAAACATTTGAAACAAAATAAGTGGTTTTTCTGAGATGAAGGAACTGGCAGGTTCCTTCTTTTCTTTTATCATTCTATCAAGAATGATAATTATTATCAAGTGTTTTTCACTAAACATTTCTCGGGAAATAATGACACGATATTTCTCCATTCGTTGACGATTTTCACTCCTTTTTCTATACTCAACATATCCGAAGAAGAAAAAGTGGTGACCAATCAATGGATTTTACGATACGTTTTCTATCATTCTTTGTCGTAGAAATCGAAGGCAAAGATGAACAAGCAAATAAACGGTTTAAGCATTATCAAACATTAGATCAAGAGGAATTTGAACAAAGTGAGCTGAAGGACTTTTTAGATGGTGAGCTAAAAAAAATCGTCAAACGAAAAGTGGACAGACACCCTAAATCTGAACAAGTACCAACCAAAATTGGCCGATTCATTGTCGAACCCGGTCATGAACTCGATTCAAATCCAAACTACAATTTATTTCATCAGACGAGGTTTGCCGATACAAAAGAAGTATTTAATGAATGCAGTGAACAGTTTGTTCGCACATATTTAGATACAAGTGCTGTCAGAGGCGGCGTTTTTTTAGTTGCGTCTGCCGTTCCTAAAAAGTACTTCGATGACTCCTTTGTCTTTATTATGAAATGCGATTTTGAACAGAAAGTCGCTTCTATCGCTGATACATCTACCTTGATCAAAAAAGTAGAAATGGCGATTACGACAAAAAATATGAAATCGATTCAATACCCGTTTATGCCAGAAGAGGGCATGACAGAGGAAGCTGAAGTGAAAATTCACCAATCCTCACACGCTCGTTATTTTGAGGACTTTCTGAAATTCGTCGAATACGGAGAATCTATGCCTGAAATCATGAAATCCCAGGTCATGAACATGGTGCAGGAACAAGTATTTGAAACATTACAGGATGAAAGTGAAGAATTAAAGCAGTTCGAAGAGGATCTTGAAATATGGGAAGCGAGTGAAAAGCGAGAAATTAGAGAAACACTCGATACAGAACAGGTCACACTAGCAGCTTCTCACATTGTGGAACAAACTCCTGACATCACAATGAAAATGCGTCTAGGTGAAACAGAAATCAAAGGACTTTTAGCCGACTTTGGCCACTCGATCCATATTGCAAAGGTCAACAATCGATATGTCGTGCTCGTTGAAGCAGACCAAATCGTCTTTGAAAAAGGAAGCACACCTGTTGAATTCCATAAACCAAATGGGTTAAAAGAGGTTGTCAGCCAGCTCACGCAAAAAGCCTACGATTCAGACTTAGAATAAGAGAATATGACTGCCTCCTGCGATCAGCTGCATGAGGCAGTTTTTTATATAGCGCTTTATTTTTTTACGCTGCACTAGAAGAAACATGCTGCCCGCCTTTTACCCACATGCTGACAAGCATGAAGCTTATGACGAGCATCAGCCAAAAAACGCTGTTTGTTCCGAAAAACTGAATCAATGTATACCCACACAAAGGTCCTAAAGCAGCCCCCATATCTTGAACAAAAGAATAGCTGGCGAGAAAGCGGTTCTTATCTGTTTGAGCAGAGGCTTTTTGAAAGGCAAGTGTATCGGTGAAGGTTGTGACAATCGTTGCCAGCAGCTGAAGCAAAAGCAGCATCAATAGGAACCAGCCGCTTACCTTCAGCATGACCCCAAGAAAACTGAGCCCTCCAAATGAAAGAAACATCCAGCATAGCATTCGTTCCTTCATCACAAGCCGATCAAACCATTTACCCGTTCTCGGTGCGACAAAGGGTTCCCATCCCCACCTGATTGCTTGAATCACACCGCTTAATGCCGAAGCTCCGATGACAAAGCCAAACAGAGTCAATTGATTTTGGTCGATCTTTGCTTCAATGACATGACTCAGCGTGGATGCGAATAAACCTTGGATGATCAGTGCGATCAGCATGCCTGTTATCAGTACTTTAACCACATCTCGTGTAAACCACTTCTGTTTGATGCCCTGATACACCTGCATGCCTTCTCTCTTTTCAATTTCATCCAACGATACATAAAAAATGCACCCCATCAATGTGAGTAAACCAAAGACTAGCGTCATGGACTGGAAGCCGATCAAGCTGGCAAAGATTCCGCCACATAACATGCCAAATAAACTGCCGAGCCGGTAAAGCCCATTATAAAGCCCCGTCAAATGTCCTTGTGTGCCTTCGTCCATTTCAGCCAAAACCCTCATCCCGCTCATACGGAGTAATGTCCAAGCAAGCCCCCATGCGCAGCGGCAGATCAATAGCAGCCAAAAGCCGCTCATCCCATATAATATCGTGGTCACTGACGCGATCAAAATCGCGATCAATACGCCTGTCTTCATTGGGATATATCGATAGAGCCACCATACGACAGGTGCTAGCGGGATACGAATGAATCGGTTAATGGACAGCAGTAACCCGACCTCCCAAATGGATGATAAACCAATCTCTTTCCAATAGACCGGGAGAACAATATAGAGCATTGAATCCCCAATAAGTGCAAATGCTGTGATGAGCGATATTGACACAACTTGCTTTTGACGACGATCCATTTTTTCTTCCCCCTTCGCTACCTTTACGATAAGGGATGCCTTATAATAAATCTAATGAATGTTTTTGATTGTTTTATCAAAATAATTGATAGGTGGTGCAAAGTTGAATTTACACGCCCTTCGGATTTTTGCAAAGGTCGCAGAGACAAAAAGCGTCACACAAACTGCAGATGCACTATCTTTAACACAGCCAGCTGTGACGGCTCAGCTTAGAAGCATTGAACGAGAGATCGGATTTCGCCTTTTTAAACGAAACGGCCGAGGCATTGCACTCACAGAAATGGGAAAAATGCTGCAACCTTATGCCCGGCAAGTGTTTGAGGCTGAAAAGGAAGTAGAATATCAGATCACGCTATTACAAAACGGGAAGAAGGGGCGCCTCCGCATCGCTTCTACCTACGTACCACTCAACTTTTTACTGCCTGATTGGCTGGCTGCATTTAAAACGTCAGCTCCACAGACAGAAATTGAATTAAAAAGCGGAAACTCCGCTCAAGTGATAGAGAGCCTGCTTCAATACAAATCAGATGTCGCCATCGCTGTAATTGAAGATTTGCATCATGAGGAGATCGTTACCTCTCATTTGACGAATTTAAACTATGATTTTATTGTGCCAGCAGACCATCCGTTGAACGGAAAAACCGTTCCGCTAGAGCGCCTGAGCCTGGAGCCTTTTTTGATGCGTGAAGAAGGCAGTTCCACTAGAGATAAGCTCTTTTCCCTGTTCACCTCGAAAGGAATTAAAAAGCCGACTGTTGATTTACAATTCAGCGGTGTTCATGAAGCGATTCAAATGATCAAAGCTGGCTATGGAATCACGCTTGTTCCCCGTGATGCGGTTCAGGGCAGTCTCAAGCGGAAAGAGATTGGGCGAGTATATATCGAAGGCATAGAAATCGTCAGACCTGTTGTGATCTGTAAACGGACGAATGACCTTGAAGAAAATAGAACCGTGGATGCCTTCCTGCAAATGAAGGGTATCGGTCCATTTAAGGAGCCGGCTGCAAATTAAAAAAGTGCCTGTATGAGAAACAGGCACTTTTTTCTATTCTGCTGGCTGCACGATGTCATACGGTACAGCCTTTGAGGCTTTCACTAATTGTTCTGGTGTGATCAGTATTTCATTTCCCCATTCACCTGCTCCAACGCCTAATATTTCTTCCTCTAATAGCGAAGCTTCGATGATGGTGCGGAAACCTTCTGGCTGCCAGCAAAACGGCGGTATTGAACCAATTCGGTAGCCTGTCACTTCTAGAACCTTCTCTGGTGATGCCATTTTAATATTGCGGGAGCCAGCCGCTTTCTTTAGTTTCCCTGACTTAATATGCTGGTCTGCGCCAACCATCACAAGCAGCTGCTCCCCTTCCCCTGTTTCAAAAATCAATGTCTTAATCATTTGTCTTTCACGAAAACCAAGGGCTGCTGCTACATTTGCGGCTCCCTTCTCTGTTTCGGAAGAAAATGTTTTGATCTCATATGGGATGCCGTGCTGATTCAAGAATTCATGTGCTGGCAGTACTTTCATTGATTTGAACCCCTTTCCTTATGATGTCTTTCATTTAGCTTATCACAATCCTCTCATCCTTAAGATGTATTTTTCAATGAAAAGCATGTGGGTCCTTCTTCACCATGCTATACTGAACTTGTTTTTGGAAAGGAGCCGGTTGGATATGGGAAATCAGTTTTGGTGTTATACAGGCAGTAAAAGCCTTCTCATGCTAAGTGATATTCTATTTGTCATGACGATCACATTTGTGATCTATCAAGATACACAATCTGTTGCGTATGCGGCTTTATTTCCGCTAATAAGAACACTATGCCAGCTATTAGCTGGGCTCCTCTCTCCTGTGTTGGCAGATCACTTTCAAGCAGGCCGGCTGTTGAAATGGGTCCCGCTTTTACGTCTTGGGATGCTTATCGTGTTTACAGCCCAATTTCATTTCTTTCAGCAGCATATGGTTTGGCTATTTGTTGCACTCATTCTCATTTCCATCACAGGCGGATTCATTAGTCCTTTATTACAGGCCATCATGCCGATGCTTGTGCCAGAAAATCAGCTTGTGAAAGCAAACAGTACAGCTTCCATTTTTCAACAAACGGTTCAAATTGCCGGCTATTCGTTTACTGGAATGCTCGTTCTGTTCATTGGTCCCTTTTATTTAATGTGGATCACTTGTTTGATGATAGTGTTATCTTATATGTTTTTCTTCCCTATATTTCCTCTTCTTCAGCAAGAAGAACCCGTTCGAAAAGTAAATAAAATGAACAGTTTCAAGGATGGCTGGACGATCATTTGGACAAACAAAACAATTCGTACCCTGACCTTTATGGATGTGTGTGAAAATATAGCAGGCGCTGTGTGGATCGGGGCGATTACGCTTGCCTTTGTCACAAAAGATTTAAACAAAAGTGAGGATTGGTGGGGGTTTATCAATGCCGCTTATTATACCGGCGCCATTCTAGGCGGGCTCTTGGCGGCGTGGATAAGCCGATTCATTCAAAAGCAGCTTCTTCTCTTTATGGCAGCTGGTTCATTCATTTATTCAGTGTTGACCATTGTCTACTCACTGAACAGCCTGCCGTGGCTTGCTTTGCTGCTTTGTATTTTAATGGGGCCTGCCTATCAAATTCGGGATGTTTCGCAGCAGACTATTCTTCAAACGGAAACGCCAGTCCGAGATTTATCAAAGGTGTATTCGGCTCATTACGTCCTTTCCTCTGTATCTGTCGGTTTATCTATTTTCTTTGTTGGATTGATTGCAGATGCATTCGGAGCGAGAACTGTGTATTTGCTGGGCGGTTTGTTTGTGCTCATCTGTTCCGGTATTGCCATCCTCTCTTTTATGAGGCAGAAAAAAAAGAGCGGATGATTCATGCAGCGGCTCTTTTACTTTTCCTTTAACATTGCGAACATATCACGCGCCATCGCTTCTAAAATATACACAACGGGCGTCTGTGTCGTGATATTGGCTCTGTGAACCCGTTCGTCTGTCACGTAATAAGCAATGTTTAAATCTGAAATGCGCGAAATCGTGCAGTGCTGATTGTTTGTAATACTAATGATTTTGCTTCCTTCTCTTTTTAACTTCGAAATATGATCAATCGTAATACTGTTCTCCCCTGATACCGACAGCACAATGGTGACACTATTGTCTAAATACTGCATATTCATCGGGAAAAACGGATCATTGATGTAAAATGAAAATTTCTCAAGACTTGAAAAGTACCTTGCCCCATACTGCGCCAAAATACCAGAGCTGCCCGTGCCAATAAACAGCACATTTTTCGCATCGGCAATGAGCCCTGCTGCCTCTTTAATCTTCCCTTCAAAGTCACCTTTTAGTGTACGTTCAATAAATTCATATAGAAAGTGCTGGGTGCTTTTTAAAGTAGGTGTCCGCTCTGATTCTAAATACATTTTGAGTTTCACTTTAAACTCTGAAAAACCTTCACAATTCACTTTTCGGCAAAAGCGAAGGACAGACGAGGTGGAAATATGGGCAGCATCTGCTAAGTCCCGAATTCTCATATACACGACCTTTTCACTGTTTTCCATGATATATCGGTATAAAGCGCTTTCTAATTCATTAAAGCTGGAAATGACCTCACTTGAAAACATCTGACTTCCCCTTTCTCCAACAGCATGTCACAATGTGTTTCTTTTATGTAACAAATCTCTAAATAGGGCACCCTTGCCTAAAGACGCTGAAGTCATTTACGCACGAGATGCTCTCACGATAAGCTATAGATGTACAAACAAAAGAATTGGCTTTTCTCTATTATAACATTGCGCGTTACATTATTCGGAGGTGCAGCACATGGCAAAAGGATTAAAGGTTGTCACAATTGGCGGAGGATCAAGCTATACGCCAGAGCTTGTAGAAGGATTTATTAAACGGTACGATGAATTTCCGATTAGCGAGCTTTGGCTTGTCGATATTGAAGCAGGAAAAGAAAAGCTTGAAATCGTCGGCGATCTTGCCAAACGAATGGTGAAAAAAGCAGGACTTCCAATCGAGGTTCATTTAACATTAGATCGCCGAAAAGCGCTTGCGGGCGCTGATTTCGTCACAACACAATTCCGTGTCGGACTTCTTGAAGCACGTATGAAGGATGAACGCATTCCTTTAAAATATGATGTCATTGGTCAGGAAACAAATGGTCCAGGAGGTCTATTCAAAGGACTTCGTACCATTCCAGTGATTCTAGATATTGTCAAAGATATTGAAGAACTATGCCCAGATGCATGGCTTGTGAATTTCACCAACCCAGCTGGTATGGTCACAGAAGCTGTTCTTCGCTATTCAAACCATTGCAAAGTCGTTGGCTTATGCAACGTGCCAATCGGCATTCGCATGGGAATCGCCAAAGGACTTGATGTCGATGCAAGCAGAGTCGAGGTCAGCTTTGCTGGATTAAACCATATGGTCTTCGGACTCAACGTATTCTTAGATGGTAAAAGCATTATGGATCAAGTCATCGAAGACATGGCAGATCCAAACTCTACGATGTCGATGAACAACATTCAAGCCATTCCGTGGGATGCTGATTTCTTAAAAGGGCTTGGCGTGATTCCTTGTCCATATCACCGCTACTACTACAAAACAAGTGATATGCTGGCTGAAGAGAAGAAAGCAGCAGAGAATGAAGGAACTCGTGCAGAAGTCGTTCGTGCACTAGAAAATGACCTATTCGAGCTTTACAAAGACCCTGATCTTGATATTAAGCCGCCACAGCTTGAAAAAAGAGGCGGTGCTTACTACAGTGATGCAGCGTGTAACTTGATCGCATCGATTTATAACGACAAGCATGATATTCAGCCTGTAAACACGATCAACAATGGTGCCATCAGTGACATTCCAAATGATTCTGCTGTAGAACTGAACTGCGTCATCACAAAAGACGGTCCTAAACCAATCGCTGTTGGCGAAATGCCAGTCGCAGTCAAAGGACTGATTTCTCAAATTAAATCCTTTGAACGTGTTGCCGCTGAAGCAGCCGTGACAGGAGATTACAACACCGCACTTGTCGCAATGACGATCAACCCGCTCGTCCCATCAGATGCGATTGCAAAAAGCATCCTCGATGAGATGCTAGAAGCACACAAAGAATATTTACCACAATTCTTCAATAAAGTAGAAGCATAAAACAGAACCGCACTTGTCAAAGTGCGGTTTTCTTATTTCTCTGTAAACAGCTGGTCCATCTGAGGGCGATCATAGTCTAATAGCCAGTGCTGCAAGCCCTCATAGACTGGCCGAAGACGCTCAGCATCTGCCGCAATAAGATCACAGCCTCGATCATCATATAAGTGGAAAATCATCTGTTTTGAGAGATTGATGAGATAAATTTCATAACCAAGCTTCCCATTCAAGATTTGATTCGGTGCATAGAAATCCTCTTGGCATATGGCATGCAGAAGTGGGCGTAAGCGTATATCTTGCAGCTGGCAAGTCAACGTAAATCTCTCCAATGTCAGGGGCTCATCTAGTTCTGATCTGACATAGGTCAAAAGCTCGTGACGCAATCGTTTGCGTACTTGCCGGCGAACATATTTTTGATAGACTAGTAGCTTTTGCTTCATCAATTCATGTTCATGCTGCGTATAGACATCCGTGACAAATAGAATATCGTCTTCTGGATCAAAAGCATATCTGACAATTTTCAAAGCACGATCTCCTGCTTTTTCTAATACAACTGATTTTTCTCCTAATGACCAATCTGCCACTTCAAAGCGAAGCCCAAAAGGCCATTCATAAAAAAGAGGCGGCGTGAGGACAAGATTAGAAAAATGACTTTTTAAAAAACTATTCGTTTGATCGCTCATGTCATGTCCTTCCATTGGTTTTATTTCTTATTTTACCGTTGAAACTGATGGAAATAAAATTGGAAATAAACTGTCATTTCTTATATGATAGAAAGAGATGGAGGTGTGACCAATTGAAAAAATGGTTGTTACAGGTGTTCCTCACCGCATTGATCACTATGTGGATACAGGCTGGACTTGATCAGGCGAACATCATTCATATCACCAATGTATGGGTCGATGCCAGCAGTTGGATCCTGATCTTCTTTGTTATCTACGCACTTTTTGAATGGACAGCTCACGTCTTAGCAAAAAGGAAAACTGCTCATCGCTGAACATCTCTTTTCATAGAGATGTTTTTTGTTGAAATTCTTCCTGCACAAGTTCATGAATGACGCCCATTCCTGCCTGGCTTCCAGCTGCTGCGGCAAGGACAAGCTGAGCTGGCCCGCCTAAATTGTCACCGCATGCAAAGACACCGCTGACGGTTGTACGTCCAAGAATATCTGTTTCGATACCGCCATTTTTCGTCATTTGACAGCCTAGTTTTTCAGCAAATGGAGCTGACTGTTTGAATTCACTTGCGACAAATCCGCCTTCTCTCTTCACCGTTTCCCCATTCGCAAGGTGAATAGAGTGCATTTGCCCATTCTCATGATGAATGGACATAATCGGTACATCAATGACTTGGATAAAATGTGCTGATAGCAATGCCTTCTCCTCTTCAGCAAACACTTGCTGTCCATTCGTAAACACGATCAAATCCTTTGTCCAATTGGAAAGAAGTTTAGCCATATGCAAGGCGCGTGGATTCTCAGCAATGAGAGCAAGCGGCTTGTCCTTTAGCTCCCAGCCATCACAGAAAGGACAGCTAAACAACGTCTTTCCATACACTTCATGAATCCCCTTCATCTCTGGCAGTATATCCTTTAGTCCTGTTGCCAATATGATTTTCTTCGCTTCAAATCTTTCTCCCTCTTGTGTCAGTAACGCAAAGTTGTCCTCATTGTTTTGTATCTCAACAATTCTAGTTCGTTTGATTTGGATATTGGGGTAGTTTTGAAGATCTGCTTCACCCGCTTGTCTGATCTCAAACGGTGTCATCCCATCGTTTGTAATAAACCCATGTGATTCCTGAGTCACTCGATTTCTTGGCATCTTGTCATCGAATACAATGACCTGTTTTCTGCCCCGTCCCACAACAAGTGCTGCACTTAATCCAGCTGGTCCGCCTCCAATAATGGCACAATCTAATAACATATAAATCTCTCCTTTTTATTAAAGACTTTAAAGACTCTTAATATCTATAATTTATTCAAAAAAAATCACATCTTGAAAAATGGATTTTTTTCTGTCTGCTCAATTTGGCTAGCGATATCAACTAACCGCTTTTGACTTAGCGCTTCCTGCATTTTCATTTCAACATCCTGCATGGCTTGTTCAATCAAACAACCATCATGAGGCATAAAAGAATCATGTTCTAAGGAACAACGAAATAAATTGGTTTGTCCCTCTACCGCCTGAATGACGTCTAAAAATGAAATGTCCTCTTTCTTTTTCAGAATGGTGTAACCACCTTTTGCACCAGGTGTTGATTCAATCAATCCTGCCTTCACAAGCTTTGTTAAGATTTTGGATAAATAAGTGGATGAAAGGTCTTGCATCTTGGCGAGAGGCTCAACGCCAATTGCTTTCCCCTTTGGTGCAAGGGTTAAAAATACCATCGTATGAAGCGCATAGTTGGTTGCTTTAGAATATTTCATCAGACGAATCCCTTTCTATCTATTATAGACCTTTTATATCTGTAATTGATCATAAAAGATTCAAGAAGAAAAAGCAAGTCTTGTGGATCTGCTTCTTTTTTCATTCCACATTTCGCATTTCCTTCCGATAATAGAGGTAAGCACGAATCAAATTTTGATGAAAACTAGAAGGAGTGAACAAAATGTCAGATCAACAGCATAATGCAGCACACGAAGAAGAAGAGGAATTTAACGTATATGACATGCTTCCACCCGCAGGAACAATCATTGGTGAAGCAACAGAAGAAGAAATGGAAGCTGCGGCAGCATTAGAAGTGAGACATTACGCCTTTATGCGTCTTCAAGACTCGTACATTCAATTTGACGGATCTTCCTATAAAGAATTGCTCAAAGACTTTCAAGAACTAGAATTTGATTCTGCAAAGTTTTGGAGAGCCATCGCACGACGCCTGCAAGTCCCATATGAATGGCCCATCCGAATCGACCACGCAAACGGTCCTATTTATATTGGCGAAACAGAGGATAGCCGTGAGGTTGAGGAGAGTGCGGAGTAAGGAAATGTGACCCCCTTTTTGAAAAAGGGGGCTTTTCGTCTCCTTCACAAGCCATCGATTGAAAAAACAAATAAGCAATATGAGCATTGTCACGCCCATATTGCTTATTCTCGTGTTATGTTAACTCTGGCCAAAAGGCTTGATTTGCCACAATTAAGTCATCTAGAATATCTTTTGCTACTTTAGCACTCGGCACCGTTTTCGATAATGTAATAGCCTGCCATAGTTTTTGATAGGACCCTTCTTCAAATGCTTCTACTACTAATTTTTCTACGCCAACTTGCTGCTCCATGAGACTTTTTTGAAATCTAGGAATTTCTCCAACCACTAACTTTTCTGGACCGTTGCTGCCAACGATACAAGGAATTTCGACCATAGCTGTTGGATCAAAGTTCCTGATTGCGCCATTGTTCTCCACAATCATCAGCATCCGTTCCTTTTTATTAAAAGCAATGGCTCTTGCTAAATCAACGATATAGGAAGCGTGCTCATCAATGGCTAGCTGTGTTTCCTTTGCAGTACCTTTATCAATGATAGCCTGACATTCACTAAAAACAAAGGCTTCCCGTCCCTCCATCACTTCATTGGCACGTGTGAACTCTATATTTGAATGTGCCACTTCTTCATCTGGAAATAGATAGTATTTCAAATACGTATTCGGTACCGTTTTTGGATCAAGTGCTTGAATATCTTTAGCCTTTTTTAATGTGCTGTTCCAGCTCTTTTGCTGTTCTAATTCAGATGTTCCATCTGTTGCATAACCATGCTGGCTTACATGCTGAATGACCTCAGGCATTAAGCTATTTCCTTTTTTATCTCGAATATCTGTCCACCAGCCAAAATGATTTAAACCATAGTAATCTACTTCCAGTTCTTTACGTGAAGATAAGCCTAAATTCTTTGCAATCAATTCTTCAATTCCAATCGGCATATCGCATATGTTTAAAATTTTGGCATTCGGCCTTAGCTTACGTGTTGCCTCTGCTACTATTGCTGCAGGGTTAGAATAGTTTAACATCCAAGCTTTAGGAGAGTATTTTTCCATATAATCGACAAGTTCTAAGACACCTGGAATGGACCGCATACCGTAAGCGATTCCCCCTGGACCGCATGTTTCCTGTCCAACGACTCCATGCTTCAATGGAATTTTCTCATCTAATTCACGCATTGCATATTTGCCGACACGGATATGTGCCATCACAAAATCGACTTGAGTAAAGGCTTCTTCTGGGTCAGTACTTGCCAGCAGTCGAACTTCTGGCGCTCGTTCTTTTAACATAATCTCACAAGCATCTGCAATTGTCTTTTGTCTAGTTTCATCATTATCATAAAGTTTAATTGTATGAATTGGGAACTCATCTAAATAGTCTAACAGCATCAAAATGATTCCCGGTGTAAATGTACTTCCGCCTCCAGCGATCGTAATATTAAATGTTTTCATGATATCCAGCTCCTTTTTCAATCTAATGAAAGTTTTGTTTCAAAGGACTCTCTCACTTGCGGTACACTTAAGCCAACGATGATTTGAATGCTTTGACCACTCTTAGCCATTCCGTGTGCCAGTTTATTTTTTGTAAAGTATTCTCTATCTTTCACCAAGCTAGGGTCAATCACTGTAATACGCAGACGCGTGGCACAGTTTGTCACATCTTTAATGTTTTCTTTACCGCCAAGGCCTTCTAAGAAATAAACGGCTTTCTCTTCGTACTCAGACGCATAAACGGGCACTTCCTTTTTGTTATGATCCTTTTTATTAGCATTCTCATAATCTTGTTTTGTATATAGCCTCGTCTCCTCCTCATGTTTTCGTCCTGGTAATGGAATATCAAATTTCACAATCACCCATCTAAATATGACAAAATACAATGCTGTAAATAGACATCCAATTGTGGCTTGGATCAGATAAATCCCTCCATGATTTGAAGAGAGCGGAATCCAGTTCAAAGCAGCTATTTCAATAAGCCCGGAACCCATCATTCCGACAACACCAAACATATTCATGATGGTCACCATGGTTGCTCCAAGAAGTGCATGTATGACAAATAAATAAGGCGCGAGAAATAGGAATGTAAATTCAAGTGGTTCTGTAATTCCGGCAAATACCGCTGTTAATGTGGCGGGTAATACCAATGCCAAAACCTTTTTTCTGTTTTCTTTCGGGGTAGAAAAATACATCGCTAGAGCTATCCCTAAACAGCCGAACATCTTAATATTTCCATGCAGTAAAAATCCGTATGGATAAAGATCCTTCAAATCGGAAGTTGAGGTCGCAAATTCATTTAAATGAGCAATCCAATATGGTTTTAACCCTCCATTTACAGCCGCTGGACCAAACTCAAAAGGTGTATAAATAAAATGGTGAAGTCCTGTTGGAATTAACACCCTTTCCAAAAAATGAAACAGCCAGACACCAATATAACCAGACTGTGCCATGAACCCTTGGAGAGATTGAATTCCCTGCTGAACATAAGGCCATACAAAAGCAACGACAAAAGCAATAGGAATCATCACAAAGAATCCGATGATGACAACAAAGACAAGCCCCTGGAAAATCCCGAGCATTTCAGGCAGTTTTTGATCATAAAAACGATTATGAATCCAAATCACAATTCCAGATATCATCACCGCACCAATGATACTTGTATCGAGCGTAGGTATACCCGCAATTTCTTTTACACCCGCTACGTTCTCGACTCCTTGCGATAAATCAACACCAAAAGTGGACGGCCAAAGTGTCAAAATAGCATGAATATAATTATTAAACACAAGATAAATCATCAAAGCTGCGAGCGTCGCACGTGCTTGCGCTTTTTTTGCAAGAGAGATCGGCAAGCCAATCACAAATGCCAGCTCCATATGATTGAAAATCGTCCACCCTCCACTTTCAATCAGTGTCCAAGCCTTATACCACATCGTACCTTCTGCAGCCATATCCCCCATAATCGCTGGATTCTTACATAAAGTCGCAAGGCCGACAACAATACCAAAAAACGCGAATAAAAGGACTGGAACTACCATAGCACTGCCAAATCGCTTGATTGCATTCATAAGCATCACCCCTTTGTTTGATCCATAACACCACTGTAAAGGGAGCGCTTACAAAAACCAATAGGATTGACGTATTTAGAAATCAAGTTGTAACATTAGATTATATTTTCACAGGAAGAAAATATTTTCATGTTGGAGGGCACATCGCATGATATTGGACAAGCTGGTAAATGAATACTTCGAAGATTTAAATAAGAATGACCTGCACATTATTAAAACGATTCACGATCATCTTGAAGAAATGAAGACAATGAAAATTCAGGATCTTGCTCGTTATGCTCATACTTCCATCTCCTCCATCCATCGACTTGCCAAAAAAATAGGTTTCGACGGCTATAGTGACTTAAAGTCTTATGTGAAATTAAATCACCTTACTGAAGAATCAACACAGGATTTAATGAAACTACTCGATCAAGATATCAACCAGACAAGGAAATATATGGAGCAGCTGGACTTTCATCAATTAAATCAACTGATTGACCGCGCACCATATATTTATATTTATGGTACAGGAACTGCACAGCTCGATTTGGCCAATGATGTACAACGGCAGCTATGGTCACTGCATAAGAAATCTCAAGTATTACGAAGCAAGCGAGACTTAACAGATGGAATCATTGAATTTGGTGAGGATGACCTTTTATTTATCATTTCTTTATCGGGTGAATCGAAGAATCTAGATGAAATCATTCAATTAGTGAAAACGAGACATATCAAATTTATCAGTATGACCACATTGAGAAATAACCTCCTTGCACAAAATGCCATGTTTAACATCTATGTAAGCAGCACCCCGTTTCATTTGTATAACAAAGTGGACAACTCAAGCTTTCTACCATTTTACATTGTGGTAGATATGATCGTCAGAAAATTTAGTGAGTGGAAATGGAATCAATTGAATAATAGGACTTAAAAATAACAGGTACATTTTTGGAGTGAAATGGTGAAAGAATCCATATTGCTTCATAAAAAAGAGAGACATTTTTGTCTCTCTCAAAAAACACCAAAACATTTTTCTGAAATAAGTGATGACTGCTCAATCTTATTCAGCAGTATAATGCCCCGCAATCAATTCATCAAACGAATCCGCTAATTTGAAATCCGTCTCATATTCTAAATCAAAGTAATGAACCGGCGGATGCTCCTTTGTTTCTCTATAGTCCAATGTAATCCACGTATGTCCATCTCCACAAATAAGCACAAGTCCTTCAGGCAATTCCCATTCTTCTATTAAATAATCACTATCCATAATACCTTCGCCTTTGGCAATTCCTCTTAGATGGTTGAACTGTACATGATCCTCTGCCCATCCATTCGGCTGGTCCGTTGGAAAAGCATTATGCAGGGTATAACCGCCATTTTGTTCAAGAATCAGTTTTTTATATGTATCAGGCAGGATGATGCCTAGCTTCTTTTCCGCTTTTGCAATGCCTTTCTCATTGATTTTCTTAAATGTCTCTTCACTTTCTATGTCTTTATCCCAAAATGATTTCAAATATAATACCTCCAATTGTTATTTCTATCTCATTTTACCATTTGGAGCAACTAGTTTAATAGTCCTATTCATAGAAAAAAGAGAAGGGCTTCCCCTCCTCTTTTCAATGGTTATTGCTCTTGATTTCTCGCTTCAAATTCATCTAGCATTGCACGCACTTCATCTGTTGATGATGTATTCATTAATTGATTTCTTAGAAAACTCGCTCCTCTGAACCCTTTTACATAAATCTTAAAGAAACGGTGCAGTGCCTTGAATGGACGCAAACCTAGTGATGAATATTGATCGTGAAGATCAAGATGCAATCTTAAAAGACCTAGTAGCTCATCACTCGTATGCTCTTTCGGCTCTTTTTCAAAGGCAAATGGGTTATGGAAAATTCCGCGCCCAATCATCACTCCGTCCACTCCATACTGCTCAGCGAGCTTTAAGCCTGTTTGACGATCAGGAATATCACCATTGATCGTCAAAAGCGTATCAGGTGCTACTTCATCACGAAGTTTTTTGATCTCAGGAATGAGCTCCCAATGCGCATCCACCTGGCTCATTTCCTTTCTAGTACGAAGGTGGATCGATAAGTTCACAATGTCTTGCTCCAAAATGTGTCTGAGCCAATCGTGCCATTCATCAACCTCTGTAAAACCAAGTCTTGTTTTGACGCTGACAGGTAATCCCCCTGCTTTTGCCGCTTGAATCAGCTCTGCCGCAACATCTGGGCGAAGAATCAATCCACTGCCCTTCCCGTTTTGCGTAACATTCGGGACAGGACAGCCCATATTAATATCAAGCCCCTGAAAACCTAATTCCGCCATTCCAATGCTCATCTGTCTAAAGTTCTCAGGCTTGTCTCCCCAAATATGAGCAACAATCGGCTGCTCATCCTCTGTAAACGTTAAACGCCCTTTCACACTTTGAATCCCATCAGGATGGCAATAGCTCTCACTATTCGTAAACTCTGTGAAAAACACATCCGGTCTCGCCGCCTCACTCACAACATGACGAAACACAACATCTGTCACTTCTTCCATTGGTGCTAATATAAAAAATGGCCGCGGTAAATCACGCCAGAAATTTTTACTCATCTTTCATCCAATTCCTCTCATGACATAGCGCCTTTTAAGGGCATGTCCTTCTATAAAGTCTTTCAGCAATTTTTATCATTATATACTTTAGTAAGGATTCAACGCAAAAGGAGTATAAAATGAACAAAATACTATCAGCACTTTATAAAATATCAAAAATTTGAGGAGACGTAAACGCCGTTCAAAAAGCTACTTCAGGTAAACATGTCACGCGACGGGCAGCAGGTACAGCATCCGGCAAACTAATGAAAAGATATTCAAATAAAAAAGCCCTATGCAGGGGCTCTTTAAATTGTAATTGCCTTTTCTGTTACATGATAAGTGTTAGAAGTAATGATTTTATCAAGTGACCAACCGGCAGCGAATAACACAGAAAAAATTGTTAAACTGATAAATAACTTTTTCATCATAACGCCTCCGCCATTTTTAGTATTTGTTGTTGTGCTTTAATGGTCTTTTTTAGATATTCTCTATTCAATTCAAAATTCCCTTTTTGATAATGATAATCTGCGAGTTTATCTGATAACTCCGCTACATCTTGCCACAAACTTTTGCTTTCTAAATAACTGAGGCTTTCATTTACCTCCGATTCATTATATTCTTCAAAAAGCGCATAAATGATTTTTAATTTAGCTATATATTCTTGATCGTCTGCAAAGTTAGCTCTATTAAAGCCAATGGTGAAATATTGGTTTCCTCTATCTTTTTTATCTTGTTCGTAGAATACCCAGGACAACATATAAAGTGTTCTAATTCCCGAGATCGTTTCGGCATGTTCTTTTATTTGAATTGAATTTAGAAATTCATTTTCTGCGGTTTCAATTTCTCCGGCTCTTTTTTTCACTAAACCTAAATTATGATGTATTACACCAATAATCCGTTGGGCTGTTTCCTCATTAAGCTCTTGAGCCAAGCTCAAGGCTTCCCTATAATAAGATTCTGCCTCATCTAAGCGGTATAAGTCGTACATATTCGCTCCAAATTTGATATTACAACCGACTACTTTCGCTTTGTAAAACTCGCTTGTTGAATACATTTCTTTTGCTTTTTCCAAATGGTTTAACGATACGAAATGTTGATCAATGCGATAATATGCATCAGCTAGTTTGTAATGAAATTCGGCTCTTTCTATATCATCGGGAACATTCTTTAAATGTTCTTCAGCAGCCTTGTAAAAATTTATAGCAGCAACATAATTTTTTTGGTGGAATTCGTGCATACCTCTAAAGAAGTTTGAATAGTAGTCAAGCGTTCCTTTGACGTGGGGCTGTTTGTTCTCTATTTCTCTGAGTAAATCGGGTAAAGTGGGGCGTTGTTGATTCATTTCAATAGGCACAAGACTTTCAAGCATGAGTCGATGCCTAAACTCCATTAATTGATAATATAGCAGTAAATCTTGATCCTCTTCCATGTCCTCTATTTCTCTTTCAACCTGTTCTTTTAAAATCTCTGCGTCCGGCACGCTGAATGTCCTTATAAATCTATACCAATCATTTATCAATATACCAACTTGAGAAGAAAGAATTTTCTCCACTCCTACCATCCCCTTTCTTGCTATTCCCTATAATGACATATATTATCATTTTCGAAATATTTCCACACCGAAAAGAAACCGCAATTTTTCCATAAAAAAAATACAATTATATAGACAAGCAAATATATAACGTTGTGAAAATACAGTATTAAAATACTATTTACCCTTAATTTGGTTGTTATTACAATTTTTATGTAAATCAAGAAAGGAGTGATTATCTTATATAAAAGTCCTATAAGAATTCAAGACATATGCCACTGTTTTTTCTCAAGATGTATTTTATAATTGAGGCTTGAACAACAAGATTTTTTTAGCACTATAAACAGCCTCTTCATTAAATTTTCGGAGGCGAAATTACTATGACTTTTAGAAAGAAGTTTGTTCCTGTACTATTAAGCGCAACTTTATTAACTTCCGGTCTTGGTGCGACTACTGCGTTTGCAGCGGAGCCAACTAAATCAATAGCACCAGTACATACGAAGGTATATAAAACATCTTTACAACAAGCCGCAACAAATAACAGCACTAGCCCTATTCAGTCAAATGCTTTAACAACTCAAAAAGCCACAAACGGGGAAGTTTCTACTCAAGGTGCTGTTTCATGGTCATATAAAGCATTCCGAGGTGCTTTACGTTCTGGTGGATGGTTACTATCAAAAGCATTGAAACCCTTTAATCCAAAGGCTGCTGCTTGGATCAGAAAGAAATCTGCTAAAATCGCAAAGGTAATGGATAAAGGGGAAAAGTGGACAGAAAAACAGTTTGTAACAGCTTTTATTAAAATGGGTGCACCTAAAGATGTTGCTAAAACTTTGGCAAAATTCATCATTACTCTTATTTAAATAAACAATAAGTGCTATTAGTTTTCTAATAGCGCTTTTTTATGGAGGGTATATATATTGTCTTTTTCTTATGTGATTTCATTGACTTTTTTAATACTTCTTTTAGTTTCTATCATATTTTATACTTTTTTAAGGAAAAAAAATGTTGTAGATGAACCCCCAGGTGCTATTGCTGCCGTTCTTCTTATTTTACTAATATGTTTTTCCCTTGGTTTCGTTATTGCTATTCCGACTTTCATGCTTTACCTAGTATCATTGGGAGTAAATTTTCTTTTCGGCGAATACATAACTTATGATTCATTTTTCTCTTTGGTGACCTTTTCTTTGTTAGTTAGCATCATCGTAATTTTTTGGTCATTTATAGTTTTATTTATAGGGAAAGGAATCATTTTTTTGTTGAAGGTCCCAAAATGGATAACTTATATTTTAGAATTTTTTGCTTCGTGGGCTCTTATTTACTTTTCAATTAAATATGTACTAAATATGGAGATAGTTGAAGTTTCTATATGGGGAAATGGTGTATTGATTTTATCTTTCTTTGTTAGCTTTTTATACATTGGTCTTGATATTATATCCTCTGCGCTTGATCAAAAAAATCAAAATATAGAAGAAGACCCCCCTATCTAGACAAGGGGGTTATTTATATATGGAATTCTAAATTTATCCAGTTAACATAAAGATGCGAATATAGATTACACGAGATATCTGATAGTTACTTAAAAGATCTAAAGGTGTAAAATGATGCACATAATAGTTATGCAACAACGTCTTATCTTTCCATTAGTTTTTGACTCAAGGACCTAATTTGACCAAATTGATTTTCGAACATCAAATCCCATATATTAAGACATTCATTTGCAATAGCTTTTATCTCAGGAATAGTTGAGTTAGAGGTTTCGTCATATAATCCAATGATTAATTTAGAAATTTCATCTTCTATCCCCCAAATCTCTTCAAACTTACCAACTTCGTTTCCAAGTAAGTGGTGACTCATTGAAAATATAATATCTTTGTAATCAACTATTGATTTTGATTTTTCTTCAAGATAATGAACAAATGCATGTACTATTCTACGGTTTAAACCAGAATTCATTATTTCAATCATAAAATCCTTATCTCTCTTTAAATCTATAAGATTATCATAAAATAACCTTGAAATCGGAATCTCCAAATCTAATTTACTTGCCTTAAATTTAAGCATTATATTCTTTGCTGATGAATTAAATTCATCTTTATTGAAATAATTAATTGTCATATGGAGAATTGCTTTTGCTTGTACTTCACTCATTTTATCAACATTATTCATTACTTGTGTAAATTCTTTTTTTAGAATAAACATCTCTGAAAGACAATGTCCACCCATTTCAACTAATCTTTCATCTTCAGATTTGTAGCATTTTTTAATAACTTCTAATACTTGTTCGCGATATTTCGGATATAGTAAAAAGAGCATATTTTTCGTGCCAAAGAAGCCCGCTAGCCTATAATCTTGCTCATATTGAATTAAAAATAATTTTGATGCCCAATCTCTTTCAATGTTATATGAAGGCCATAATGCAAATAAACTAGCAAATTTGACAGCCGCATTTTCATCTAATGTCAACTTTTCAATTGTATCTTTAAACTGTATAAACAAACTTCTTTCATTCCATAATAACTCTGCTATTGCTTGAGCAGCGTTACCTCTTACACAGTTTAATGCATTACTTTGTAACATCTCAAAGCTACGCATTTCTTTATCCTCATTATTAGTTACATTTACAACTCCTAATTCTGGGTTATTATGGTTGATCGCAATATCCTTTAGAGTATCCAAAATCTCATGAGACCAATTTACGTTTTTCCTGTTTCTAATGATTGAGCAAATGTCGTTCGCTCGATATGAGGTATAATCATATGGATAGGTCAAAATCATTTTTTCCAATAACTCTACCGGCACATTACTCAATGCCTTACTAGATGCAACGCCACTAAATAAGGATTCTACGTATGATTCCAGAACTTTCTCTTTATTTGAAAGAACTAGATTTATCATTCTTTCGGGTTCCTCAGAAACAGCATTGCTAAAGCTACTTGCAAACTCTTCAATAGAATTATGAATAAACCCTCCTGAAACTTCTTTCCACTGGGAATGATCTTTGTGAATAAGTTTTGTATTAGTTAAAATCTCTAGCCATCTTTTATTATTTAATTTTTTCCCTGTCACGGGTGAGCTTACCCACCCACTGTGCCCATTTGAATATTTATATAGTTTTGACCCTTCAGGAAATTTACGTCTTAAAATACTCAGCAAATTTTTTGCTTGAGTACTCAATCGATTATAGGGGAGAACCTCTAAAATTTCTTTTTGAAAATCTCCCCAAAAACTCCAATAAACTGTATGACCATTTTTTTCTTTATTATAATTAATTCTACGTCGATATATATCTTTAGCTTGTGGAGAAAGATACGTTAGAACTCTCTCTTCCAATAAATTAAAAATAACTTCACTGCAGTATCTCGTATGCTTTTCTAATATTTGTTTGGCAAGAATTAATTTATCACCATTTCCACTTGTATTATCGAATGCGTTACTGTTGAAATCACTGCATAAATAATTAATTACAACATCACTATAACTTCCTGACAATTTAGATAATCCATCCAATATAATTTCATTAAATATATCATTACCTTTCCCCATGAATTTTTTATAGTAATCAAAGAATTTTTCCGGTTGTTGAGAAATTATTGCTGCATTCGCTTTCTTTATAATTTGAATAGAAGCCCTTTCTAGACCTCTTTTATGAATATAAAATCCAGACCACTCACTATAAATAAAACTTGCGTCTTTATCTATTGGAACGAATGGTAATAATAAATTAAGAACCTCTTCTCCATTATTTATTAAAATTTCAGAGTCTTCATAAAGAAATGTTTCTTCGTAATAATAAATTTGTTTACCCCCGCTTTTAATTTTATTTTTCAATAAAAAAGCTAACAGCCGTATTGTTCTTAATTCACTATTTTTGAGCATCGACTTAAAATCAAGATAGTTATCAGCCATTCGCGGATATCGCTTATAAAATTTCATTCTTAATTCAAATAACTCATCCGTATCCTGATTTATATCGCGCAAAAAACATTTAGAGAATTTATTATCGTCTTCCTGTGAATTAAATGAATATTTTTCAATGAAGGTAATATCATCAGCTTCAAAATTAGGACTCATACTTACAAGCAAATTGATAACTATATCTTTCTTAGATGGGGTGTTAAACCATTTCTCTAAAATGCCACATTGTCTAAGCAACTTAATATAATTGGGCTTGGAAAATATAACATTATTAATAATATGATTACCGAATATTTCATTTTCGCAGTTATTCACAATAAAATTTTGTATATTTTCATCTATATTATCTATCTGGTTTAACACCTCGAAGAAAACAAATTTGACAAAATACCTGATTTGTTTTGCTTCAAACATTTTTTGTCCAACAGTAATAAAATCATGGCTATCAATTTCAAATAAATTTTGCATAAACATTTGCACTTGATATCTTTTACCAGGTGTTTGTTTATCTTTAGCCCCAATAATATCTACGATATCTTCACCATCATAATATCTATGAAGCATCTTATCTGCTAAAAAACAGTCTAATATAGACTGATGAGCGAATGAAACTTTTCTATCCTGAATTATTAAGAAAGCATTTGAAGATAAGAATTCTAAGGTTGATTTATTTTCGTTTAATATACTTAAAGGAATAAATATTCTACTAGACTTTTCTAAAAAAGTTACCATCTTATCTTTAATCTGAGTTAGATTGTCTTCTCTCAATCCAAACTCAAAACATTTTTCGGACAGCTGTCCCCACCATTCTGAGATCAAATGGCTTGCGGTAGAACATTCTGCATATACTTTGCCAGGGTCTAGCTGTTTCCAAATATATAAATTGCTTGGAATTCTTAGTATCTCTTTCAATTTACTTGTTAGTTGCTCATAACGCTTTCCAACAATACCCTCAACTAATTCCTCGTCCAACTCATTAACCTGAACCCTATCCCATTGAATAACGTCCTCTTTTGAATCATCTTTTTTAAATAATGCTCTAATATTATTATCGTTTTCCAAATCATGAGTTCGACACACAAAAACAACAGATATCTTGTTTTTTCTATCATTATTCAATGTCTCTACTTGATTAATACTCTGAGAGCATACTAATAAAGCATCTCTAGAATGAGCAAGAGTCCAGCGTAGGGCATCCAACTGATCCAAAATAATTACTGCCTTTTCATTTTTAGAAACACTGTGAATACAATGAGTGATTGATGCAGGTAATCCTAAATCTTCTCCCCACTTCTCGGCAGTCATACTGGGAACTCGTTTATCTAATTTAATTGCTAAATATGGTATCTCATTTTCTTCACAATAATTGATAACATCTTCTGTACATCCACTTTTCCCTCTTCCAGCCTTTCCATGTATTATTAAAGATTTCTCTGAATCTAATGCTTCTCTACATAAAGAAAATTCTTTTCTCTTTATAAGACTGTTGTCCAACGGAATAAAAGTTGATTTATATTCGCAATTCAACTCCTCTAGCCTAGGCTTGATTTGTTCATTAGACGAAAGGTGTTTATTCCCTCCTAACAAATAATCGGCCCTTAGCTCCTCAATTGTTCTTATAATTTCCCCTTCTGATTTACCAATTGACTCATCAACCATTGATACAATTGCCTTGTCTTTAATATCTAATAACGACTCTCGAAAATTTACTAGTATTTCAAATAACTCAGAGAAGTACTCTTCAAAATCACTCGGTTTCTTAATAGGTGTATGCTTAAATTCATCTTTTTTAATATTGACAAATTCGACCGCTTCTTGTGCTAGTTTCTTAAATATATCTTGGTAATCTTCCTTTGTAGTGTTATATGCATAAAATACTCTTTGTATTATTGTCTCAACAGTCTTGCTCTGTTGAAGAAACTCTATAAAATAGTTACTATCAACCTCAGTATTATCAAACTTACGATTAAATTCATTAACTGTATCTTCTATGTCTTTAATTAATCTCTTTTCACCTCGATTTGTTAAACCTTTTGACAAAAGATAACCCGCAAAATTTGGGGCTATCAAAGTTCCTGCTATATATGCTAAAATGCTCACTATTATTCCCCCCTAATCGACGACCATGATTTTTCTTATATTCCAATAACAAACCTTCTCATCATCCTTTTAATTACCAATTTTACATTTTATTCATATTTCTATTATATCAAAAAGTTAAAATAAATTTTCTGTGAATTGTCTGATTAAGTACCAGCAGTTACCGACAAAGAGTTTGAGGGCTCTTCAACTAAAACTTTGTTAATCCCCCTACTATAAAAAAAGAAGACAACACCCATACGGGTTAGTTGCCTTCTTTTAAAATAAGTTGCGCCACACATTCCACATGTGAGGTATGCGGAAACATATCCACAGGCTGCACTTCCTCTGTCACATACCCATCATCTTCAAGAATACGCAAATCACGAGCTAGCGTCCCCGGATTACAGGACACATACACAACTCGGTTTGGTTTCATCTTTAAAATGGTGTCAAGCAGTGCTTCATCACAGCCTTTTCTTGGCGGATCGACAACTAGCGTATCTGCTTTGATGCCTTCTTTGTACCAGCTTGGGATGACGGTTTCTGCTTCGCCGACCGCGAATTCGACGTTGTTGATTCCGTTTAAGTCAGCGTTGCGTTTTGCATCTTCAATTGCTTCTGGCACAATTTCCACGCCATAGACTCTGCCTGCTTTTTGTGCGAGAAATAAGGAGATCGTACCTATTCCGCAATACGCATCGATCACGGTTTCTTCGCCTTGCAGCTCTGCATATTCAAGCGCTTTGTCGTAAAGCACCTTTGTTTGAGCTGGATTCACTTGATAAAACGAGCGGGCTGAAATAGCAAATTTGATGTCGCCAATTGTGTCATAAATGTATTCTTCTCCCCATAAAACAGTCGTTTCGTCTCCGAAAATGACATTTGTTTTCTTCGAATTCACGTTTTGCACAATTGACCGAATGTGTGGGAAGCGTGCTATAATCTGGTCAATCACTTGCTGCTTTTGCGGAAAGTCAGCCGTTCTAGTGACAAACACAACCATCATTTCACCTGTTGCAATCCCGTAGCGAACCATCACATGACGCAGCCAGCCTTTGTGCCGCTCTTCGTTATATGCTTTGATGCCAAACGCATTGCATATGTCTTTTACTGCCTGTACCACTTCGTCATTTTCTGACTGCTGGATCAGACATTTTTCCATATCAATGATTTCATGGGTACGCTGCTGATAAAATCCTGCAACAAGTCCGCCTTCGCGTTCGCCAACTGGAACTTGTGCTTTGTTTCGGTAATTCCAAGGGTCTTCCATGCCGAGTACAGGATGAACTTTTACACGGCTCATATCAAGCTTGCCGATCCGCTCTAAAACGTCCTTTACTTGTTTCTGTTTAAATAGCAGCTGGCCTTCATAGCTCATATGCTGAATTTGACAGCCTCCGCACTGCTTATAAATGGGACATGGCGCATCTTGCCTGTGCTGACTTTCCTTTGTCAGCTCCATGAGTCGCCCAAAAGCAAATCCTTTTTTCACACGTGTGACCTTGATTTTCCCTTGTTCGTCTGGAAGGGCATTCGGTACAAAGACAGGGAATCCTTCAATTTTCGCTACACCTGCACCTTCGTGCGTTAAGTCTTCGAAGGTTACATTGTAGTATTCATTCTTTTCAACAGGCGGTTTCATTTTCACCAATTTTATCACCTCATTTGCAAAGAAAAACTTGGCGCCATAAGGAACCAAGTTCAATCTCTACCCTATTTTTTCAGCTGTTGCTTTTGGCACAATAAATTCTATATGACGATACAGGTTTTCAAATTCACCTGGCAGCATGCCGCCGAATTCGCCATCTAAATTTAATTGCATTTTATCTTTTACATCTACCTTCACGCGATTCGCTTTTGCGTAGATGACATTGTTATCATGAATATGCTCGCCTCGAAGTGCAAGGCTGACTACTCGAATGGCTTCTGCTAAATTGACCTTCTTTAAAATAATCAGGTCAAACATTCCATCATCTAAAATGGAATCTGGCGCTAGCTTTTCAAAGCCGCCTACTGAATTTGTGAGTGAAACAAGAAACAGCATGATTTCTCCATGAAACAACTTACCGTCATATTCAATTTCGACTTCTGTCGGGCGGATCGAAGGAAGCATCTCCATGCCTTTTAAATAATACGCAAGCTGTCCAAGCATTGTCTTCAGCTTACTAGGCACTTCATAAGTGAGCTCTGTTAACCGGCCGCCTCCTGCAATATTAATAAAATAATGTCCATTGACTTTACCGATATCAAGCGGCTTCGCTACACCTTCTATAATGGCATCTGTTGCTTTTAAAACACCTTCTCGTGGAATGCCAAGTGCTCTTGCGAAGTCATTTGTTGTTCCAACGGGAATAATTCCTAGTTTTGGTCTTTTTTC
The DNA here is from genome assembly GCF_046535585.1 of Bacillus sp. SIMBA_005. Taxonomy (NCBI): domain Bacteria; kingdom Bacillati; phylum Bacillota; class Bacilli; order Caryophanales; family Bacillaceae; genus Bacillus; species Bacillus sp. SIMBA_005. Next base: position 141,727 of record NZ_JAWRWI010000006.1, on the reverse strand, counting down.
AAGCGGGGCTAGTCCGTTGACAACTTCATTGATCGTGCCGTCTCCACCTGCTGCTACAATTAAATCAAAGTCTCGCTGTGCGGCATTCTCAGCTGCTTGTGTCGCATCTCCTGCACATGTCGTTGCATGACAAGATGTTTCATAGCCAGCTTGTTCAAATTTTTGCAAAACCTGCGGCAAATTCTTCTTGAAGAGTTCACGCCCAGATGTCGGATTGTATATAATTCGAGCACGTTTCATTCATCATCATCCTATATTCATTATGCAATCTATTTTCACCACTAACAACCTTTAATTATACTATGAGATTTGAAAATGGCAACAGAACAACCACCTAATATTAGAAATCTCCTGCCACATTTCCCTCAGCAAGAAAGCATTCTGATAAGATAAAAGAAAACGCTGTAAAGGATGGTTTGCGATGAAAAAGCCTGTCTATTTTAATCATGATGGTGGTGTTGATGATCTCGTCTCATTATTTCTTCTCCTTCAAATGGAACACCTGAAAGTGATCGGGACGTCTGTCATACCTGCTGATTGTTATTTAGAGCCAGCTCTCAGTGCGTCTCAAAAAATTATCGATCGATTTAGCCCTTATGAAATTGAAGTCGCTGCTTCAAATTCTAGAGGCGTCAATCCTTTTCCGAAAGAGTGGCGCATGCATGCTTTTTATGTAGACGCCTTACCTCTTTTAAACGAGAAAGGCACTGTTGATACAAACGTATCCAAGCTTCCAGCACACCTTCATTTAATTGAAACCGTTAAAAAGGCAGCAGAACCTGTCACGCTGCTCTTTACAGGCCCGCTCACAGACCTTGCTCGGGCTTTAGAAGAGGATCCTTCCATCTCTAATAAAATTGAAAAATTGGTATGGATGGGCGGTACGTTTCTTGAAAAGGGAAATGTGGAGGAACCCGAGCATGATGGGACAGCAGAATGGAATGCATTTTGGGACCCTTATGCTGTCAGCACCGTCTTCAAGGAACGCTTTCCTATTGAGATAGTCGCACTTGAAAGCACGAATCAAGTGCCGCTTACACTTGATGTGCGTCAGCGCTGGGCTTCCCTTCGTTCTCACATTGGAATTGATTTTATTGGGCAGTGCTATGCCTTTTGTCCACCACTCATTCATCATGAAACGAATTCGACGTATTACTTATGGGACGTACTCACCACGATGACGCTTGCTTCTTCATCATTTACCCATTCAAAAGAAGTGAACGCAATCGTTTATACCGACACGCCAAAGCAAGGACGTACCGAAGAACATTCAGATGGAAAGTCAATACAAGTCATTGACCATGTCGATCGTGATGCCTTTTTCCATGCATTTGAAGAGCTCATGAGAAAAGCTGTTTGTCAGATTTCAACATAAAAAAAGCCCCGCCAATAAACGGGGCTTTCAAATGAGTGAGAAAGGGTTGAAATGATCTTTATTTCAGCCCTTTGGCTTCCTCTTATTCTTCTTCAGCGTACTTCTTCTTACGTCTGAACTTGCTTAAAATTTCATACACAATTGGGACGATGACCAATGTGAGAAGTGTAGAACTTGTTAAACCGCCAATGACGGTGACGCCAAGTCCTTTTGATACGATCTGGCTTCCGCCTTCAAATCCTAATGCGAGTGGCAGCAGTGCACCAATCGTTGCGAGTGCCGTCATTAAGATTGGACGTAATCTTATTGTTCCTGCTTCAAGTAAAGCTTCTCTTGTTGAAAGACCTTCTTTTTCTTTATGAATCACTCGGTCAATCAAGACGATCGCATTTGTTACAACAATTCCGATCAGCATGAGCAGTCCAATCATGGCGTTTAAGCTAATGGTTTCTTTTGCTAAAAACAATCCAACGAGCGCGCCAATAATTGTAAATGGAAGTGAGAATAGAATCGCAAATGGTGCAAGACCTCCGCCAAATGTGATGACGAGAACGAGGTACACAATGGCAATCGCTGCAAGCATTGCGAGACCAAGCTGTGTAAAGGATTCCTCAATATCCGCACTTACGCCGCCTGTGTCAATCGTTACGCCAGATTTCACATCAAGCTTGTCGACTTTCTTCTGAACATCCTGCGTTACACTTGAGACGTTGTCTGTTGTCATGTCACCAGACACTTCTGCGTAGATTTTCCCATCACGCTTTGTCACTGTATTTGCTGTCGTACCGTCTTTTACTTTTACGACATCACCAATTCGAACTTCTTGTCCTGTAGGTGTTGTGATTTTTTTATTTTCTACATCTTTTATGCTCTTATATTCGTCTTTTTCGGTTTGAAGCTTCACATCAAGTTCTTTGCCGTCTTCTGTGACTTTCGTTAGTGTTGTTTCACTATTTTGAGGGGCAATCACTTGAGCGATTTGTGAAGCAGTTAGACCTAGCTTCGCCAGTTTTTCTTGATCTGCATTAAACGTATATTCGTCGTATTTCTCAGATAAGCTTGTGCTGACATTTTTTAAATTTTTCTCATCTTTTAAGATGTTCTCGACATCTTTTACTGTGCCTTCAATATCGCTTACTTTGTCGCCGTAGACATAGTACGTTACGGTATTGCTTGCGCCAGCAGACGAGAAGTCTTGTGATTTCCATTCCCCTTTAGACGTTTTGTCTTGCAGGGCTTTCGTCACTTTATCTTTTTCTTTATCAAAGTTTGGCGTGTCATCGTCATATTGTACGAAGAATAACGCACCGTTAGAGTTGCCCCCTACACTTGCTGTCATAGGATTTGAAGAACCTAGTGAATATTGAACAGTATTGACATGGTCACGCTTGATCAAATATTCTTCTGCTTTTTTCGTTTCATCAATTGCTTGTTCTCTCGTTTGTCCCGGCTCAGGAGTATATGTCACCATCGCCGTCTTTTCTACTTCCTGTGGTAAGAAGCTGACACCGACAAGTGGTGCTAAGAATAAGCTTCCGACAAGCATAAGAATCGCAATTCCTGATGTAATCCATTTATGGTTCAGTGTCCAATTGAGTACACGTCTATAACCGCCGGCAAGCTTACTTGGTTTATGCTCTTTTACTTTTTTCGCTGTGCCATACAGGTTCTTTTTAAATAGACTGTGTGCCATCATTGGAACAATCGTAATAGCGACAAGCAGTGACGCCATTAAAGCAAACACAATGGTTAATGCAAATGGGATGAATAGTTCACCAATCATTCCGCCCACTAATGCTAACGGTAAGAATACTGCAATAGTCACAATCGTCGAAGACATTATCGGGATAAACATTTCTTTTGTGGCTTCTCTGACGAGTGTCTTGCCTTTTAACGGTTCATCCTTTAACGCCATTCGTCGATAGATATTTTCTATGACCACAATCGAGTCATCGACCACACGCCCAATGGCGACGGTCATGGCACCAAGTGTCATGATATTTAATGTGATATCCAGCTGATTTAATAATAAAACAGCAATCAACAAGGATAACGGAATGGAGATGACCGAAATTAATGTTGATTTGATATCTCGAAGGAACAACATAATGATAATGATCGCAAAGATTGCTCCGATGATCGCCTTGTTCAGCATTGTGCTGACAGATTCTTTAATCGGCTCTGCTTGATCATATGTCGTACTGACTTTGATTCCTTTATTGTCTTTTTTGAATTTCTCAAGCTCTTTCGTCACTTCTTCTGCCACACTCACAGTGTTGGCATCAGAACCTTTGACAATTTGCAGGCCGATGCTGTCTTTTCCATTCGTTCTAGAAATCGATTCTGCATCTTTTACTACTTTAATATCCGCAATTTCAGAAAGCTTGATCGTTGGCAGTTCTACAGATTGACTGCTTGCTGCACCTCCACCAGTTTGCTGCTGAGCTGCTGCCTGCTGCTCCGCACCTTGCGCACCTGGGTTTTCAGCGCCGCTAGATGGTGCTCCAGCTCCAGCGCTTCCCGCACCGCCGCTTGCACTTGGTGTGACAGGGATTCGCATGTTTTTCAAATCTTTGACGCTTAAAATATTGCCGTCCACGACAACTGATTTTTGCTTGTTACCAAACGTGTATAGACCTAATGGTACATTGACATCAGAGCCTTTGATCATGTTTTGAACGGTTTCTTCATCTAAACCGTATTCTTTCAATTTCTTTTGTTTAAAAGAAAATTCTACTTCTTTGATTTGCTGTCCTGAAGCTTCGACAGAAGAGACACCGTCTAATCCTTCAATGGAAGGAACAAGGTCGTCTTCTACTTTCTGTGTAAGGTCTTCTAATGATTCTTTATCACCAGAGACACTGATCGCTAAGATTGGAATTGCGTTAATGCTAAAGCGTGCGATTTTTGGTTTTTCTGCATTTTCCGGAAAATTGATATTGCTAATCGCATCTTCAATTTCCTTCTTTGCTTCATCCATGTCTTTCTTGTAGTCGTACTCGATTTGAATAGATGAGGCATTTTCAAATGAATTGGATGTGACAACATTGACTCCGTTGAGGTTTTGAATAGACTTCTCAATCGGGTCGGTCACCTTATCTGATACTTCGTCCGGCGTTGCGCCAGGATACGTTGTAGAAACCGTAATGACTGGAGTGTTGATATTCGGGATTGATTCTTGTTTCATATTCAATCCGGCATATAGACCAGCAACTGTTACGATAATCGTCATGAGCCATACAGCGAACTTATTCTTTAATACAAAATTGATGATCGAATTCATTATGTCCTCCATTTTCCTTTATGTATTGACTGACTGGTCATTCTATATCATAATAAACGGTGATATACAATGCCGTCAACCATTTCACTTGCGTTTGACGTAACATTCTAAAGCTGAAGGGGCCTTATTTCATGAACGAAAAAAAAGAAAAAATCATTAAAGCAAGCATCCAGTTGTTTGCGAAAAAGGGTTTTTCTTCTACGACCATTCAGGAAATTGCAGATGAGTGCGGAATATCAAAAGGCGCATTTTATTTACATTTCAAATCAAAAGAACAGCTTTTCAATCGCGCCTTTGAATATTATATCGACACGTCCATGCAAAGTATTGAAACGATTCGAAAAGAGAATCAGCATCTCGCGCCGAGAGAGATCTTCCAGAAGCAAATCGCTGAACAGTTTCAGCATTTTGCTGAGAACAAGGATTTTATCATTTTGATCCTCAGCGAGAACATTATTCCAGAAAACCAGCAAATTAAAAAGTATTCAAAAACTGTGAAAAAGCAAATGAATGAGGAAATCCAAATTTCCATCTTGACCACTTATGGACAGGAGATCGAACCATATATAACTGACCTGTCAGTCATGATTCAAGGAATCATCCAATCGTATGTGCAGGTGCTGCTTTTACAAGATCAGCTGCAATTATCATTTGATGAGCTCTCTTCCTTTATACTCGAACGGTTTGATGATTTGGTTCAAGGCATGCTTCGTTCTCAGACGAAACCGATCTTAAAGCCAACCATTTGGGACGATGAAGCGCCGAGTGCTGCTTCCCTTCAAGAGGAGCTTCGTTTGTTAAAGCTTGAGCATTTACTTTCTGATGATACCCTTGTATCCATTGAAGTCATTGAGGAAGAACTGGCGAAAGCTGAGCCTCGTAAGCCAGTCATTCAAGGGATGCTGACGAATTTAGAAAAGTGTGAGGACCCTGCTGTCATAAGAGTAGTCGAACAATTGAAGCTGTTTCTTTCATAACTTTACGCGCTGTTTTTCCGATTCGTTCACCTTTATCCCCCTTCGAATGTGCACTTTCGCTTACGCTTCATTATAAGAAAAGAATCCCCGAATTGATATACGGCGGTGGTCTGAATCTATGATAAGACCCTGTCAGTTCAAATAAAAAAACCGCCTCTTCTCATGAGGCGGTTTTTTGCTATTTAGCGTTTTTTGATTTCTTCTAGGAGAATCTTGTTGACCATCGGCGGGTTTGCTTGTCCCTTCGATGCTTTCATGATTTGTCCGACTAAGAAACCAATCGCGCGGTCTTTTCCATTTTTAAAGTCTTCGATGGATTGCGGGTTGTTATCAAGTGCTTCTGTGACAAGTTTGAGCAGGGCACCTTCGTCAGAAATTTGGACAAGTCCTTTTTCTTTGACGATTGTTTCTGCGTCTCCCCCATTTTCAATCAGCTCTTTGAATACCTTTTTGGCAATCTTAGAAGAAATCGTTCCTTTTTCGATGAGCTTAATCATGCCAGCCAGGCCTTGCGGCGTTAGCTTTGTATCTTCCAGCTCTTTTTGAGCTGAGTTTAAGTAGGCAGATACTTCACCCATCAGCCAGTTTGAAGCTTGCTTCGCTTCTGCACCTTCTGAAATGGTTGCTTCAAAGAAATCAGACATTTCTTTTGTCAGCGTCAGCACCATCGCATCATACGCAGGAAGCCCTAGATCATCGATGTAGCGTTTGCGGCGCTCATCTGGAAGCTCTGGGATCGATGCTCTTACGCGTTCTTTCCACTCGTCATCAATGTACAGCTCCACTAAATCTGGTTCTGGGAAGTAGCGGTAATCGTCAGAACCCTCTTTGACACGCATGAGGATCGTCTTTTTAGACGCTTCATCATAGCGGCGAGTTTCTTGTTCGATCAAGCCGCCAGAAAGCAATACTTGCTCTTGGCGTTTCTCTTCGAATTCAAGGCCTTTTTGGACGAAAGCAAATGAGTTCAAGTTCTTGAGCTCTGTTTTCGTTCCAAACTCTTCACGGCCGATCGGACGAAGTGAAATGTTGGCATCACAGCGAAGCGAGCCTTCTTCCATCTTACAGTCAGATACGCCTGTATATTGAATAATGGATTTTAGTTTTTCTAAGTAAGCATACGCTTCTTCTGGTGTGCGAATGTCTGGCTCAGATACGATTTCAACAAGCGGTGTGCCTTGACGGTTGAAATCGACAAGTGAATATCCGTCGCCTGTATGCGTCAGTTTACCTGCATCCTCTTCCAAATGGAGACGCGTAATACCGATTCGTTTCGTTTTGCCTTCTACTTCAATTTCAATCCAGCCGTTTTCACCGATCGGTTTATCAAATTGAGAAATTTGATACGCCTTTGGGTTATCAGGATAGAAGTAGTTTTTACGGTCAAATTTTGTATCTGTTGCGATCTCGCAGTTTAGCGCCATTGCTGCTTTCATTGCAAAGTTCACCGCTTCTTTGTTCAATACAGGCAGTACACCAGGATATCCAAGGTCGATGACACTTGTTTGCGTGTTGGCAGCTGCACCAAAAGGTGTCGGCGAACTGGAGAAAATTTTTGATTGTGTTTTTAGCTCAACGTGGACTTCAAGTCCAATTACCGTTTCAAAGTTCATTCTGATTCACCCCTTACAGTTCAGGTTTTGCTTTATGATGATCTGTTGCTTGCTCGAAAGCGTGAGCCACGCGGTAAACCGTTCCTTCATCAAAGTGCTTGCCAATGATTTGCAGTCCTAACGGAAGACCGTTAGCAAATCCACAAGGCACACTGATTCCTGGAACGCCTGCAAGGTTCACAGGGATCGTTAAAATATCGTTCGCATACATCGTCAGTGGATCGCTTGTCTTTTCACCAATCTTAAATGCAGGAGTTGGTGTTGTTGGTCCTACAATGACATCATACTTTTCAAAAACATCTTCGAAGTCTTTTTTGATCAATGTACGGACTTTTTGCGCCTTTTTATAGTATGCATCATAATATCCTGAGCTAAGAGCGAATGTGCCAAGCATGATGCGGCGTTTCACTTCGTTTCCAAAGCCTTCAGAACGAGTATTTTTATATAAATCAATTAGGTTGTCTGCATTATCTGTACGGTAGCCATAACGGATGCCGTCAAAACGCGCAAGGTTTGCAGATGCTTCTGAAGAAGACAGTAAGTAGTAAGTCGCAAGCGCATATTTAGAATGCGGAAGAGACACTTCTTCCCATGTTGCACCAAGTCCTTCTAATACTTTTAATGCTTGAAGAACAGACTCTTTTGCTTCCTCGCCAACACCTTCTCCAAGGTATTCTTTTGGCACAGCAATTTTCATGCCTTTGATGTCTCCAGTTAATGAAGAAAGAAAATCTGGGACGTCGACATTTGCACTCGTTGCGTCCATTTGATCGACCCCAGCAATCGCTTGAAGAACATATGCGTTGTCCTCTACGTTACGCGTTATCGGTCCGATTTGATCTAATGAAGAAGCAAATGCGATTAAGCCGTATCTAGATACACGGCCATACGTCGGTTTCAGACCCACAACGCCGCAGAATGATGCCGGCTGGCGAATCGAACCGCCCGTATCTGATCCAAGTGAAAATGGTACTTCACCTGCTGCAACAGAAGCTGCTGAGCCACCACTTGATCCACCTGGAACAGTGTTTAAATTCCAAGGGTTTTTCGTTGCTTTGTAGCCTGAGTTCTCTGTAGAAGATCCCATTGCAAATTCGTCCATATTTAATTTACCGATTGTAACTGCTTCCGCATCTCTTAGACGATTGACAACCGTTGCATCATAAATAGGATCAAAGTTTTGCAGGATTTTACTAGATGCTGTTGTACGTAAATCCTTTGTGACGATGTTATCTTTCACACCGATTGGCATACCGAACAATAGACCAAGCTCGTCCTTTTCACCAACTGCCTCGTCCAATTCCTTTGCATACGCACGAGCTTTCTCTTCGTCCAGTGCAAGGAATGCTTGTACTTTCCCGTCTACTTCATTGATTCGTTTATAAGACTCGTCCACTAAATCAGAAACAGACAGTTCCTTTTTATGTAAAAGCTCTTTTAATTCAGAAATTTTGTGATCAAACAGTGACATGCCTCAGGCCTCCTTTAGTCCAAAATTGATGGCACACGAATATAGCCGTCTTTATGATCAGGCGCGTTTTTGATAACTGCCTCAATGGAAAGACCTTTATTCGGAACATCTTCTCTCATGACGTTTTTCATTTTTAATACGTGTGTTGTTGGTTCAACGTTTTCCGTATCTACCTCGTTTAACTGCTCTGCAAATGAAATGATGCTATCAAGCTGTTCAGTAAACATTTCAGCTTCTTCTTCTGTAATTGCAAGCCGTGCCAAATGCGCCACGTGCTTTACTTCTTCTATTGAAATTCTAGACATGCAGGTTCACCTCCAAAAATGATACGTGTTCGTGGTCATGATCATAAGTCATATACACTTTATCATATCAAATTTTACTGTTCTAAAGCAACTTTACGCAGGCTTGAGATGGTAGCCATTCACCCCAAACTAGAAACTATGAAAATAATTTGTATCAGAGGTTGAATATTTATCAGAAAATTTTTTCTTTTAAATGTTTTTGGTAGCGCTTACATATAGATTCCCATCAATCATTTACGCATTTTTTTATGTAAGAAAGAGGTTTAAGAAGGTTGATCAGCAGGGAATACTCTGTTAGGTTAAGTAACCATAGCAGTGAGCAGACAAACGAATTGGATGTTCTTGTATATTTTGAATGAGGTGATGTCAAATTAATACGAAAAAGGTGATATGGAAACATGAGTATTGAAATTGGAATTTCTCTATCTATTTATTTTATTGGAATGCTGGCCATTGGCTGGTATGCATTTAGAAAAACAAATGACTTGAATGATTATATGTTGGGCGGACGCGGGCTGGGTCCTTACGTGACAGCTCTATCTGCTGGTGCTTCAGATATGAGCGGCTGGATGCTCATGGGACTTCCAGGCGCGATGTATACAACAGGGCTTTCGTCAGGATGGCTTGCTGTTGGTTTGATTAGCGGGGCTTACTTGAATTATCTATTTTTAGCTCCTCGCTTACGATCGTATACTGAGGTTGCTGATGATGCGATCACCATTCCAGACTTTTTTGACAAACGATTTAGAGATTCTTCTACTTTATTAAAAGCTGTCTCGGCTGTCATTATTATGATTTTCTTTACACTGTACACCTCATCAGGTATGGTATCTGGCGGTCGTTTATTCGAATCTGCGTTTGGTGCCAATTATATGTTTGGTTTAATTTTAACCTCTAGTATCGTGATCTTATACACTTTATTCGGCGGCTTTTTGGCAGTTAGCTTAACTGATTTTGTTCAAGGAGCCATTATGTTTTTAGCATTAGTGCTCGTGCCGATCGTTGCCTTTACTCAATTAGGTGGCCCAATTGCCACGTATCAAGATATCCAACAAATTGATCCAAAATTGCTTGATATATTCAGAGGAACGAGCGTCATTGGCATTATTTCCTTCTTAGCATGGGGGCTTGGTTACTTTGGACAGCCACACATTATTGTTCGATTCATGGCCATTACGACTGTAAAAGATTTAAAACCAGCACGTCGTATCGGTATGAGCTGGATGATTGTGTCTGTTATTGGTTCACTGTCTGTTGGATTAGTCGGTGTCGCTTATGTACATGAGACTAGTACCACTTTAGCAGACCCAGAAACCATTTTTATTGTGTTTTCTAAGGTGTTATTCCATCCGTATATTACTGGATTTTTACTCTCTGCTATTTTAGCTGCGATTATGAGTTCGATTTCTTCACAGCTGCTTGTGACTGCAAGTGCAATGACAGAGGATTTATACCGGACTTTCTTTAGAAGAAAAGCGTCAGACAAAGAACTAGTAATGATTGGACGTATGTCTGTATTGGTCGTTGCCATTATCGCGCTTTGTCTTTCACTTAATCCAAGTGATACCATTCTTGACCTTGTTGGTTATGCTTGGGCAGGTTTTGGATCTTCATTTGGTCCAGTCATCCTTCTATGCCTATATTGGAAGCGAATGAACCATCACGGTGCACTAGCAGGAATGGTTGTTGGGGCAGTTGTAGTCTTAACATGGATTTCAACCGGCTTGAATAATACAACTGGCTTGTACGAAATGGTTCCAGGATTTATTTTAAGTGGTTTGACTGCCATCATTGTCAGCCTCTTGACCAACAAACCATCTAAAGCTTCTAAAAAGCTGTTTACCAAAATGGAAAATCATCTTGAAGAAGAATCAAAATAAAGAACATGAGGGGTCATCTGCCTTAAGCGGATGACTTTCTTTTTTAAATAAAATGCTTTTCTTTCTCCCATTTCTGAATAAAATAGAAGTTGTGCAGCCATATGGGCTGTGAGAAGATCATATACATGATGTGAAACGTACATGAAGTGAAGGAGCGATACGCATGTTTTGGACGATTGAATGGGATACAGTCTTAAAGTTAGCCGTGGCCACCTTAATCGGTTTGATTATTGGGCTCGAACGAGAGCTGAAGAAAAAGCCGCTCGGCTTAAAAACGTGTATTGTCATTGCTGTCAGCTCCTGCGTGTTAACCATCATCAGCATTGATGCAGCCTACAATTTCCCTCGAGTCTCTAGGCTTCAAATGGACCCACTCAGGTTACCGGCGCAAATTATATCTGGTGTTGGTTTTATTGGAGCAGGTGTGATTCTGCGAAAAAGCAATGATGTCATCTCAGGTCTTACGACTTCTGCGATGATCTGGGGAGCAGCAGGACTTGGGGTTGCAACAGGTGCAGGATTTTATAAAGAAGCCTTCCTCAGTCTTTTCTTTATTCTGGTTAGTGTCGAATTTCTACCGTGGCTCTTCCAGCGGATCGGACCGATTCGCTTACAGGAAAAAGAAATACGCATCAGAATGTCTCTTTCTGATCGAAACCGTATGACGGATATTTTAAAAGAAATGAAAGCCCTCAATATTCGCATTCATTCTGTTCGTATTGATGATTTAACAGAAAAGAACTATCCGATTATGGAAGTACGTGTACGCGTGCATAAAGATCGCTATACAACTGATGTGTATTTTGATATTAAAGATCTAGAAGGCGTCGTTGGCGTCAAGTGTGATACGGTATAAAAGGTGATGAGGCAAAAGTCTCATCACCTTTTTTTATGGGAAAAGGGGTTGAACCATCGCCTTCATTCAAATAAAATACAAATTATGAAATAAATGATAAAAGGGGATTTTTCATGGGCTCTATGGATCGTAAAAAACGTATTTATCTTATGAGTGGAATTCTAGTAGTACTCGTATTCGCTGCTTTATTGACCTCACATTATGTCACTCCCGTATCAACAAATGCAGCAGACAAGAAACAAACGAAAACACCAAAAAATATTATTTTTATCGTTGGCGATGGAATGGGGATGCCCGTGATCAAAGCCTACCGCACATTCAAGCAAGAAAAGCTTGGTTCTCCAAAAGCACAAACCGTCTGGGACCCGCATTTAGTCGGGATGCAGACCACACACCCAGATGATCCTCGAGATAATATTACCGACTCAGCTGCCGCAGCCACGGCCATGGCGACTGGAAAAAAGACATACAATGATGCCATCGCCGTCAACCAAGATAAAGAACCTCTTAGAAGTGTCGTTGAAGCAGCAAAGGAAGCACAAATGAAAACAGCCTTTGTTGTCTCATCTGACATCACCGATGCGACACCTGCCGCTTTTGGCACACATAACGTCTCCCGAAAAAACAAAGAACAAATTGCAGACCACTTTTTTGATGAGAAAATAGGTGGAGAGCACAAAGTTGATATCCTTCTAGGTGGCGGAATGCAATATTTTGACCGAAAAGACCGTGATCTTGTGAAAGAATTTAAGAAGAGCGGATATTCCATTCTAAGATCAAAAGATGATTTAACTTCCCAATCATCTTCGAAAATGCTCGGCTTATTCCAAGAGGACGAGCTGGATCGAGCCATCGATCGTCCAAAGCATGTGCCTACTTTAAAAGACATGACACTGGCAGCATTGACCCAATTAAATCAAGACAATTCGCATGGGTTTTTCATGCTGCTTGAAGGCAGTACCATTGATTCTGCTGGACATGAAAATGATGTGGTCGGCGCCATGAGTGAGATGGAGGATTTTGAGAAAGCAGTCCAAGCGGCTCTTCAATTCGCTAAAAAGGATCAAGAAACCCTCGTCGTCATCACAGCAGATCATGCGACTGGCGGCTTTTCGTTTGGTGCAGATGGCATGACAAGTGAAACCGGCTATAAATGGGACCCAGCACCCATTCTAGCTGCTAAGAAAACACCTGTGTATATGACAAAGAAAATCGCAGACGGCCAATCGGTACGTGATGTCCTTCACACCAATATTGATTTCTCACTCACAAAAAAGGAAATCTCACAGGTGGAAAAAGCGGCACAATCAGGGAAGGCCAGTACGATTCAACTCAGCATTCAACACATCTTTGATCAACGTTCTTTCTCAGGCTGGACAACCTTTGCTCATACAGGTGAGGATGTCCCTGTCTATGCATATGGACCTGGGAAAGTAGCATTTCAAGGCTGGATCGATAATACAAAGCAAGGAAAGAATCTGTTTCACATCATTGAATCACCGTCCACCTATCGCCCATAAAAAAACAATCCCCGCCTTATTACAGAGGCGGGGATTTTGAAGTTAAGATTGACTTAGCTTTGTAAAGTCAAACGTTGTAATCGGCGCTGCTTGCTCAATGTCGGAGCGGAAGCTAGCGAGCATGGCCTTCTCTTCTTCTCCGATGGTAGCCAAATCAAATGCTTGATGCAGCAAGCCATAGATCAGCACGTGACGTAAGCGAAGGAAGTCAGGAATGTAGGCAAGCCACTCATCCCCAAGCTCATTCTCCTCACGATAGCCTTTAAGGAATTGCTTCATAAAGTTTCCTGCAAAAGCTGCTTTGTCTTCGTATGGAATGACTGGGTACCACAACACATTGTATAGCAAAATGCTAATATCATTCATAAACCAATTGTACCCGATATCATCGAAATCAAAGGTCGTAATTTTGCCTTGATCCCAGTGGAAGTTTCCGTGATGAAGATCCGCATGAACCAATCCGTACGTATCCTGATTTTTCGGCAGCTTTGACAGCTTTTCCATCAACCGATCCGCTTGTTCGAACACAAGCGTCTGATCGGCTGGTACATACTTACGTAATTTAAGCTGCTCCTCTTCATCCCACTCTTGTCTTTTATATCGCGGGTCTGACAGCTGATAGCTTTTTGTCAGTTTATGCATGCGGCCTGTGTACTGTCCAAGCGCATAAAATAATTCATCATTCCAGTCTGCCTCTTCAACTTTATGACCTGGTGCTTTTTCATAGACTCGCAGCAAAAATGAACCACCTTGCCCATCGTCTACTTGCTCGATATCACGGCCATTTAATGAAGCAATTGGTTTTGCAACCGAAAGTCCGCCCTTCGCTAAGTGATGGAGCCATTCCATTTCACCTAAAATATAATCAGGTGATCTGCGGATGGTATGGGTAATTTTTAAAATGAAAGACTCTCCGTCTTTTTTAAGTTCATACACATAGTTTTCTGCATCTGCGATAAAGTGGATGTCACTTCGCTGGACTCCGTATAAATGAGTGGCCTCATCTAAAATTTTTGATTCTTCATATATGGCTTTTACATCTTTATGCATGCTGATTCTCCCTCTTCATATATTTTGCTAATTCTCGAATGGTGTGTTTTTCAGCAAAATTCAAATCATCAACATACCAACCCTTCTTTTCAATCTCTACTTCCATTTTGACAGCAAGTAAAGAATTTCCTCCCAAATCGAAAAAGTCGTTGTCAATTCCTACTTTTTCCACATGAAGAATGTCACACCAAATCTCAAGAAGCAATGCCTCGCGTTCATTAGTGGGCTGTGCGTAAAGTCCTTGATCCTGCGTTAGTTCTGTCTTTAATAATGATCGCAGACCTTCTTGATCATGTACCTTAAGGGCTTTTACATAACCGCTGTGCAGCGTTTGATCTGTTTGAACCGTTTCCCATGTGTAACCTCCAGAAGCTGAATGACTTACTGTCTCCACCTTTTGACCCTCTATTTCTTCAGCCGGGTGCTGACGAGGTGACAGGTGGTCAACAATCTGAATGTGATCACTTAGTGAACCGATTTCTTCCACTTGTATACGGTATGTTTGCTGCTCCTCAATCTCCTGCATCTTGTTTTCTTTCATAAATGACTTGAACAGCTCATTACGTCCAGTCGATGCAAATGTGAATTCAATAGCAGAAATCTGGTGCTGACGGCTATACTCAGCGAGCCATGTCAGACATTTTTGCTCAATCCCTTTCCCTAGCGCACGGCAGCTTAGCATCCATGCATCGATGATCAAGGTGTCGCCTGCATGATGAGCCAAGATCGCCCCTACAATTCCTTCATGACTGAAGCGATCCGCTGACTCAATAATCCAGCCCTGAACACGCTCATTTTCCAATCGCTCTCTTAGCTGCTGTTCATCAAAGCGCTGATCATTTAAGCGGAATTGGTTAATGCGGCTGCTCATTTGCGCCACGCGGGCAAGGTGCTTTTCTTCCCACTCTGTTACACTCATGTTCAAATTCAAATCTTGTAAAAATTGCTCCATAGACGGCGATTCTGCTTGCTCTTTTTGACGAGCTTTTTCAGCCTTGTAGCTCGTTGTTCGCCCTCTATCTTCATCTGTAATATCATAGCGGTCGAATGCCCAAGCATGCTGGGCGAATAATGGAATCGCTTTTTCATTGGCAGGTAACAGCAGTGTCATCACTTCAGGCAGCTCTTCATTCATACGCAAGCACTGAGCAGGATCATCGTCTAAGAAAATAAACTGAGATAATGAAAGATTCAGTGAATCTGCCATCTCTTTGAGATGTGCCGGTTTACTTTCCCAATTGATCCGCCAGTCGACAATATCGTCTTTTTGCAAGATCATATCTGGGTGGTTTTCAAACACGCGCCACACATCTTCTTCATTATTCCTGCTGCTTAAGACAAGCAAGAGACCTTCTTTTTGCTTTTGTTTTAAAAAGCGCTGAAGCATTTGATGTTCTGGCGTAATATCGATGCCTTCTATACCGTCTTCTGAAACGACACCTCTCCAAAGCGTGTGATCACAATCAATGGCTGCTACCTTAAATGGTGCGCCTTGCCATGCAATGAACTCACGTGCGACTTTTGTTCCGATGGCTCCACAAAAGACTTCTGTGAATGGGAGATGTGCGGCTTGCTCTCCTTTTGCATCAAAGATGTCATTCATCTGATATTGCTGCGCAAGCTGACGGCAATCAATCAATTGAACACCGTCTATCTCAGATAATTGAGTAATCCACTCTTGTTCCACATCTTGCAGCGTGTCTTTAAGAGCAGCACTTATCGGCAGAATCCCAACAAAATATAGGTTATGTTTCGTTTTTGATTTCAGAACGCTTGCAAGTTCTTCAGCATGCTCTGCAGCCTGTTTTTTCTTTTCTTCCAGTGAAAGATGAGCTGGGCCTGTAATATCCTCTAAACGAATGAGCAGAAGGTTCGCACCGTTTTTCTTCTGTGAGATAAGGCTGCGCTCATTTAATAATTCCTGATATACCTGCCCATACGGTGCAAATTGAACATCCAGCTGCACGTCAAACTGTTTGGTCCAGTACTGAATGTAAGGTGCGATCGGATCTGCTGTAAATGTCGAGCTGACCGTTAGTACGAGCGGTGCTTTTTCCTCTGCACGCTCCCTTTTCTCCTTTGCTGCCTGTTCTTCTTCCTGTGAAAGAACAGCGAAATCCTTGAGCAATTGATCAGGTGTTTGAACAGCCTGTTCGACCAAGTGCTCGAAGTGCTTGACGAACGCTTGCATTGTCTCATGTTTAAACAGTGCAAGATTGTATTGAAGGACGCACTTTAACTCACCTGTTACTTCTCTAACAACATCCATTTTCATATCGAGTTTGGAAATTCCCTTTGCAAACTCATGTGTTTCAAATGTTAGTCCATCGGCTTCGATTTTAATATTCGGATCGTACTCATTATGGTAAATGAGCATTGTATCAAAAAATGGATTGCGATGCGGTCTTGTTTTTGGATTCAGATGCTCGACCATTTGATCAAATGGGTACTCTTGATGGTCATACGCATCCAGCAGCACTTGCTTTGTCTGCGCCAGTTGATCTGTAAAGGTTGCGTCTTGTACCATGTCTAGTTTAATAGGCAGGAAGTTTGTGAACATGCCAATTGTATGCTCGATATCTGCATGACGTCTTCCAGCCACAAGTGACCCAACAATCAGCTTCTCTTGATCTGCATAACGTGAGAGCAGCAGTCCATAGAGCTGGAACAAGATGACGTTATTTGTCAGCTGATACTGTTCAGCAAGCTGTTCAATTTTCTCCACGATGTGCGGTTCAATGTTGAATTTGATCGCTCTTCCTAAGAAGGATTGTTCCTTCCGTTCAAAATCATATGGCATTGTCAAAGTTGGCACATTTGAGCCAATTTGCTGCTTCCAATAATCCTGCTGCTTTTGGAACATCTCGCTGCGGAAATATTTGTCTTGCCATTCTGCATAATCTTTATATTGAACAGTGAGTTCCGGCAAGGTTTCCCCTCGATAGAGCTCAGTAAATTCTTTAATAAAGATGTTCATGCTCGCTCCATCCGCCACAATATTATGCATATCGACTAATAAGAGGTGATCATGTGCTGCGATTTTCACAAAACGCACACGGATCAATGGTGCAGCCTTTAAGTCAAATGGACGAATGAATTCATCGATTTGTGCTTCTAATCCTTCTTCATCAGCCTCTGTCAATTCAACAGCAAACTGGAAGTCATCATGGACCCGCTGAACCGG
Organism: Bacillus sp. SIMBA_005; assembly: GCF_046535585.1. Classification (NCBI taxonomy): domain Bacteria; kingdom Bacillati; phylum Bacillota; class Bacilli; order Caryophanales; family Bacillaceae; genus Bacillus; species Bacillus sp. SIMBA_005. The sequence continues at coordinate 124,213 of NZ_JAWRWI010000006.1, read as the reverse complement.
TTCACCATCTTTTAATTCAAAGGTCGTTCGCAAGGTTTCGTGACGATCAATTAATTGCTTGAAGGTCTGCTCAAAGCGCTCGACGTCAATTTCCCCTTTACATCTTAGTGCCATCGGCATGTTGTATGAGGTCACTTGACCAATACGCTGATGAATGAGGAATGTCCGTCTTTGAGCAGCAGATAATGGATACGTGTCTTTCTTTTCGACTGGTTCAATCTTGAAATATTGATGCTTCTCAGCCTTCTCGATGAATGCTTGGAGCTTTTCAATCGTCGGATTGTTAAACATATCTGTGAGCGTTAGCTCTACACCAAACTCTTTGTGAATTTGAGAAATGAGACCGGTGGCATTTAACGAATGTCCCCCAAGCTCAAAGAAATGGTCGTCTCTTTCCACCTTTTCAATTCCTAAAATGTCTTTCCACATCCGCTGTAACGTTGCCTCAATGTCATTCGATGCGGCGGCATGGACTTGATTGTTTTCTTCTATTTCCTGTGTCTTGTTTTCCTTTGGCACCACCATTTGCACACCTGAAGATGAAGATAATGCGGCTGTATCTACCTTTTCAATCCAATATCGTTGTCGTTCAAACGGATAGGTTGGCAAGGATACTTTTTGATTTGATGTCTGATTTCGCAATCTTGTCCAGTCAACCGGCACCCCTTGAAGCCAGATGTCACCCAATCTTCCCAGCAGGTAGCGGTCGTCGGCTGCCTCTTCTTTTGGATGACGCATTAATGGAATCGGCTGCTGATGATGTTCCTTTGAAGCTTGGCGAATAAAGGCACTTAACGTATTCCCTGGCCCGACTTCAACGAAAATAGGATCAAGCTCCGTTAATAATGTCTCCGCTCCATCACGGAAACGAACTGCTTGCCGCAAATGATCAGCCCAATATGCCGGGTCTTGCACTGCTTCATGGTCAATCCATGTACCTGTGACGTTAGAAATATACGGGATAGACGGCGCATTCAATTGATACTCGGCGACCTTTTCTTTAAATGATGGCAAGATGTCATCCATCATTTTAGAATGGAAGGCATGAGAAGTGTGAAGCTTTCTACACCCATGTCCAGCAGCCTCCAGCTTCTCAGCAAGTGCATCAATGGCTGCGGTCTCACCTGACACTACGCACAATTCAGGACCATTTACTGCTGCAAGTGAAAGATCATCTGTTAAGTATGGCAGCACGTCCTGTTCACTCAAAGGAACGCTCAGCATAGAGCCTTTTGGAAGCTGGCTAATGAGCTGTCCGCGATAAGCCACAAGATCTACGGCATCTTCAACAGATAGTAAACCAGATACCGCAGCAGCCGTGTATTCTCCAATACTGTGGCCGATCAGTGCCTGCGGTTTGACGCCAAAATGAATCAGCAATTTAGCCAAAGCATATTCCACACTAAATAGAAGCGGCTGCGTGTATTCTGTTTGGTTGATCAGCTGACGATCATCACTTTCTTCTGTTGAAAATAAAAGACGAAATGGGTCAACTGAGACATGCTGTTTGAATTGATTCAAGCATTGATCCAGCGCTTCCTTAAAGACTGGATATTTGTCATAAAGCTGACGCCCCATGTCTACATACTGAGATCCTTGGCCTGGGAAAAGAAAGACGACTGGACGGCTCGATGTTTGGGAGCTGGCCGTCTTGACCACCTCTTTTGACCTTTGACTGAGCGCCTGCAGCATGTCAGCCGTGTTACTTCCAAGAATGACACGTTTATGCGGGAAATGATGGCGCCCTGTTTGCAGCGTATAGGCAACGTCACTTAGACGGACTTGCTGCTGATGCTGGAGTAAGTAGTCCGCAAGACGATCCGTCATTTTTTCAAGAGCTGCTGGTGTTTTGGCAGATAATAAAAGAAGTTCACTCTCCTCAGGGCTATCTGTTGCTACACGTGCAGCAGGTGCTTCTTCTAAAATGACATGAGCATTTGTTCCACCTATCCCAAATGAGCTTACACCTGCCCGGCGAGGAGATTCTTGCGTGCTCCATGGCGTCAAATCTGTGTTTACAACAAAAGGCGAATCGGCAAACTCAATTTTTTCATTTGGTGTTTCAAAATGAATGGTCGGCGGAATCACTTGATGCTTTAAGCTTAAAACGGTTTTAATAAAGCCCGCGACACCTGATGCATCATTCAAATGACCAACATTCGATTTGACAGACCCAATGCGGCAAAAGCCTTTTTTATCTGTATCAAATGCTTGCTTGAGCGCTTCAATTTCGATCGGATCTCCGAGGGTTGTCCCGGTTCCATGTGCTTCAATGTACGAAATGGTTTCAGGTTCCACCTCAGCCATTCGAAGTGCTGTCTTAATCGCTGAAACTTGACCTTTCGTACTTGGTGCTGTATATCCTACTTTTCTATTTCCGTCATTATTAATAGATGATCCTTTAATGACAGCATAAATGTGATCGCCGTCTTCAATGGCATCCTCTAAATTTTTTAAAATAACAGCACCTGCACCATCACCAAAAACGGTTCCATCGGCTTTGTTATCAAAGACGCGGCAATGTCCGTCAGATGAATGGATCATGCCTTCTTGATACAGATAGCCCGATTTTTGCGGCAGGCGAATGGACACGCCGCCTGCAACTGCCATATGACAGTCGCCGCTTAATAAAGCCTGAACGGCTAAATGAATCGATACCATCGAGGTCGAGCAGGCGGTTTGTACCACCATACTCGGTCCCTTCAGATTTAATTTATATGAAATCATCGTCGCTAAATAATCACGCATATTCAGAACGGCAGCTTCCAGTGTTTTCGAATCTTCACCTTGTGCCGCCCCTTGAAGTGCTCTCATGACCCATTCTGTATTGATCCCTGCACCTGTATAAAGACCGATTTGCCCTTTATATTCAAACGGATCGTACCCAGCGTCTTCAAGCGCCGTCCAAACACATTCATGAAACAGTCTAAACTGCGGGTCCATCATAGCCGCTTCCTTTGGTGTATAGTCAAAGAAATCTGCATCAAATAAATCCACATCATCTAGCATTCCTTTTGCTTTAACAAAACGGGGGTTTTTTAATAAAGCTTCATCTGTACCTTCACGCCGTAATTCTTCCTCTGTAAAAAAAGAAATTGTTTCTTTTCCCTTTTTCAGATTCTCCCAGTACTCATCTACATTTTTGGCCCCTGGAAAACGACCTGCAAGACCGATAACAGCAATTTCTGCGCCATGATAGTGATTCGTTGTATCATTCATTCTCGATTCCGCCTCTCAATCTTTTATTCCGTTGCTGTTTAAAACGAGCTCTTCGATCACCTGAAGTGACGACGGCTAGTTCTTCTTCCATCGCTTCTTCCTTCGATTCCTCAGAAGGCTGGATATATTTCGCAAGCTCTGCAACAGAAGGGTACGTAAACAAGGTCACAACCGCTTCATTTGTTTGAAGTGCTTGATTTAACCGATTGGTGACTTGAACAATATCCAGCGAGCTTGCGCCGAGATCAAAGAAATTGTCGTGAATGCCCACTTGTTCCATGCCCATAAAATCCTGCCATACTTGACAGATCGCTTTTTCAGTTTCATTTCGAGGCGCCACATATGGATTGCCCAGCTCTGGTCTTTCGTGCTTAGACACTTCATATGAATCCTCATCTGGTGCGGTCTTAGACTCTAGTGACAGCCATTGATCTATCCGTTCATCAAGATTTCCTGTGGACACAAGCATGTGTCGATTCTGCCGGTTAGACAGAACATACTGGAACAGCTCAGCACCCTCTTCTGGTAAAATCGCAAGCTCATTGATCGATTCACCAATTGTGGATTCTAGCTCACCCCAGAAATTCCATGCATCCCAGTTCACACACATCCACGGGGTTTGACTATGTTGATTAAGTCTAGCTGCAAATGCATCCATATATAAGTTAGCCGCTGAGTAAGCAGAGAATCCTAAGCCCCCAAGCAATGCACTAATGGAAGAAAAGAGAAGACAAAAGTCTGCTTGTTCTTGTTCCAGCAGCTGCTCTAGCACATCAAGCCCTTTCACCTTTGATTGGAATTGATCCTCTCCCTGCGCCAGTGTAGAAGGGATATCTTTGATTGCACGGAAGGATGTACTTCCTGGTAATCCTGCTGCATGGAATACACCATGAACGCCGCCATGCTTTTTGCGAATGGCATCAAATACACGTTTCATCTGATCAAGATCTCCTGCATTCGCCTGCACCGCTTCTACTGTTGCCCCTAATCGTTCGAGCTCAAGCACCTTTTCAATTCTCGTGCGTTGCGCTTCATCGGCATTTGCTTGTTGAACATATGACGCCCATTCATTTCTTGGCGGCAATGCCGTTCTTCCAGTTAAATAAAGATGTACATTTCCTTCCTTCGCCAGCATCTTTGACAGAACAAATCCGATACCACCTAAACCCCCTGTAATCAGATACACACCATTTGGCCTGATCATCTTCGGAAGTCCATCTTCTTTTTGTAGCGGCAAATGCTTGTAGCTCTCTACCCAGCGCTTTCGATGACGATACGCCACAAGCTGGTCCTTTCCAGGCTGCATGATTTCCTGCAAAATAAGATCGACAAGGACTTGTTCCTTCCAAGACATGACTTCTGGCACGTCTTCCACATCGATATTCCAGCACTTAATATGATGGTATTCCTGTGAAATGACTTTACATGGTCCAAGCATTGCACTTTTCTCTGCACATATCGTCTCATTGCCTGTGACTGGCTGAATTCCGCTAGTGATCGTAAACAGACGGCATTCTCGAATATTTTTTTGGGCAGCAATCGCTTGAGATAAGAAAATTAAACTGTAATAGCCTTTTTCAATGTGCGCCTGAAAAGCAGCTTGACGATTCGAGTTGTCATCTTCTTTCGCAGCTTCCCATAAATGCAGAATCCGCTGGATATTGATGCCTCTATTAGACAATGAATCTAGCATATTTCGGTAGTGCTGGCCTTCTGCCGGATTGATCGTAAACGAATCATCTTGCACTTGATAAGCTTCACCCTTTGTGACAGAAATGACCTTGATCCCTTTTTGCTTAAATGAATGGGTAAACAGTTCATGAAAAGCATCCTGTTCCCTGAAAATGAGCCACGTTTGTTCTTCTGTTTCTTTTTCGAAAACTGGTTTTAGCGGCTGCTGTTCCCATGAAGGCAGGTAGAACCATTCTTCCATCTCTTTCTTCTTCGTTTCCTTAGGGGCGGATAGCTGCGGAGACGCGGACTTTCCTGCTTCAATCCAATATCGTTTCCGCTCAAATGGATAGGTCGGCAGCGATACGAGCTGACGTTCCTCTTGAGTTGGATGTTGCTGCGCTTTGACCTCGTAGCCCCCTGCCCATAGCTCTCCTATTCTCTTTAAGAAATATGCATGGTCATCCGCTTGTTCTCTCGTATGCCTCACCATATTCAGGACATCATGATGTGACTCTTTGTTTTCATGACGTTTCGCTAATGCCGTCAAGCTGTTTCCAGGTCCAACTTCAATGAGTGCTCGTACTTCATCGGTTAACAGCTGAGATAGACCTTCATGAAAACGAACGGTTCCACGCAGGTGGTTCGTCCAATAAGATGCTGTCATCACATCTTCTCTTGTCGCCCATGTGCCTGTGACATTCGATATAAACGGAATCACCGGCTCTTGCAATTCTACTTTTTCTACGATTTGTTGAAACGCCTCAAGCATTGGCTCCATCATGTAGGAATGAAAGGCATGAGAAGTATGGAGCTGTCTTGTGATAATTCCTTTGTCTTGCAGTTTCTTTTCAAATGCAGCGATATGCTCTTCTCTTCCAGAAACGACACAAAGGTCTTTTGCATTGACAGCAGCAACAGAAAGCGATTCATCGATCATCGAGACGAGTTCCGCCTCTGGTAATTGCACACTAAGCATCGCGCCTTTTTCCATGTCTTGCATTAATCTTCCTCTTGCCATCACGAGTGTTAATGCAGACTCGAGAGAAAAGACACCTGACAAACAAGCGGCAACGTATTCGCCGATACTGTGTCCAATCATTGATTCTGGCTCAACACCGCTATGTTGAAGCAATTTGGCTAATGCATACTCAAATATAAAGAGGAGCGGCTGGGCATTTGACGTTTTTGTGATGTCTTCGTTCGTTTCATCCTCGGAAAAAACAATGCCCTTTAAATCCACTTGCTCCGTTTCCATTACATAATTAAAACATCTATCTACTTCCCATTTGAACACTGGCTCTGCATCATATAACCCGCGCATCATACCAGCATACTGAGCGCCTTGACCTGAAAACATAAAGGTTGCTTTGCGCCATTTTTGGCTTCGGAACACACTCGTTTCAAGCTGTTTCTGCTGCATCCATTCATTAGCAGACGCGAGTACGATCGCTTTTCGGTATGGAAACTGCTTTCTGCCATACCGCAATGTATAAGCAATATCTTCAAGCGGGACTTGAGGATGCTGGATCACATACTGCTTTAATTGCTCTGTCATTTTCGCTAAAGCAGTATCTGTTTTAGCAGATAAGACGAGCAGCTGCTTTTGGGTAGAAGCTGGTTTTTGCTTCGCCTGTATGCCCTCTTCTATGATCATATGAGCGTTCGTTCCGCCGATACCAAAAGAGCTGACTCCCGCTCTTCTCGGACCATCTGCTTCCTTCCAATACAACGCCTTTTGATTCACATAAAACGGTGTATCTTTGAAAGGAATTTCCTGATTGGGTGATTCATAATGAATGGTTGGCGGGATCGTTTTATGCTGGAGAGCCAAAATGGCTTTAAACAGACCTGCAATCCCTGCCGCACTATTTAAGTGTCCGACATTACTTTTCACAGAACCGATCGGAATCGTCAGCGGTTCTGTCCCTTTGAACACTTGGCTAAGAGCGGATACCTCAATTGGATCTCCCATTTTTGTCCCCGTACCGTGAGCTTCTATATAACCGATAGACGCGGGATCGATACCTGATTTTTCATACGTTTCTTTTAAAACCTCTGCTTGTCCTTCCACACTCGGAGCGGTAAAACCAGCTTTTCGGCTGCCATCATTGTTCACACCAACCCCTTTGATGACCGCATGAATCGGGTTGCCGTCTCTCATCGCATCTTCATAACGTTTTAATAGAACAATCCCCGCTCCATCTCCAAAAATGGTTCCGCTCGCCTCTTGGTCAAATGGACGGCAATGTCCATCTTTTGATTGAATCATCCCATCTTGATAGATGTAGCCGATATTTTCTGGAGAACTGACCGTCACACCGCCAGCCAGTGCGGCATCACATTCTTGATTCAATAATGCTTGACAGGCCATGCCTATGTTGACAAGTGAGGTCGAACAAGCTGTCTGCATGGTCACACTAGGCCCGTGCAAATTCAATTTATAAGAAAGCTGCGTACTAAAAAACTCACGATCATTTAACAGCATGGCGCTGAACTGCTCAGTTGCTTCCATTTGATGGGCAAAGCGCGTCAGCCACTCATGGTTTGGACTCGTTCCTGTATAAACGCCAATTTTCCCTGCCATTCGATCGGGGTCACAGCCAGCATCCTCCAGCGCTTCCCAAGCACATTCATGCAAGAGCCTGAACTGCGGATCCATTAGCTCTGCCTCTCTAGCAGAATAGTTAAAGAAGTCTGCATCAAAGCCTTCGATCTCTTGTAAACGACCTTTTGCTCCAATGAAATTCGGATGCTGGTAGACAGACGCATCCAGCCCTGCTTTCTTGAGCTCTTCTTCTGTGAAAAAGTGAATCATTTCCTCGCCATTCACAAGACGCTGCCAAAAGTCTTCTAGCGATGAAGCTCCTGGGAATCTTCCAGCCATTCCGACAATCGCAATATCCGTATGCTCCTGGGACGTGTTTTTTACTGGGCGAGAAGCAGGCGTTTGAACCTGTTCTGACTGTTCTTCAAATAAATATTCAGCAAGACTTGCCACTGTCGCAAACCGATACAATTGCACAGTGTCAATTTGCTTGTCCACGTGCTCAGATATTTTCGCTGCAAGCTGAGAAATATCAAGGGATGTCGCACCAAATTCAAAAAATGGCGATTCATCATCCATTTGATCAAACCCAAAATGAGTTTGCACAATGTCGTGAATCTCTTTTTGTAAAGAAGCGAGTGAAGCAAAGACACGCTGTTCATTCTGCGGCTTTTGCGGTTCAATGGCTGCCATCGTATTTGTTTGTGCAGAGAAATCGGTTTTATGAAATGGGTACCCAGGCAGCGGAATACGCTGCCTGTTCTTCTCATCTGTTAAAGGGAAGGCTAAGCCGACTCCTATTTCCCAAAGAACACCTGCGATTTGAAGCATGTCTCCATCAAGTGGTTCGGTTGTTTTTTCTGCTCCCTTTTCAAATACAATCCCTTGTTTCATTGAAAGGTCAATGATCAAAGCTGGTGATTCTTGCTCAATCATTGGTGATTTTACAGGCTGATCCATATTAAGAAGACCTTTTGCAGACGATGGGTCGAAAGTGATTAGTTCCTCCCCGGTTTGCTGCAAGTAAACAGGCTGCTTTAGTGTCCTCTGAGGCAGGGAAGCCAGCCTTTGATTAACCATCTCGGTGTCATGAAGATGATACACAATAGATACCACATCATTTAGCTCAAGGCCGCCTGCTGCATATAAAGCTGTCCAGACTCCGCTGCCTTCTCCAATCCAGCCATCTGGTTCAACTCCGATTGATCTTAGCATGTTAGCAAAAGCCGATGTCATGATCAGCATCGCCACTTCTGATTGACGGCTTTGTTTAGGATGGAACAGCTCATCTTTTTTGATAGGTACAGCGGATTGGACGAGGCTTACGATTCGATCCACTTCTGTTTTGAAAGAAGGATCTTTCTCATACAGCTCGATGTAATCACGTAAACCTGACTCATGGTACCCCTTCAGCTTCATGTTGATCCGTTTATAAAGATGACTTTCTCTGCCTGCTGTCTCTTCATTCAGCAATTGCAGCTCCGCTAATAACTCTTCCCGCGTGGAACAGACAAACGCTTTTCGATATTTGAAAGCCTTTCTTCCACTTTGTAAGGTATAAGCTGCTTCACCAAGTGAGAGATCAGGATGTGAGGAGACATATTCCTTTAAGTTTTTTGTCATGTTCTTCAGATCATGCATTGATCTAGCTGAGAGCACAATTAATTCTTTGGACGAGGCCTTGCTGTTTGTTTTTCTCGGCTGTGCCTCTTCTAAGATGACATGAGCATTTGCTCCCCCTATACCAAAGGCACTGACTCCAGCTCTCCTTGGCAATTGAGATGTCTTCCACTCCTCTTTGTCTGTCCCAACATAAAATGGGGTTTGATCAAAAGAAATACGGTGATTCGGCTTCTCAAAGTGCGGCATCGGGGCAAATTGACGATGATGCAGCATCATGACTGTTTTGATAAAACCAGCTACGCCGCTTGCGGCATCTAAATGCCCAATATTGGCTTTGACTGATCCAATTCGGCAATAGCCTTGTTGATCTGTTTGAAAAGCACGAGTAAGCGCCTCAATCTCAATCGGATCTCCAACAGGCGTACCCGTTCCATGTGCTTCGATATAAGAAATCGTCTCTGGTTCTGTCTCAGCCATTTCTAACGCAGATTCAATAACACTTGCCTGTCCACTCACACTTGGGGCTGTATAGCCGACTTTATTACTTCCATCATTGTTCGTTGCAGATCCTTTTACGACAGCATAAATAAAATCTCCATCTTCTATCGCATCTTTTAATCGTTTTAGTGCAACAACGCCTGCACCTTCACCAAAAACGGTTCCTTTTGCTTTTTCATCAAACGGACGGCAATGACCATCAGGAGAATAAATCATTCCTTCTTGGTATTGATAGCCTGTGATTTGCGGCTGATGGAGTGTGACACCTCCTGCTAAAGCAAGGTCACATTCACCGCCGATTAATCCTTGGCAGGCCATATGGATCGCAACAAGCGATGTGGAGCAAGCCGTTTGCACCGATACGCTTGGACCTTTTAGATTTAATTTATAGGCAATTCGAGAAGCAAAGGATGGGTCATTGAGATGCATGATTTGAAACACATCTTCGTTCTTTGCAAGTGACGACATATGCTGCCCCATCCACGATAGATTGCTAGATGCCCCGGCATAAAGACCAATTAAACCTTCGTATTGCTCAGGTTCATAGCCTGCATCCTCAAGCGCATGCCATGTGCATTCATGCATCAATCGAATTTGCGGGTCCATAATCGATGCCTCTCGCGGAGAGTAGCCAAAAAAGTCTGCATCAAATGATGATGCCTGTTTTAAATATGGCTTTGCCTTGACATAATCAGAACGTTTTAGCAGCGTCTCATCTACACCCGCTGCCTTTAATTCTTCATCAGTGAAAAACGTAACGGATTCTTTCCCTTGCGACACATTTTCCCAAAACGCTTGCACATTCGGTGCCCCAGGAAATGTACCTGCTAATCCTACAACTGCAATTTCAAGTCCAGATTCGCTCCATTGCTCTTGATCAGACATACGCTGCATTTCTCCCATCTATTTTCGTTTTAATCTCTGTTTACGGCGGTTTTTCCCATCTGCCATCGCCTGTTTGCGGAGATTAGATGATTCAGTGACAGCTTGCTTTTCTTCCTTCACGCCATGTATCTTCTTCAGTTCTGCAGCCAATGACGCGATCGTTGGATGACTATACATCATGACCACTGGAACCTCTATCCCATAAATTGATTTAATATGACCGCTCATCTGCAGCAAATCAAGGGATGTCGCACCCATTTCAAAGAAGTTCTCATTCACATCCGGTTCATGAGGAAAAAAGGAGCTGAGTGCATCACTCAATGAGACTTCTAGGCGATCATCTATGACCTGCGATATTTGTTGCGACGACTCTTTTTCCTCCTGCATAGGTGTTAAGCGGTGCTTTATTCTCTCACCCATGTCTCGAACAGAAACAAGAATTTGTGGATAGTCTAGACGAAGCACTTCCTGAAAGGCCTTGATTCCTTCTTCTGGTGAAATTCCCGGCTGCTCCTCGAGCGCCATCATGTCATTGACTTTGGCCGCTAATGCTGAGTCGTGTGCCATGCCGACTTTTTCCCATCGATCCCAGTTTAAAGAAATCACTGGCTTTCCTTCCTGCCTCTTCGCATGAGCAAAGCTGTCCATAAAAGCATTGGAAGCCGCATAAGCCACTTGTCCAGCCGCTCCAAGAAAAGACACTAGGGATGAACAAAGTAAAACGAAGTCGAGCGTTTCATTCTTGAGTGCTTCATCCAACACATAGGTCCCGTTGATTTTTGCCTGACACATGCGAATTTCATCGTCTGCTGTTCTTGCTTGGATGATCTTCCCATCTGCTTCTCCTGCCGCATGGATGACACCATGTAAATCGCCAAACGTTGTATGAGCCAGCTGGACCGCTTTCTGCACAGCGTCTTTATCCGACACATCACCGTGTACAGTTAGTACATCAGCTCCTAACTCTTCAAGAGTCATCAGCTTTTTCACGGTTTCAGCTTCTTTCCCATCTGCATCACTCAGCTCATGCCATGCAGAGCGTTCACGTATCTGTGATCGGCTGAGGAACACAAGTTTTGCTTGATACGTTTCTGCTAAATGTTGAGCTAGTGTGAAGCCAATGCCTCCCATACCGCCGGTCAGGAGGTAAACACCATGAGTCCTGAAAGGCTGCGTGGACGATTCCTCTTTACTTAAAGGTGTACTTGAAGCTTTTCGAACCCACCTGCTGTTCCCCCGATACGCCACAAGCGCCTCTTGATCGTGCATTGCCACCTCATATGAAAGAAATAGCGGCCAGTCCGCCTTTGTTTCCTGACATAAATCAACGTGCTGACACGCAATATGCTGATATTCTTGAGGAATGGTCAGAGCTAGTCCAGTGCATGTTGCTTGAAGAGGATTGACCTTCTCCATCCCGATGACATCATGCGCTTGATTTGTCACAAGATGAAGACGGATGGTTGTGTTATGATGCTGACTGATGAGCCTGACGAGATCGAGTACAGATAAGTAGTTTGGCTGATCACCTGTATCTTCTGTCAGTTCATCATGCATCCAGATGATCTCTTCCGGTATAAACCCAGATTGGTGCAGTTCAGCCATAACCCACTCTAAGTGTGACAGCATATGAACGTCAGCCTTCATCAACTGGTCATTTTCTTTGATCGTATGATCACTTTGACAGACGCTGACAACTTCTGCATGCCGTTCTTTCAAATAGTCGCCAATATGACCACTTTTCTCAAAAACCAAGATACGCTTCCCTTGATGATGCTGCTCTTTTAGTACAGGTGCAGAGCGCTCCCACACCGGTATATAAAACCAGTCTTCAAAATCAGCGGAGAATTTCTCACCCTTTTCTGATGGCGCTATAGCGGTCATCAGCTGATCTGCTTTAAACTGCGGAGAGGGGAATATTTGATGCTCGAATGGATATGTTGGCAGTGACACTCGATATGGGGCCTTTTCTTTTCTGACAGCGCTCCAGTTCGGTTCCACTCCAAAACTCCACAGCTTCCCTATAGCTTTTTTCATATATTCATCATCATCAGCTTGTTCTTTTGGGTGTCTCACCAATGAAACAGCTGCTGCTTTGTTCACATCATAGTCCTCATGTCGTTTCACAAATTGAGTCAACGTATGACCTGGCCCCACTTCAATGAAAACCACTTCTCCAAGTCCAAGTAACGTCTCTAATCCTTGACTAAATAAAACAGGCTGCCTGATATGAGATGCCCAGTAATCAGGCGATGATGCTTGCTCATTTGTTAACCAGTTCCCTGTCACATTCGAAAGAATCGGAATCTCGCCCTGTTGATAGGTGATTTCCGAGAGAACGTGCTTAAACTGTTCGGACGCTTCAGCCATCATACTCGTATGAAAGGCGTGAGAGGTTTTCAATGTTTGGACAGAAGCTCCTCTTTTTTCAGCTTGTTCGAGATAGATCTGTAATCGTTCTGAAGGACCGGAAACAACAGATAATTGCGAGCTATTCACCGCAGAAAGCTCGACACCTTCAGGAAGATCATGTTCAATCTCTTCGGCAGAGAGTGACACTCCGGCCATTTCACCCCGAGGCATTTTTTGCATCAAACTGCCTCTTTTTAAAACGATACGGATTGCATCTTCAAGGTGAATAATACCGGCCACGCAGGCAGCTGTTATTTCTCCAATGCTATGACCAATGAAATAATGCGGACGTATGCCTAGTCCCATCAGCTTCGATGCGAGCGCATACTCAAAACTAAACAAGATGATTTGTGTATATGATGTTTGCTGCATGAGCTGTTCTGCTTTTATGAACTCTTCTTCGGTTGTTGGGTATAACACGTTCTCGATCTCAACACCTGATAAAGATAAAATGATGGCAAAACATTTCTGAAGCATTTGTTTAAATTCAGGATCTTTCTCATATAAATCTTTGCCCATATTCACATACTGAGCACCTTGTCCAGAAAACATCCAGACGACTGCAGGCTGTTGAAAGGCCTTTTGCGGCTGTCCCGCTGACTGGAATGTGCGGTCAGGACCTGCAAGAAAAGCTTGTCGATAAGGAAAATGCTTTCTTCCCTCTTGCAGTGTAAAGGCAGCCTCGGATAGTGTGACACGCTTTTGATCTTTTAAATAAGATGTCATTTGTTCAGCAGATTTTTGAACCGCCTGCTTCGATCTTGCAGAAATCACCATTAGTTCATGATCTCTTTCTACTGACGGTTTGTCGGCGGCGGGTGCCTCTTCCATGATCAGATGTACATTCGTTCCACCGACTCCAAATGAACTAACTCCGGCACGCAGCGGCTGCTCTGTTTTCGTCCATGGTACGGGTGTTGTATTGACATAAAATGGACTTGATTCAAAATCAATTTTCGGATTCGGCTTTTTATAATGAAGGCTAGGCGGCAGCATCTGATGGTACAGACTAAGCGTTGTCTTGATAAAACCTGCAACCCCTGCGGCTGAATCAAGATGACCAATATTGGTTTTCACAGACCCAATCGCACAAAACTGTTTTTTATCCGTTTGAAAGGCTTTCTTTAGTGACTCAATTTCAACCGGATCTCCAAGAGTTGTACCTGTGCCATGTGCTTCAATATAAGAAATACTCTCAGCTTCTACACGACTGATGTTGAGTGCCTTTTTAATCACTTCGCTTTGTCCTTCTATACTTGGTGCTGTGTAGCCAACCTTCCGCCCGCCGTCATTGTTATAGGCTGAACCTTTAATCACGCCATAGATATGGTCCTTATCTTTTAGTGCCTGCTTTAATGATTTGAGCACAACAACGCCGCAGCCCTCACCGCCTACGGTACCTTCTGCCTGTTCATCAAAAGCCCGGCAGTGCCCATCTGGCGACATGATCATCCCCTCTTGATACATGTATCCTTTTTTGTGAGGGGTCGTAATGGTGACGCCGCCTGCGAGAGCCATTTTACATTCTCCGGTAATTAAGGCGCGTGCCGCCATATGAATGGCAGTCAAAGAGGAAGAACAAGCTGTATCAACAGCTACGCTCGGCCCCTTCAAATTCAATTTATAAGATACCTTTGTGTTCATGAAATCTTTATCTGTTAACTGAACAGCCGCAAATTGTTCGGATGAGTGATTCGTTCTCATCAGCATGGAAGCAGCTTGCCAATATAAATTAGCAGAGGCGGCTCCAAATAAACCAATTGGTTCCTGATAGGTTTCAGGGTTATAGCCTGCATCTTCAAGAGATTCCCACGCCACCTCATGAAACATGCGGATCTGCGGGTCCATTACTTCTGCTTCACGCTGTGAATAACCAAAGAAATCTGCATCAAAATGATCATGCTGATCAACTGCTCCTTTGGCACGTACATATTGCTCATGATCCAATGCTTCTTTCTCAACCCCTGCCTCAAGCAGCTCTTCCTTCGAAAAGAACGTAATAGACTCTCTTCCATTTGCAAGGTTGTCCCAAAAGTGATGAATATTCTTTGCTCCTGGAAAACGGCAGGCCATCCCAACCACTGCAACCTCTAATCCTGTGAACTTACTCATCTATCATCCCGCCTAACAGTTGAGCGGCACTTTCTAAGTCATCCGCTTCATTTTCTCCATCATCTTCGATTTGTTTCTCTTGCCCTGATGCTTTGTTTTTTATTTGAGCAGCTATTTGTGAAACAGTTGTAAATTGGAACAGCTCCATCACTGTCAGCTCCTGCTGAAATTCCTCTTTCACTTTATTGGACAACTCAACGATATTAAAAGAGTTCCCGCCTAAGTCAAAAAACGGTTCATCTATACGAATCTGCGAAGCAGGGACTTGTAAAATAGAGGCGAAAATACGAATAAGCTTCTGCTCTGTTTCATTATGTGCTTGAATGGTCATAGGCTCTTGATTGTCTACCAGCTGATCTTCTGGATTCGGCAGTGCTTGGATATCCAATTTCCCTGATAGATTCAAAGGAAATTGCTCTATTTGGATGACATGTCTCGGCACCATATAACCTGGTAATCTATCACTTAAAGACTGACGAAGCGCGCGCTGATCTATCACTTGTTTTGCCATCATGTATGCGCAAATGTATTGGTCCTGATCCTGCGTTTCCTTAGGAATGACAATGACATCTTGAATCAATCCTTGCATATGCGGGTCATCAAGAATCGCTCTGCGGATTTCCTCTAGCTCAATTCGATATCCCCTAATTTTCACTTGACTGTCGTTTCTCTTTGCAAATTCTAATAAACCATCAAACCGCCATCTTGCAAGGTCTCCCGTACCATATAACATCCCGCTGCTGAGCTCTGGTTTTTCAATAAATTTCTCCTTGCTCAGATCAGGGTGATTGATGTACCCACGACCTACACCATCGCCTGTTATATATAACTCTCCAAAGACGCCAATCGGAACTGGCTCTCCTTGCGCATCACATATGAAAATATGCTCATTCGGCATCGGCTGTCCAATAGGAATGACTTGCTCATCCCAGTCTTGGGGAATCAAAAAGGATGATGACTGAACCGTACATTCAGTCGGCCCATACGCATTAATCATGATCGGTTTTTCACCTGATATATGCTGTAAAAATTGATCCATCAGCTCTTTTGTGAACACCTCTCCGCCAACCAGCAACATGTTCAACGCAGGCAGGTCTTGTCTTGATTGCGCTGCTGCTTTGTTCATCAGCTTCAAGTGGGAGGGGGTCACATCAGACAGCTGAATGTGATGTTCTTGGTAAAACGACCATAACGCATGCCCATCCATACGGACTTCATCTTTGGCAATATGCAGCGTATGTCCGAGGAGCAATGCTGGGAACAATGTTTGAACAGACGCATCAAAAATGTGTGAAGCTAGCATCCCTACTTGCAAAGGATCAGGGAGTAGATCAAAAAAGCGCGTTTTCATTCCATATACCAAATTTATGACATGACGATGTTCAATAACGACACCTTTCGGATGCCCTGTTGTACCTGATGTATACAGGACATACGCCATATCGGAAGGCGAGATAGACCAAGTCAGATTCTCTTTTATTGATGATTCTTGAAGCATGTCTTGAATCACATGAACCTCGACATCCAATCCTTCGTGTCCTTCTGCATCCGAGACAATAGCTGCAGCGCCGCTGTTTTTGAGCATATACCGAATTCTTTCGATCGGCAGATGGACATCAATCGGTAAATAAGCATAGCCCGCCTTTAAGATGCCAAGAATGGCAATGACTAGTTCAGCAGATCGATACATTTTGAGTCCAACAGGAGTCTCACGTGTTATCTGACTTTGAGACAGTCTAAGCGCAATGCGATCAGATAAATGATCAACCTCTTCATATGTATAGGAGGTAGTACCAAACACAACAGCCGTTCGTGCTGGATGCAATTGAACTTGTTGTTGAAATAAAGACACAATATCACGGTCCACTGGATAAGCGAGCGACTCCCCTTGAAACGAATCAAACAGCTGACTTTTCTCTACATCAGATAAAAATGAGTGTGTGCTCATCATTTGCTCAGGCGTTTCGAGACATTGCTCTGTGAATCCCATGAAATGATTGGAGAACTGCTCCATCATGTGGTCATCATAAATGGAAGCATCCCAGTGAACTTCAGCATGAAGGTGATCTTGTTCTTTCTTCCAAACAATAAGCACATCCGCATGCAGCTGCTCTCGGTCAGCATGCCCATGCAATGGTTCAAATGCACATGCCAGATTGACACGCTTCTTGTCTTCTCCTACTGAACGCCAAAGCTCATCCATTAATATTTGAACAGGATAGTTTTGATGACGCACTGCCTCCTGAAACGATTGTTTCACTGCCTCTAGCCCTGCGCTAAAGCTCATATGAGGCTCAATCTCTGCCTTAAGCGGCAGCATATGATTGATGGCGGATTGATTGGCAGACTGTTCCATTGTAGGAACAGTCACCATCAACTCAGTTTTTCCGCTATAACGTTGAAGCAAGCCAAAAGCTGCTGTGGTTAGCACGATAAACAGCCGCAAATCAGAATCTCCGCATAATTGTTTTAACGAATGATTCATAGCCACAGGGAAGGACGAATGAAGCGATCGGTTCATTGCAGCAGGTTCGGCCTTTGAAACCGTATGAGGAATGCGGCCATCAAGCTGGACACCTGATAAGATCGATGTCCAGTAGGCTCTTTCCCTCACCCTTTCCTTCGCCGCTGCTTTCAGTTGAAAATCATCATGTTCAATCACTCTTCCATTCACCTCTTTACTTATATTTTCAAGTCATCTAATTCGAAAAGAGATACGTCATCTAATTGCTGGAACGAAGAAGTCAGTTCGATCTCCTCTATTCTTACAGCATCTATTGAAACAGCCCGCATGATGTCTTTCAGCAAGCCCGCAATCCGCTCTATGGTTTCCTCTGTGAAAAGCTCAGTATTATATTCGATCGTTGAAGAAAGACCGTCTTCCTGCTCATACGCAATCCAGAGTAAATCAAAGCGTGACGTTCCTGTCTCATACGGATAATCACTAAAGGTTAAACCGCCTACCTTCAGTTCTGGCTGATTCATGTTTTGCAAGGCGAACACAGCATCAAACAATAGATTCCGGCTGACACTCCGGCTTAACTGAAGGTCTTGAACCATTTGTTCATACTGATAGTCTTGATGTCCGAAATCATCGATGACGTGTGCTTTCACATCCTCTAGGAATTGCTGGTACGTCAGCTCTGCTTTAGGATACAAACGAAGTGGCAGCATATTGACAAAAATACCGATCACTTGCTGCAGCTCCTCTTGTTTTCTCCCTGCTACCGGAACCCCGACCGTGATATCTGATTGTCCGCTTAATTTGTGAAGCAAAATCTGATATACACTTAACAAGCCCATAAACAGTGTGGCGTCTTCCTTTAAAATCACCTGTTTAAATGCGTTTAGCTCCGCTTCTTCTATACGGAACGTATAATGCCCGCCGCGGAATTGTCTCACCACTGGTCGATCGAAATCTGTTGGCAGATCAAGGAGGGGGGCACCCTCTAACCGATCTTTCCAGTAATCACTCGATTCTTTCAGTGCTTCTGATGCTAGCAGGTCATTTTGCCATTCTGAAAAATCTTTATATTGCAGAGCGAGAGGCTCAAGCGTCCTGCCGTCATATAACTGCATAAAGTCATTGACCAAAATATCTTGAGAAAGACCGTCTGAAATAATGTGGTGCATGTCCAGCATGAGCACGAATTCCTCTTCTGCCAGCTTCATCACACCGACTCTCATCAATGGAGCCTCACTTAACGTAAAGGCAGTCAAAAATTGTTCAATCACTTGTTTTTGCTCTTCCTCAGATCCTTGTGTCGATCCCTTAGTGAGGTCAAATAATGTGACTGCAAATGGTACCTCTTCTTCAATCTTTTGATAAGGGACACCATTCTCTAATACAAACGCAGTCCGCAAACTTTCGTGTCTCTTAATAAGCTGCTGAAATGCCCATTCCAACCTGCTAATATCGAGTTTCCCTTTGATTCGTCCCGCTTTAAACTCGTTGTATCCTGTGCTGTTTACATCCATTTGCTGCATGAGATACAACCGTTTTTGCGCAGACGACAAAGGATAATGCTCCTTCACTTCGGCTTTTTCAATCGCATGATAAGCAGCAGTATCTGCTTGATCGATATATGCTGCCATTAATCGTATCGTAGGTATTTGGAAAAATTGTGGAAGCGTCAGCTCTACACTAAATGCACGATGAATGATACCAATGAAGGTAATCGCCTTTAGAGAATCTCCACCCATTTCAAAGAAATGATCATCTATGCCAATTTCATCAATCTTAAAGAAAGCTTGCCAATGTTGACTTAATGCTTTCTCCAGCTCCGTTTCTGGTGCCGCATAATTCGTGGAAAGCGCTGGACGAGAATACAAATTGCCATCTTGTTCATGCTCACCGCCGCTCTCTTCCTCAAGGGATAAACGGTCTACATATCGGTGAATACGATCATGTAAAGATGTTGTTGAAATAACCATTTGTTCCACTTGATCCAGTGAAAGCAATCGTTCAAAGATCATTCTTCCTTCTTTTTCTGTAATTAACGTTTCGGTGACATCATCTCCGATTGGAAGATCAAGCTGCTTCCCTTGCTCAAATTCCCAGCCGTCAAAGCTAATGACAGACCACTGTGTTTCTGAACGTAGATTGCGTTCATACACGTACGCATCGATGAAATGATTCACAGCTGTATAAGCTGTAAAGCCGAGTCCGCCCAAGATCGGTGACAAAGATGACAGGACAAAACAGAAATCAAGGGATCGATCACCTAAGGCATCATCAAGATGAAGTACACCATTCATCTTCGCTTCAAAATGCGGCTCCGAAAAAGTGACATCTGTTTGCTCCATCACCTGGAAGGATTGGTCGCCTGTCACTCCAGCTGCATAGATCACGCCATTGATCTGTCCATATGACGCATCCACTGTGTTGATCAATTGCTGGATATCTTCCTTGTGACGAACGTCTACTTTCTGAATAAGAACGTCTGCGCCTGCCTCTTCCAGTGCCATGACCCTTTGTATTTTTTTCTTTGTTGGATCCTGATCATCATGCGTAGACAGCCATTCTTGCCACTTGCTCCTATCAGGGAGTCCAGATCTGCTCGTTAAGATCAATGTTCCCTGTGTTTGCTCGGCCAAAGTCTGGGCGATATTCAATCCAATAAACCCAAGTCCGCCAATTAAAATGTACACACCATCTTTTTTAGCCAAATGAGCATGTCCCGTTTCGGGAACTGAACCTTTCGCGTACTTTTTCACATATCGTTTATTTCGTCGATAGACCGTGAGAAGCGGTCCAGACGCTCGATCTAGCTCATCGCTTATTTGCTTTAGCAATCTCTTTTCTTGAACCCCATTTTCCACTGGACGATCAATATCAAGAATGCGGTAACGTAAGTTCGGTGTTTCTTGTGAAATCACCATGGCAGGCCCTAGATGGACCGCTTTTTCAGGATAAAGTACAGGCTCACCGCCAACGGCATACGTCAATGAGGAAAGTACTGTAATCGATACCTTTTGGTCCAACACATATTTTTTCAGTGCCTGGCCGATGTAAAGCAAGGAGTAATAAGCTTCTTGCTGCGTTTGCTTCACCCATTCTTCTTCCGTTTGAGATGGCTGTCTTTCTGAAAGCCCCCATAGATGGCAAACTTTTGACACGTTGATTTCGTCATCTGCCAGATTTGATATGAGCCTTTCATAATCAGATGGCTCTTGTGACCGAATGGTATAGCTTTTTTCGTCATGCTTCGTAAATTCATTTCCTTTACGAACCATGACGGACTCGTTCCGTTTCGTCAGGAGCTCAGCCGTAACCTTCTCTCCAAATGCAGATGGATCTGCAAACAAAAGCAAGGCTCCGTCAGACGTATCTTCTAATGGCACGCAAGGTAAAAGATCCGCTTCCCAATGAGGGGTATAGAACCATTCATCCATTTGCTGCTTTCGTCCAGACTGCTTTGGTTTGTCTTGTTTCACACGATCTGCTGCATCATACCAATAGGAGGTTTGATCAAATGCATACGTTGGCAGCGGCATTTTCCGCGGCTGACGGTTTAAATGGAACCTATCCCAATCAATAGATAATCCGTTTGTCCATAGACGTCCAATTTGACCAAGTAAAAATTCAGTATCCGTCACATCTTGTTTTGCATGCCTTAACACATGACATACATGCTGGTTCAGGCCGTTCAGCGACCGATTGACCATCACGCTTAAATCTTGTCCTGGTCCAATCTCAATTAATTGAATATTGTCCTCTTGTAAAATATTTGTGATCCCTTCAGCAAAACGAACTGTATCGGTCATATGCCTTTTCCAATAAGACATATCCTTCGCTCTCGTATCTGTCATCCAATCTCCTGACAAATTCGAAATGAATGGAATGCGAAGAGACTCGGCTTTCATATGTGTTAATTTTTCTCCGAATTGCTCAGCTGCCTCCTTCATGACATGTGAGTGGGCGGCAATGGTTCCACCTAATCGCATACACATCAATCTGTTGCTTTTCAGCTCTTGTTCAAATTCACTGATCGCCTCTTCTAGACCTGACACAATACATGATGAATCATTGACAACCGCGAGAGAAATATCTTTTGGAAGCATCGGTTTGAGCTCTGCCTCAGGTAATGGAACACTCATCATGACGCCAGCTGGTGACGACTGCATCGCATTCGCACGATAGGCGACCATGGACATTGCGTCCTTTAAGCTGAATAGCCCTGATATGGCGGCTGCCGTTAATTCGCCAAAGCTATAGCCGATCATTGCATCAGGACGAACGCCCCATTCAATGAAAAGCATGGATAAGGCATATTCAATGGCAAAAATGGCTGGCTGTGCATATTGAGTACTTGCCAATTGTTCACGCGCCTTTTCTGTTTCAGCCGCTAATGGGTACAGAATACGTGCAAGACTTCGCCCCGTTGCTTCTTCATATGCTTGAAAACAAGCATCCATTTGCTTCTTAAAGTAAGGCTCTTCCCGGTACAGATCTAATCCCATATTGAGATATTGATTGCCTTGTCCAGAAAACATAAAAATAATCTTTTGTTTCTCCACATGCGAATGCATGAGCTTTCCAATGCCCTTGCCTTGCTTTTCTGTTAATACGCGTAAAGCATCTTCTCTGCTTGCCGCAACAAATGTCTGACGGAAACCAAAGGATTGTCTTCCTGTTTGCAGCGTATAAGCTGCGTCTGCCAAATTGATAGAAGGCGTGTTGTCTATTTGGCTTGCGAGTTTGGCTTTCATTCGTTCCAAGCTCGTTTTGCTCTTTGCTGAAAGAACAAGCAGCTCAGCAGAACGAGGCATTTGCTGACGGTCTCTTTGTGGCGCTTCTTCTAATATGACATGTGCATTCGTTCCACCCATTCCAAATGAGCTCACCCCAGCCCGCCGCAAATGGGAAGCTGGCTGCTTCCAGTCGGTCAGCTCAGTATTGACAAAGAAAGGACTATGATCAAATGCAATGTTTTCATTGGCTTTTTTGAAGTGAAGACTAGGTACAAATGTGTGATGCTGAAGCGAAAGCACAGCTTTGATCAAGCCAGCTGCTCCTGCCGCTGCATCCAAATGTCCAATATTGGTTTTCACAGACCCAATGCGGCAAAATTGTTTTTTCTCTGTGTCGAAAGCCTTTGTGAGCGCCTCTATTTCAATCGGATCACCAAGTGATGTGCCAGTTCCATGTGTTTCCACATATTCAATCGTATCTGGTGAAACATCTGCTTGATGCAGGGCATCCTGAATGACACGTGTCTGTCCTTCGACGCTTGGAGCATTGAAACCAACCTTTTGATCACCATCATTGTTGATGGCAGAGCCTTTAATGACTGCATAAATATGGTCGCCATCTTCTATGGCTTCACTAAGTGCTTTTAAAGCAACAAGACCAACACCATCTCCGCCAACAGTTCCATCCGCTTGATCGTCAAAGGCGCGGCAGTGGCCATCACTTGATTTCACCATGTTCTGTTGATAAACATAGCCTGATTTCACTGGGTGCAGGATTGACACACCTCCCGCAAGAGCTACATCTGAATCACCATTCGCAATGGATTGACAGGCCAAATGCAAGGCGACCAAAGAAGTTGAACAAGCGGTTTGCAGCGTAAGCGCCGGTCCTTTCAAATTCAATTTATGGGCAATTCTTGTACTTACGGTGTACGTATCATTGAGTGAACCCACTTCAAACAGCTCTGACATACTGCTATCAAGGGAAGCGGCAAAACGCTGAATCCATTGGAAGTTCGATGTGGACCCAGTAAACAACCCGACCTTACCCGTATAATCTTCTTGCACATACCCCGCATCTTCCAGCGCCTTATAGGCGTACTCATGCAGGAGACGTATTTGAGGATCCATCATTTCTGCCTGACCTGGCGAATAGCCGAAGAAGGATGCATCAAATAAATCAGGTCCATCAATGACACCTTTTGCCCTCACATAATCGGATCGTTCGAAAGTTTGACGGTCAATACCGGCTTCTAGCAGTTCTTCATCGGAAAAGAAGGAAATTGATTCTTCTCCATTCTTCAAATTTCGCCAAAATGCCTCAACATTTTTCGCACCTGGGAATTTACCAGCCATTCCAATAATGGCAATCGGCTCATTGGCTTTTCTTGTCTTTTGTTTTACAGGCTGCGCGTCTGCCGCTACTTGCTCTGAATCGCCACTTAAATATGCGGCAAGCTCTCTAATCGTTGGGCGGCGGAACATTTCGACCATCGGAATGCTTTGATTCAATTGCTTAGCGAGCTGTTGATTGACGTGGATCAAATTGAGTGAATGCCCGCCAATGTCAAAGAATTTGTCATGGACACTTACCTCATCTAAACCGAGGACTTTTTTCCAAATGTCTTGAATAACTTTCTCCGTATCAGAAAGATTGGCAGATCCCGCCTGTTTTTTCGTTTGCTGCGCCTGTTTCAAAGCAGGTAAAGCTCGTTTATCTAGTTTGCCATTTGCAGTCAATGGCATATCGTCCAATTGAACAAAGTGAGTTGGGATCATATAATCCGGCAGTTGATCAGCCAACGCTTGTTTTATTGCCGCTTGATCAAGTATGGCTGTCGTAACAACATATGCGGCCAAACATGGTGTACCAGAAGCATCTGGCTTTACAACAACTGCTGCTGCTTTTATTCCTGGCTGTTCATTCAGCCAAAATTCAATTTCACCAGTTTCAATCCGGTAGCCTCTCAGCTTCACTTGATCATCATTTCGACCTAAAAATTGAATGAGCCCATTAGGGAGAATGCGCGCTGCATCACCTGTTTTATAAATTTTTTCACCTGGCTGGAAAGGGTGGTTGACAAATCTTTCTTCGGTTAGTTCTGGGCGATTCAAATAGCCTTTTGCGACACCTTTTCCGCCAATATATAATTCACCGACGGCTCCTTCCGGCATGAGATTCATATGTCTGTCAAACAGAAGAATATCTGTATGCTGTGCAGGCTTTCCGATCGGTACATACACGTCTTGATCAAGATCCTGATCATATTGATGAATCATACAGCCAACGACCGTTTCAGTTGGTCCATATTCATTCACAATTTCAATTGGCTGCGGGAAGGACTGCTGAATGGTTTTCGCTAAAGATGTTTCCAGCTGCTCTCCGCCTAAAATGAAACATTTCATTTGGCTGTCTGGGAAAGACAAATGCTTAATAAACTGTAAATGAGATGGTGTCAGTTTCATCACATGCACGCGATTGTCTTTTATGATGTCTTCGACAAGCAGCTGCCGGTTTTCATGGTGATAAATCATGATGGTATTTCCTGAAATGAGCGGCGTGAAAATAGAAGTAACCGTCAGGTCAAAGGACAGTGAAGTGTACAAAGCAAAATGCCTTGTTTCTCCTCGAACATATACTTGCTTCGCCCATTCAATATAGTTGGCTAAGCCAAGATGATGAATGAGTACACCTTTTGGTCTTCCGGTCGTTCCTGATGTATAAATGCAGTAGGCTGTTTGGTCTGAGGTGATGGCTTCTGCCAAGTTGTCTGATGGTCCGGTATATAGATCCGGCTGCGTGATATCGATTTTTTCTCCATGATAGGCGTAGGTGAGCCCTTTTATTGGGTGAGTTAAGAGCCATTCCACTCCGCTGTCTTCTAATAGATATTCTATTCGTTCCTGCGGATATTCAGGATCAATCGGCACGTATGCACCGCCAGCTTTTAAGATCGCTAAGCATGCTATCACCATTTCAATGGAATGCTCTGCTAAAATGCCGACACGCTGCTCCTGTTTGACCCCTTTGTTTTGTAAATAATGTGCGAGCTGGTTCACTCTCTTATTGAGTTGTTCATATGTAACCGTCGTATCGCCAAACTCAACTGCAGCTGCTGCTGGCGTTCGCTCTACTTGTGCTTCAAATAGGTCAATCACCGTTGGCTCATTGCTAGATGTTGCTCCGCCATATTGCCGGAAGACCGCCAACTGCTTTTCTTTCTCTTCTTCTGATAGCAGCTGTAGTTGAGCAGCAGTTTTGTGCGGATGGGCACAGGCATCAGACAGGAGATGAAGAAAATGCTGACACCACTTTTCGATTTGCTCAGCTGAAAAGCTGACGGGGTTATACACCAATGAAAAGTGCAGCTGATCATCAAATGCCTGGACACTAAGCGTGAGATCGAATTCTGTCTGCTCAGTCATCTCAAATCCACGAATACGAATTGGCTGATCGTTTTTCGTGAGCATTTGATCTAATGGATAGTTTTCAATGACGACGATTGAATCAAATAATGATTGCTCTGCAGTCATTCCTGCATAATTCTTTAAGGCAGATAGCGGGGTATGTTCATATTCATTTCTTACAGCGATCTCACGGCTCACTTCCTGTATCTGTTCAAGAATTGGCCGTTCCTGTTCGAATGAGACCCGCAGCGGTAATGTGTTAATGAACAGCCCAGTCATCTTTTCAATATGAGGGACATCTGCATTTCTCCCCGATACTGTTGTCCCAAACACAATATCATCTTGGTTGGCATACTTAGATAGCAAAACTCCCCACAGCGTATACATCACAGATGCCAGCGTCACGTCATATTGATTCGTGAATTTGCTCAGGCTCTCGGCAACGGAAGTATCCACTTGATGTTCATATTGATGAAACACTTCTGAATGTTCATATGCGCCGCTTGACTTCGGAAGCAGTTCTGCATAACTCCAGCCGTTGAAAACATTTTTCCAATAGGCGGCTTGTGCTTCAGTCTGTTGAAGGTTTTTCTGCTGCCATTTGACAAAGGATTGGTAGGATGGTCTTTGTTCCAGAAGAGGTTTGTCCCCATTCGATAAGCGCTCATATGCACTCATCCAATCGCTTAATACAATCCCAAGGCTCCAGCCGTCCAATAAAATGTGATGGAAGCTAATGAGAACCCAGCTGACTTCATCATTCACTTCACATAACGTCAGGCGAAATGGGACTTCCTGCAGATCAAAGCGTTCTTCTCGGTTCTGTGCCGTTACCTCTTCTTTCAGCACATGAAGAGGCTCCTTCGCTTGTGTCAAATCACGATAACGAATGTCTGGCTGATGCTGCTTCATCACAATTTGTACTGGTCTTGCGAGTTCCTGCCATCTGAACAATGTTCTAAGCATTTCATGCTGTTTGGTGACATTCGTCCATGATTGTTCAAAAATGTCTCGATCTATTGGTCCGTCTATTTCGATCAGCAGTTGTTCAAAATAAGCTGTTCCGTTCGGTTCCATTAAATGATGAAACAGCAGTCCTTCTTGGATCGTAGTGATACCTAACATATTTTCAATGTTCTGTTTATCCAGCTTCTGCGGCTGTAAGGCCATGGGCTCATCTCCTTTCTCTCTAAGAATGTTTCACGAAATAATGGCGTAAACCATAGTTAGCAATAACCTGCTGCTGAATTTGCGAAGTCCCTTCAATAATTTCAAGCACCTTCGCTTCACGATATAGTCTTGAAGCTGAGTTTTCCCGGCTAAATCCACTTCCGCCATGAATTTGGACATTTGTATTTGTAATGTCAACAGCGATTTTAGAAGTGAAATATTTTGCAATGGATGTTTCTGTGATCGCATCAGGATGATTCGCTTCTCTCATTTCCCCGGCCTTTAGACATAAAGCTCTCGCTGCATGGAGCTGAGTCACTGCATCCCCGATCATGCCTTTGATCATTTGATGCTTGTACAATTTTTCATTAAACTGTGTTCTTTTACGCGAATACGTGACAAGAGAATCAACAGCTTCTTGTGCGATGGCAAGCCCTGCCCAAGCGACACTGTATCTTCCATGGTCTAATGCAAGTGACACCACATGGTTAAATCCGCCCCCAACTGGTCCTAAGACACAGTCTTCATGCACCCGGACATGATCAAAGGTCATTTCCGCTAAATATGACGCTCGGTTGGCCATCATTCCTGTAATTCTCTCAATCTCTACACCCGGCTGATCGCGATCGACAAGGAATGCCGTGACTTGTTCACCGTCTCTTGCAATCACAATAAAGAAATCGGCAATCGCTCCAAAGGAAATCCATTTTTTCGTCCCACTTAATACATAGGATTGTCCTTCCTTTTGATAGCTTGTTTCAACATGATTGGCATCTGAACCAATATTCGGCTCTGACAAAGCAAAGGCTCCGATTTTTTCTCCTTTAGCTAATTCAACAAGCCAGCCTTGTTTTTGATCTTCTGTTCCATAACGAAGAATGGCTTCTCCTACAAGTGAATTTACTGTCAATAATGTGCGTACATTACAGCAAGCTTTTCCCACTTGTTCTGTGAACTGTCCATATGCGATCGGATCAAGCCCCAGCCCTTGATAGGAAGAAGGGATACCTGCTGCCAAGTAGCCTCGTTTCGCCATATCTCGAATCAGTGACTCTGGCAAATGTTCCGTCTCATCGAATTCATTGGCAAACGGACGGATATGTTCATCGCAATACTGGCGAATGTCTTCAATGGCATTGATCGTTTGTTCAGCTGTTTTCATGAAGAGCCGCCCCCTGTTGTTTTCTCTCAATTAAGGCGACAATGCGATTGACCGTACTAAAATGAGCAATGTCGAGGTCTTCGTTGTCTAATTGGAATTGAAAGTCATGTTCGATATAGTTCACTAGTTTCATCGCAAATAGAGAATTCACAAAGCCTTGTTCAAAAATATGATCATCATTTCCAAGCTCAATTTCCTCATCAAATACCACTAGGTTTTGCTCGATATAGGCTCTTACTTGTTCGTGTAGGTTCATGATTTAATCTCCTCGCTTTTCGCTTTTTTATTGTTTGGCTGGGTCTTTCTGATTTAATTCGATATTGACATCTACGTATTCTGGGAAAGGCTGTATCATGCTTAAATCATTTTCAAACAAGATATAGCCATCCTCCCCCTTCTCAATTTCTTTGAAATTGGCAAACTTATATGTGATGTACATCATACGGTTTCGATCGGTTTGTTTAAAATCAGCGACAAGCCGCTTTCCTCGCTTTTTCGCTTCTTGCAAAATCGTTGTGAGTAAGATGGTCCCGACACCACGAGACATGACGCGGCAAGACATAAGCAGCAGTTTGACATGCCATGTGTCACCTGTTTCTTCTATTAATGAGAGTCCAATTTTTCCATAGGAACCGAATTTATCTTCAAGTTCACAGACAAGCAGCAAGTGGGAATCTGATTGACGGAAGAAATCAAGCTCTTCATAATCGTAGGTTTTCCCGCTCGCATTTAATTGATTGGTACGGACGGTCAATTCTTCAGCGCGCTGGAGGTCTTGTTCTCCTGCTTCTGATATCACGAATTTCATTTGTAAAGACGCCAAGAATTTCTCAGGCGGCCCTTCATATTTCTCTTCTTCCTGCTGCCTTTTGTCCGCTTCTAAGTACATTCTTCTGCGTCGTCTAGCATCTTCTGTGATAAAGACTGGACGCAGGCGCTCATCAGTGAGTAATGACAGATAATCCACTGCATCCCAGCACGTAATCTCTGGATGAACAGCCTTCACTTCTTCCCGCTCAAATGGCTGATCATCAATAAAGAGAATGGTATCTTTATGAATATTTAGGCGCTCACTAATTCTCTCTAATGAACTAGATTTGGCATTCCAATGAATCTCTGGATAGAGAAAGAAATGTTCAATTCCGAAGGCAGAAAGCTTTTCCTTCACGGCTGCTTCATCATTCCGGCTTGCTATAGAAAGAAGGATGCCGCGCTTATCTAACTCTGTTAGTACTTCCTTCATCGATGGTTTTAACGTCACTTCATCTGACTCAAGTAAAATTCCATCCCATAATGTATGATCTAAATCCCAGACAACACACTTGATTTGCTTAGCCATTGGTTATTCTCCTCTCACATGTCATATTGGAAAAAGCCCTTGCCTGATTTTTTGCCGTACTCGCCTGCATCAACCATTTTGACAAGCAGAGGACATGGGCGGAACTTCGGATCTTTGTAGCTCTCGTATAAAACAAGCAATGAATTCAAAATCGTATCAAGCCCAATTAAGTCTCCTGTCGCAAGTGGTCCCATTTTATGACCGAAACCTCCGCGGAAAATTTTATCGACATCCGCTGGCGTGGCAACTTGATCTTGCACCGCCCAAATCGCTTCATTGATTGTCAGCATCAGCACACGGTTGGAAACAAATCCAGGAAAATCATGCACCACAACTGGTGTTTTATCAAACGATTTCAAGAAACCTTTTGCCGTTTCCACTGTGTCATCAGAAGTGGCTTTTCCTCTAATCACTTCAACTAACGCTTTAAGAGGAACAGGGTTCATAAAGTGCGCCCCAATGACATTCTCAGGATGATGCATAAGGGACCCTACCTTTGTGATCGAGATACAGCTTGTGTTTACAAAATAGATGGTTTCTTTCGCACAAATATCTCGCAGCTCTTCATAAATAGGTTTTTTTATCTCCCAATCTTCCGTCACATTTTCAATGACGATATGCGCATCATGTAAGCCTTCAAGTGAAGTTGACAGCTGGATTTGAGACAGAACATCCTCTAAAGACAATGAGATTTTCTTCTTTCGCACAAATTGAACCAGTTGATAGGTCTTCTTGATTTTTTCCAGCGCTTCGTTTAACTTTTCTTCTGTGACATCAACTAATGTGACTTGATAGCCATTTGCTGAAAGGTCTAATGCCATATCAGCCCCCATGACACCTGCTCCAATCACGCCTACGTGCTTCGTGTTCATTTCTCCAACACTCCAATTCGCTTTAAAATGACATTGATTTTTTCTACGACTTCATTTGTTAATGAATGAATAAAAAAGTGATCTCCATCGAATTCGAAAAACGCACAATCTTCGCTTGTATATTGATCCCAATCCTCTAAATCAAACAGCACAGAAGGCAAATCACACGTACCATAAAAAATAGAAATTGGACAAGCAGCTGGAACGACTTCATCACACAAATAGGTCTCCAAAAGCTGAAAGTCTGCTCTTAAAATCGGCAGAAAGAAATCAAGCACTGCATGGTTATCAGCAAGTTCCTCAGGAACGCCTCCCATCGCAATGATCGCCTCTTTTAATTTGGAATCTGACAGCTGATGATAGACTTTCTTTTCTGGAATATGTGGCGGGAAGCGCCCAGAATAAAAGACATGGACAGGCTCTCTGTTTAACCTTGTTTTCATTCTTTTTTGTAATTCATATGCAAGGACGGCTCCCATGCTATGACCGAAAATGGCATAGGGCTCTCCTTCTTTTAAGGAAGATGATGCCTGGTCATAGAGATCATCTGCGACCTGCTGTAAATCGGTTAGAACAGACTCTGTCATTCTTGTCCCGTGCCCAGGGAGTTCAAGGGCATAAATTTCTATCGACCGGTCTATATAAGATTTCCACGTACTGAATACGGTACTTGCTCCACCTGCGTACGGTAAGCAAAATAATTTCACGATACGCCACACTCCCTTTTGCATTTCATTTCCAATTCCTCCAGCCAGTGTTTTTCATCATGAATGATTTGTTCTAAAGAAGCTTTGATATTGGCTTGGTACCTACTAGACATCTCACCTGAAAAAAGGAGTTTCGCTGCCTGATGCCTCGCTTTCTCCCATTCTGCTAAAATACGTTCCATCCATCCCACCAGCTCAGGTAGATCGTCTTTGATGAGATTCAGTCGATACAGCTCCACTTTCTTCGTATTGATGATCTGATTGAAAGACGCCACGAGCCTCTCAATATCATCCCATTGCGAAAACTGCTCATAAAATGTTTCAAGAGCTGTGATTCCTTTTTCTATTGCGTCTATCTGACCATGCATATTTCTCAGGAAATAAGTCGTTTTTTGATTAAATAACTCAGTCGAGAGCTTGTCTGGATCAAAGTAGAAAGCCGCATAGGAATGAAATTGATCATTCGGCTGAAAATGATCATGAAAGGTGTCATACCCTTTCTGTACATCTTTAAATGACAGCACTTGATGCTCGTAAGACAAATTATCTAAATGCCGATTCTCTAATACGTGAAAGATTTGCTGATTTTCATCGAATCCAGTGATTAAAATGGAATGACGGCTATGGGTTGTCAAATACTCTTTTCTGCCTCGCTGAACGTAAGGGTCTACCCAAACGATTACCGGGCGGTCACATGTCACATCTTGCTTGACCTTTTCAATGAGGTTGGGACAATACGCCATTTTTTCGACTTGAATGCCTTGTGCATTCATAATTTTTTCTGGATCGTGTGCCGACATCCAGTCAATCTGTAGCAAGCCATTCTCTGTAAGCACGTAGGCAAATTGATCATTTAGTAAGTATGGAGCAACTTCTTGATTATGCAGCTTCACAATTGGAAAAAAGCAATTGAAGAAACAGCTGCGATAAAACAAATCATTATAAGGATGAATGCCCGAAATCTGTTTGACGGTCATCTTTTTTTCCTCTCTTTCCAGCAGGAGATGTCACCATAAATCCTTTGATGAAACCAATCGTACAAAACCAAATGAAAAACAAATAATAAGAAATCGCTAATTCAATGAGAGAGGAAGGTCCCCATACAAAAGTCATTTTCCAAGGCAGACCATTAAAGGCTAGCTGCGCAACAATCATTGGCAGGAGCAATATCCCAATTAATAGCAGCACCCAGCCGCTACTTTTCAGCCAGACGCGCAGTGACATGTCCCTGCGAACTAAAGCGCCGTTTCTTACACGCTTTTTCCACTTGATAAAACGCACGATAGACACTATTTGCAGCAAAATGAACAGACATGTGGCACCAAGGCTCAATTGATCAATGAGCTGAAAAGGATCCATTGATGACTCTGCTTCTTCATTTGTACCTGTGATCGTTTTGGCAATTAGACGTGCCGTTTGCTCTGTGTAGCTGCTATTCATATTTGCTAACACTCCGATCGCAATCCCTTCTTTTGGCTGGATCAGAAAAAATGATGAATAGTTTGGGTTAGAGCCTGCATGAAAAAGCGAGTCCACCTGCTCATGCGCCTTTTGTATATACCAGCCGGCATTGTAATAGACATGCTTCCCTTCTTCTGGGACATTCACAGTTAAGTGATCAGGATTTTTTACAAAGCGAGACCAAGTTGAATCGGTCAATTGATATTGCAGCCAAGTCCCCACATCCTGACTATTCATCACAATATAGCCTGCAGGGGTGTTACCTCGATATTCTGGTGCTTTAAAAGCATGCGGAGCAAGGAATTGAAGTTTAAATCCTTCTGAGACAGCACCGGATTTCATCCGTTTTAGCCCAGCCTCCGTTTGGTCAAGATGATGCCTTTTAAACAGCTCTTTCATATAAGCCTCATACGATGTTCCTGTTACATTTTCAATGATGAGACCAAGGACATCATAGTTGATGGTCGCATATTCAAAGGAACTGCCTGGCTTACGATTAAGCTCGATTGATTTTAGCTGATCAACTGTTTTTTTCAATGCATCCTTCGTAGTATCAGGCTGGATCAGCGCAATAGATTGAAAGGGAATGCCGCTTGTGTGATGCATTAATTGCTCCACCGTTAAACGCTGAGGCTTTCCATTGTATGTTGGAAAAAAACCTGGAATATAGCTGCTCACCGGGTCTTTTAAATGAAGTTTTCCTTGCTTCTCTAACTCCACAATCGCAAGAGCGGTAAACGCTTTTGATGTAGATCCAATTTCAAAGAAAGTGCTGGCTGTCACTTGCTTCTTTTTCTTTCGATCCGCATATCCAAAGCCTTTTTGGTACACCACTTCGTCCTTTTTTACAACCACAACGGACATGCCTGGAATGCGTCCAAGCTCCATCTGTTGCTCTATCACTTGATCAATGGCTTTAGATGAAATCACTGCTTTTGCATGTATCCCCCCGGCAAAGCTGCTTATCCATAAGATCGCTAATAAAAATGAAAGATACATAACATACTGATTTTTCCTCATGTAAATAATGAATCCATTTCTTCAAGGGACATATCCACTGTTTCAAAATCAGACGGTGTAAATTCGATTCCTTCTTTCTCTAAGCAATGCTGTACAAGACGCTCAATTTGCTGTTCTACCGCTTGCAATAGCTGCGTCATGTCTGTTTCACACAGCTGTTTTCCGCTGAAAGAAAGATGGAAAATCAGCTGACCACCCTTGATGGTAGCGACCATATCGATGACGGTTGTTAATGGATTATCCAATGACGAGTCAATCCCCGATGTAAAGTAAGACATCTCATAATCAGATGATTGTTTAAGCACTTGATCAATTTCACCTAGGTAGTTAAAACGTAATTGTGGTGCTGAATGACGAGGAAGCTGCTGATTGATGAGTGACAACAGCCCATAGTCTGCACCCTTATTTGGCACTTCTCGTATCGTTTCTTTGACAACACGTATGTGATCTGAAAGAGATTCAGACACATGAACATTCACAGGATACATGGTGGTGAACCAGCCGAACGTTCTAGATACATCGATCTCATCCTCTACAGCATCCCTGCCATGACCTTCTAATTCCAAAGAAATCCGCTCTTGATTCGTTTGCTGATAACAGGCTTGCGTCAAGGCTGAAATTAACAGTTCATGCGGCTGCGTTTGATACGCTTGATTCGCTTGATTGAGCAATTGATTCGTGAGTTCCACTGATAATGCGTTTGTTAATTTGATTTCGTCTCTGACATATCCCTCATTTGAGGAAACTGGATACAGAGGCTGAATATTTTGCACCGCTTTTTGCCAATAGCTGACCGACTCTTTTACACCCTCTGATCCTGCATACTGATTCACCCGCTCGGCAAATGTTTGATAGGAATGGGTTTTAGACGGAAGTACTTCAGCTGTAACCTTCTCTGCATGCAATAATTGAATCAAGTCCTCCACAAGAATTTGCCAAGACATACCGTCAGCTAATAGATGATGGGCGGCAAAGATGAGATGTGATTGAGAATCAGTTTGACATAGCGCTGCCTGAATCAATGGTCCTTGATAAAGATGAGTCCGTTGCTTGACCTGATATCCTACTTCTTGTAACGCTTCTTCCACATTCTCTTCTGACAGTGCTGTGAAATCGTGTATCATCAGTTGAATCTCTTGAATGTGTTCATCATAATAGAGTGTGTTTGTTGCCTCATGTACTTTTAACCTTAGTCCGTCGTGGTGAATGACGAGCTCTTTGAAAGCTTTCTGCACGATAGTTTCATCCATCTTTTTCTTTGAATGAACAATGATGGATTGATGCCAGAAATGTTCATCTTTTAACCGCTGGGACCAAAACCATTCGATAATTGGGATCGATTTCACATCACCCACAGCTTGCTCTTGTGAGATATGTATGACAGGTTCCTGCTGAACCACTTGTGCCATTTCTCTAAAAATGGGATAAGTAAAAAGATCCTTGGTTTTTAAATAAAGTCCTTTGTCTTTTAACTTCGCAATAAATTGAATCGCCTTAATAGAATCTCCGCCAAGCTGATAAAAATGATCAGCCGGTTCGATTGTTTCATGCCCTAAGATGTCTTTTGCTGTATTTACGATGATCTCTTCAATGTCCGCTGTTTCCTTGGACCACTCAACAGCTGTTTCCACTTGAGACAGCAATGGATCAGGCAGTGCTGTCCGATTGATTTTTCCGTTTTGAGTGAGCGGGAGCTCGTCTAGTACAACAAAATAGGCAGGTACCATATAAGCTGGAAGCTGATCTGATAATTTCTTTCTCAGTAAAAAGGACGTCGTCTTTTTTTCTTTTAATTCAATATAGGCAGCAAGCTGTTTTTCTCCTGATTCATCGGTTAGATCAATAACAGCTGCTTTATCAACTTCTTCAAGTGCCATCAATGCAAGTTCAATTTCACCGAGCTCAATCCGGTAGCCTCGCAGCTTGATTTGATGATCAATCCGGCCAATGTATTCAATCTTTCCATCATTTGCTCGTTTGGCGATATCACCTGTTCGATACATGCGGCGGCCGTTTACAAATGGATTGGGCAGAAAGCGTGATTCCTGCAAATCAGGTCTTTGCCAATACCCTCTGCCAACCCCTGCGCCTGAAATATAGATTTCTCCCACTGTCCCAGGCAGCACAGCTTGCTGATTCTCATCTAAAAGGTAGATCTCTGTATTGGGCATTGGCACACCAATTGACACCGATGTCCCTCCATCATCTTGATGGAATTGATGAATCATACAGCCAACGGTTGCTTCAGTTGGTCCATATTCATTAAAGATGGATATCCTTCCATCACTTGCCTCTGTGATTCTTTTTGCCAAAGCGGTCGATAATTGTTCTCCGCCCACAATCATCCGTTTCACAACTGATTGAGAAAGTGCAGCATCAGTTAACAGTGCCATATGAGCTGGTGTCAGCTTGATGACTTTTGCTTTTTGATCAAACAAAATATGTTCTAATAAAAAGCCTGGCTGATCCTCTTGACGATAGATCACCACTGTACTGCCAATGACCAATGGCGTATAAATGGATGTCACAGTTAAATCAAATGCAATGGATGAATACAAGGCAAAATGATCATCTGGTGAATCAGTATAGTGTGTTTTAGCAGACATAATATAGTTCACTAAGCTTCCGTGCTCAATCATGACTCCCTTTGGCTGTCCTGTAGAGCCAGACGTATAAATCATATATGCGACGTCTTCATCATTCCCAGTGAATGGATGTTCCGGATTATACTGATCCAGCTGATTCCACACGCTGTTGATATTGTACGTATCGCCATTAAATTGGTATGCAGATGCGTCATTTGTGAAAAACAGCTTTGCCTGGCTGTCATCCAAAATAAACTGAATGCGTTCCTCTGGATACTCAGGATCAATCGGTACATATGCGCCTCCAGCCTTTAAGATCCCCAGCAGCAGCACAATCAGTTCTGGTGAATGATTCATACATACGGCAACAAAGTCATGTCTTTGTAAGCCATGTGTTTGAAGAAAATGCGCCATTTGATTGGTTTTTCTCTCAAGTTCACCGTATGTCATGCTATGAGATCCGTCCTGAAGTGCAATCCGATCAGGAGAAGACGTTGACATGTTTGTGATCAATTCATGGATTTTTTGTTTCTGTGGAAACTGCACGCCTGTATCGTTCCATTGATATAGCTCCCGATGTTCCTCGTCTTCTGTCATGAGAAGTACGTCTTTTAACAGCTGCTTTGGCTGAGCAAGTATGGTTTCGACAAAGAGAAGCATTCTTTCGTGCAGAAAGTCGATGTCTTCATTGCTGTAATCTGAGATCTTGTAGTCATATTGAAGCTCGATTTGCCCTTTTTCATCCCATTCTTTCACAGCAACTTGTAAGCCATAGGGCTGGAAGCCATTGTAAAGCTCTATGTATTCAACTTTGTATCCTTCCATCTCCTGCACCATATTTGTGCTGTAGGAGTTGATATAGATTTGAAAAAGCTGATCATACCCTGCTTTTGCAAGCTCTAAATCTTTGACAAGTGCATCATAGGGATAACGCTGATGCAGGAAGTAAGCCTTATAGCTTTTTTGAACGTCTGTTAAACTTTCTAACAAAGATAGATGAGGATCCATCTTCATTCGGTATGGCATTGTACTCACGGTCATACCGGACGTGGCTTTTTCCTTTTGTCCGGAACGATTGAGAACTGGCGTCCCAATAATAAAATCTTTTTGCTGGTATCTTTTATGCAAGTAAATGAAAAGTCCTAAAGTAAATAAAGAGTTGATTGAACAATGATGGGTATCTATAAATTCATAGATTCGTTCTGAGAGTTGGCGATCAAGGTAATGGCTTTGCCGATGGCCTTTGATTTGGTCCGTTCCCTGTACCAAATAACTATTAGACACATCAGATAATGCTTCTTTCCAAAATTGCTGATCTTTTTTAAATCTTGGGGAGTTCCTATATTTTGATTCTTTATCAATAAATACAGAATGATTGTCTGCTTCTTGTTCGATAGAGGAGCTTTGGGTAAGAGCAGTGTAAAGCTGGCTAATTTTATCGATGATTACTTTCATCGACCATCCATCTGCTACTGTATGATGGCATTTGATGAAATAACCGGATTGTTGTTCACCGATTTTTAGTACCGCAAATTCGGCGAGAGAGGTTTCTGTTAATTGAAATGGTGTTTTGAAGGCTTTTTCGGCCCATTCTAGCATGTCTTCATGTGTGGAAAACTCATAGGTAGGAATAGTGTGATCGGCGTTTGGGTCAACGTATTGAAGCGTTTCACCATCTTTCTCTATTAGCTTGAGACGAAGTGATTCTGTCATTATGATACAAGATGCAATGGCCTGCTTCAGTTTATCGAGCTGCAACGGCCCATTGACGAAAATGATCCCGCCAATATGATTGATCGGTGTTTCTGGATAAAATGTTTCCATGTTCATCACGCGCCGCTGCGGATGTGTTAATGGCCAATATACTAAACTACTAGTCAATTACGCCACCTCTACTTTTCATATAGTTAACATTTCTACGAACATATTAAAGCATATAATAGTATTTTTGTAAATAATTGAGATAAAATGTCTAAATTTGTTCATTTTTTAATCTAGACGCTAGGAAGGCCGACACAGTAAACAGGGCGACATTTATAAAAAAGACGACTCTTGCCCCAAAGAGATCGGTCATGGTACTCATAACGAGAATGGACATCCCGTATATAAAAGTTGATAGTGTATGTTGAGCTGATAGTATTTTGGGCAATTCAATTTCACTCAGTGTATCTTGTACATAGGTCCGAATGGAAATGCTGCGAAGCTGAAAGGCTGGCCCTAATAAAAAGACAAACAACAAACTCATCCATGCAGAATGATTCAATCCTAAACAAAGGGTTAGCACAGCAACGATCACCGAACTGTAAAAAATGTGATCAAACAAACGCTGTTCCACATGTTTTGCGAACCGCAGTACGAGCAGGCCGCCTAGAATGGTCCCGCCAAAATAGCTTGCGTTAATAAATCCCCACCATGTTTCTGGCTGGTGTAAGACTTCTGTGACATACACAAGAATAATGGCACCAGTCCATATACTTCTACCACTCATGGATAGCATTTCTAAAATCGTTAATGTTCGAATAGTAGGCTTTGCATACATGAGCTTCCATCCTGAAAAGACCCTTGTAGTAAATGATACAGACTGTTGCTCTTGTTTAGCTGCAGCCCCAGTATCAATGATAAAGAGCATAGATACGAGCGACAAACTGTATAAAACAAGTGTCGTCAATAGGAGAAACTGTGGTCCAAGAATGCCAATAAACAGCCCTCCTAACAGCCAGCCTAGTAAAAGGACCATTTGGTCAGAAGTTAAGATGTAACTATTAGCTTTTAGTAAAAAGTTCTTTTCTACTAAACGCGGGATCATCGAATTTCGAACAGGAATCGTTCCTCCATCTATCAAAGAAAGGAAAAATACAATAATAAAAAAGAAAGGAATAGTAAAAGTTGATAATTGTAGAATATAAATGAAAATCAAGCAGCCGAAGAAAGCAATTTGACACATTTGTAAATAGATAATGAGTCTTTTTAGCTTAAATTGGTACATAAAGAAAGGAATAAGTACCGCCCCAAGTGCTTGTCCAACAAACTGCGAGACAGCCACCATTGAAGCAATCAGTGTAGAATTTGTTAATTGATATGTCAGGATGGTTAAAACGAGGACATATAACGAATCCCCAAAATTAGCTAAGGATTGTCCCCCTAATAAAAAGTAAAATGATTTGTTTTTCATATTTGTCTCCATTTTCTCTTCATTATCACCCATAATAATACATTATTTTCTACACTTCTACTTTTTATAACAATATATTCATAATTTGATACATTTTTCCTAATTTAAAAAACCGCCAAAAGGCGGTTTTTATTTAGTCATATATATGGACGGTTGGTTCTTTGTCTTCAGCATTTTTCGTGATCAAGGCTTCTTGTTGATCTGATGATGTGATGTTAATTTCGATATTGGTACTCTTATAGTAATCCATCACTTCACCTGTTAAATATTGCGTGAAGGCTACGACTTCCGTTTTTCCGTAGAACTGCATTGGAATTTCGACTTTCATTTTTTGCAGGTTCCCGTTTTTGTAAAAGCCTTTTCCTACGACACCCGTGTAATTCGGGAAGTAGTCTTCGACTTTTGTTTTGAAGCGGTCAAATCGCTCGGAATCATCTTTGTAGTTGCCTTTCGCATTATCTGAAGGGAAGAAGACATTCTCCTCTTTGATCGTATCCCAATTGCCAATATCAGCTGAGCCTGCTTTCACATCTGTTTTGGCGATAAAGTTTCCTGGCACGATAGATGATTTTGGTGCTTGCTTATAAAGGGCAATCATGACAGGCACTTTTTGCAGCCCATCCATTTGACGAATTCGTTTGATCACTTGTTCAGCAATTTTTTCGCCTTCTGACAGTAGTTTCTTTGAATTTTTCGAAGAATCGATCGTCACTTCTTGCTGCGGATCACCGATATTTTCACGGTAATAATAAACAGAGTTCAGCGCAAGTCCAATGACAACTCCACCAAGCTGTAAGCTGTTTTTATCTTTTCGAATTAAGTAATTATGCTCTAGCATCGAAGCTAAGTAAATTGGACTATTTTCATTTTTAGACTTTGTTGAACCTGAGTTCGGGAGAGCAGGATTTAAGCCTAAATTCTTAAAGTCCTTATCTTCTTTTTCTGCCTTTTTCAGATCACTGCCTGTTTTTTTGCGCGCCAGCCAGCTGAGAACGGTGTCCTCATCTAAATGCTGTCCTTCTTGGAAAAGGTAGTCGTTTGTATTAAATGACTCTGTTGCGAGACGCATGAGTCCTGTTTCAAATTCATCGATGTCCAAGCGTGTGTTGAGACGCTCTGCTGTTAATCCTCTCGCAGCTCCTTGTTTAAACGGCAGCACCATTTTGTAATAAGAGTCAGAGATATTGTACATCGGGATGATGGCTGTTTCCTTCGTTTCATCCGTTTTTTGTGTGACCTCTTCCTCATCCTTTCCCCCAAAAGGTGCACACGCTGACAATACCAGTGTGAGCATTGTCAGCAGCAATAACAACTTTTTCAATAGAAAACACTCCTCTTATTTCTTTAGCTCCTCGAGCATTTTAGCTTCGTCCCAAATTTCAATATTGAGTTCTTCTGCCTTTGTCAGCTTACTTCCCGCTGCTTCTCCAGCAATGACTAAATCTGTTTTTTTACTTACACTCCCTGCCAGTTTACCGCCTAATGCTTCGATCGCTTCTTTTGCATCGTTTCGCGCCATTTCTTCTAATTTCCCTGTCAGCACAATGGTTTTGCCTGCAAAATAGGAATCACTTTCTTCAACCTTCACCGGTTTTGGTCCTGTATAGGTCATATTGACCCCAAGCTCTTTTAGTTCATTTAGCAGATTGAGTATTTCTTCTTTCTCAAAGTACGTGACGACAGCATCAGCCATTTTTTCACCGATTTCATCGACTTCGAGTAATTGTTCTTTCGTCGCTTGCTTTAATTGATCGATATCGCCGAAATGCATCGCCAAGGTCTTTGCCGCTTTGGAGCCAATAAATCGGATACCGAGTCCAAATAGTAAACGCTCTAAAGAGTTTTCTTTCGATTGCTCAATCGAACGCAGTAAATTATCGACAGATTTTTCGCCCATTCTCTCAAGTTGAATGAGCTCTTCTTTCGTTAATCGGTAAAGATCGGACACACGAGAGACAAGTTGTTCTTGGAAAAGCTGTGTAATGACACGCTCGCCAAGCCCATCAATGTTCATTGCATTGCGGGAAACAAAGTGAATGAGTCCCTCACGTATTTGGGCAGGACATTCTGGATTGATGCAGCGTAAAGCTACTTCGCCTTCAATTCTCACAAGCTCACTATGACACTCTGGGCATTCAGTCGGCATGTGAAACGGCTTTTCTTCTCCTGTACGCTGATCGATCAGTACGCCTGCGACTTCCGGAATAATATCGCCCGCTTTTTTCACAATCACTTGATCAAAAAGGCGAATATCCTTTTCTTTGATCAAATCTTCATTATGAAGAGAAGCACGCTGCACTGTCGTTCCTGCTACTTTGACAGGCTCAAGGATCGCCGTTGGTGTGATGACACCTGTACGCCCGACACTTAGTTCAATATCAAGCAGCTTCGTCACAACCTCTTCAGCTGGAAACTTGTACGCAACCGCCCAGCGGGGACTTTTTGCTGTAAAGCCGAGCTCTTCTTGCTGTGCTAACGAATCGACTTTGATCACAATTCCATCGATTTCATATGAAAAGTCGGCACGCTTCGTTTTCAGTGTTTCAATGAGCTCAATCACTTCCTCAATCGTTTGGCACGTCCGTCTTTCTTTGTTCGTTTTAAAGCCAAGTTCGTCGAGAAGATCAAGTCCTTCGCTTTGCGATTCAACACCAATTTCATCAAGCTCCGCTATACT
Organism: Bacillus sp. SIMBA_005; assembly: GCF_046535585.1. Taxonomy (NCBI): domain Bacteria; kingdom Bacillati; phylum Bacillota; class Bacilli; order Caryophanales; family Bacillaceae; genus Bacillus; species Bacillus sp. SIMBA_005. Next base: position 82,478 of record NZ_JAWRWI010000006.1, on the reverse strand, counting down.
GTAGACGAAAATATCAAGGTTTCGTTTCGCCGCAATTTTTGTATCAAGCTGACGAAGTGAGCCTGCCGCCGCATTACGCGGGTTTGCAAACGGCTCTTCTTCGTTTTGTAATCTTTTTTCGTTTAATGCTTCAAAAGAAGGTTTTGGCATAAATGCCTCGCCTCTCACTTCAATTGACAAAGGACGTTTGATTTTGAGCGGGATGGAACGAATGGTTTTGAGGTTTTCAGTAATATCCTCACCCGTTGTCCCATCTCCACGTGTGGCACCTCGGACAAACACGCCATTTTCATAACGGAGAGAAACAGCGAGTCCGTCAATTTTCAGCTCGACATTGTATGAGATATCGTCACCGACTGCTTGACGAACCCGGCGGTCAAAATCAAGAAGGTCCTGTTCATTAAATGCATTCCCAAGGCTGAGCATCGGTGTGCCGTGACGCACTTTTTGGAAGGCGTCTAACACAGCGCCTCCTACTCTTTGCGAGGGAGAGTCCGCTGCTTTTAAATCAGGGTGCTCTTCCTCTAAAGAGATCAGCTCACGCATCCGCGCATCATACTCAGCGTCAGGAACACTTGGACGATCAAGTGTATGATATTCGTAGTTGTATTGGTTCAAAATCTGGTGCAGTTCCTCGATCCGGCGTTTCGCTGCTTCTTTATCCATCTGCTTCTTCCTTTCAATTCATCCGTTTTATAAGTCCTATCGGTTTATTGCTTCTCAATTGGCGCAAATGCTGCGAGAAGACGCTTAATGCCTGTAGGGCTTGGGAAGGCAATATCAAGCTCTGTACTGTCTCCACTGCCTTTTACACTGACAACCGTTCCAACGCCCCATTTTTTATGAGCCGCTTTATCGCCCACAGCCCAGCCAATACTTCCGCCGCCTGTGTTTTGAATGGTTTGAGTTTGCGGACGTGAGACAGGTCCCCGTCTTTGCGGTCTTTCTCTTGTTTGGCCAAATGGTGTTTTTGTTTCTTTTTTCTCATTTAGGTTGTCCAATAAATCGGCTGGTATTTCTCGAATGAATCTTGATTCAAGGTTCATGTTTGTCCGGCCGAAGAGTGTTCTCATCTTGGCACTTGATAAATAGAGCTCTTCTTCCGCCCGTGTGATGCCTACATAAGCAAGGCGGCGCTCTTCTTCCATCTCTGCATCTTCCATTAATGAACGGCTGTGCGGGAAGACACCTTCCTCCATGCCCATTAAGAAGACAACAGGGAATTCTAGACCTTTTGCGGCGTGAAGCGTCATTAAAATGACCGCATCCTGATCTTCTTCCTCATTTTCATCCAGCTTATCGATATCTGCGACAAGGGCGAGATCTGTCAGGAAGGTCACAAGGGACTTGTCTTCATTTTGTTCTTCAAAGTTCTTAGTCACAGAGAGAAACTCGTCAATATTTTCTAGACGGCTTTGTGCTTCAATTGTTTTTTCTACCTTCAGTGCTTCACGATAGCCTGTTTTCTCTAGGATTTCTTCTGTTAATTCTGTGACAGTTAAATAATCCTGCATATTTGTCATTTGATCAATGAGCTGTTTAAATTCATCAAGCGCATTGGCTGCCCTTGCACTGAGTCCAATGAAATCTACCTGAGCAAGTGCTTCAAACATAGACAGGTCATTCATCTCCGCATATGCCGCAATTTTATCAACAGATGTAGCACCGATTCCGCGCTTTGGTACGTTCACAATTCGTGCAAAGCTAATGTCGTCATCTGGGTTAGCTACTAGGCGTAAGTACGCCAAAATGTCCTTGATCTCTTTTCTATCATAGAACTTCGTGCCGCCGACAATGTTGTATTGAATGTTTGACTTCAATAATGTTTCCTCTATCACACGAGACTGAGCATTGGTCCGATAAAGAATCGCAAAATCGGATAATTTACGCTTGCCACTCTGATGAAGCTGATGAATCTTTCCAGCAACAAATTGTCCTTCACCGAATTCATTATCTGCACGGTAATAGGCAATCTTTGCTCCTTCATCATTTTCTGTCCAAAGATTTTTCGGCTTACGGTTTGAATTGTTTTGAATCACCGTGTTTGCGGCATTCAGTATGCGTTTAGTTGATCTGTAATTTTGCTCAAGCAAAATCACTTCACTAGAAGGATAATCTTTTTCAAAGGAGAGAATGTTTGTAATATCCGCTCCACGCCAGCGATAGATGGACTGATCTGAGTCACCGACCACACATATATTTTGAAAACGTTGAGCGAGCAGTTTCACAAGCATGTACTGCGCTCTGTTCGTATCCTGATACTCATCGACATGAATGTATTGAAATTTTCGCTGATAGTGTTCCAATACTTCAGGGATGCGCTCAAACAGACGAATCGTCATCATAATAAGATCATCAAAATCGAGTGATTGGTTCTTGAGTAATCGTTTTTGGTAATCTGTATAGACGTCGCTGACCACTTGATCATAGAAATCACCGGCTGTTTTGGCGTATTCCTCTGCGTCAATGAGTTCGTTTTTTGCACTGCTGATTGAACCTAAAATGCTGCGTGGATCAAACTTTTTAGGATCGATATTTCGTTCTTTTAAAATGTTTTTAATGACTGAAAGCTGATCAGACGTGTCTAATATAGAAAAGTTGCGATTTACCCCAATACGGTCAATATCGCGTCGTAAAATGCGCACACACATGCTGTGGAACGTAGAGATCCAAATGTCATCCGCACCAGGCCCTAAAATGGCTTGTACACGCTCACGCATTTCACGTGCTGCTTTATTTGTAAACGTAATCGCTAAAATGTTCCACGGAGCCACATGCTTTTCTGCCATTAAGTAAGCAATTCGATGTGTGAGCACCCGTGTCTTTCCGCTCCCTGCTCCTGCCATCAAGAGTAGCGGACCGTCTGTTGCTTTGACCGCTTCTTTCTGCGCGTCATTCAGCCCTTCTAATAGATGATTCGATATTTCATTCATTCCATTCACCGCCAATTCGAACTTATGTTCTATTTTAACCCGTTTCGTCTTGTTTGACTATGATGATTTTTTGACTGCGCTCACTGTCTTTAATGCTTCTTTAAAATTGTCATAAATGACGTTTCCTACAACAACCACGTCCGCATGCTGCGCAAATTCTTCTGCCTGTTTTTCGTTTTCAATGCCTCCGCCATAAAAAAGAACCGTATCAGAAAGCACTGCTTTCGTTTCTTTCACAAGCTCTATATCTCCAAGCGTTCCGCTGTATTCTAGATAAAAAATGGGCAGCTTCATCAAATGCTCTGCCACTCTTGCATACGCTCTTACGTCATCGATGTCCAGCGCTGTATTTGCTTCTGTGAGCTTGGCCGCTTTACATTCTTCATTTAAAATAACATAGCCTTCAGGCACGATCTCTTCCATTGACATCAAATCACCGAATTCCTTCATCGCGTCCTTGTGAAGCCCAACAATCCAATCAGGGTGAGAGCTGTTTAAGACGGTCGGGATGAAATACAGATCGAAGCCCGGCACAATCATTTCATGTGTTGAGATTTCGAGCACACATGGCACAAGAAACCGGCGGACCTTTGACATCAACTGGAGCACGTTGTCCTCTGTCACATTGTCACTGCCGCCAATCAATATAGCATCCGTACCAGATTCACAAATCGCTTCTAGCTGTTCATCGGATATTTCTTTATTTGGATCGAGTTTAAAGACGTGCTTCCACTCGGTAACATCATACATGAAAAATGTTCCTCCATTCGTTTCATTCCATTTAAATATTATAACAAAATCAGTGACCGCAAAAAATGGGTAACCTCCTTCAGCTAAAAGTTTCATTCTTTTGAAAATGGTGTTCGTGACTTTAGGATAGAATGCTGAAAACATCTAGGAGCTGAGAGGGCTGATCTTTAACCGTTCACTGATAGGAAAGCTTTGTATCACCACATGTTATTATACAATAAAGGGACATTTTACTATTGATCAAAAAACCATACATAAAGCAGGTGACCCACTTGAAAAGAACCATCACATATGATCAAACGATCGACATCGGATACATCTATCTCCTGCCTGTGGGAATTGGGACAATCAAAAAAACCATTGAATTAGATGTGAATGAATGTGTAAACGCAGATATCGACAAAGAGGGCCGAGTAGCTGGTCTGGAGTTATTCGCAGAAGAAGCCGAGGTTTTGAAGCATGCACCTGTTTATGAGGATGAGCTTTCGTTACGTTTTACAGATCAGGACGTTCTCTCAACCTGTCATTTATCAGGCATTGAATTTCATTTCTCGACGCCTGAACACAAAGGGCTGATCGGTTTTACGATTGTCGATCCTCTTCGATATAACATCAAAAGAAAGACAAGAAAAAACCGTTTTGAATGGTCAAAACGGTTTTTCCAAACTATTGTCTCACTTCATTAAAATAATGGACGGATGTCATGGCCCCTTCATCGACCATTTTGTTGTCTTGAATATCTAATGGATCAGGGTGTCCAGCTTTTTCAGGAATCTTTTCATCTGAGCGGAACATGCTTGCCCATTTTTTGAGATGCTGTTTATTTTTCACTGCTAATAACACTGCACCACCAACCCCTAATCCTGCAAGTACATACCCATTCGGACGCTTATTCATGTATGTTCCCTCCCCTTATGATCTTATTTGTAAGTTACCCCGCCTTTTCATTTCTAAAACGTTACAATCTGTTGAAGTGGTTTCTCTTTCAATGAAAAGTGGAATAACAACAGCAATGATAGAGAAAAGAGGGGATCTTCGTGACAACAACTTTCATTGTCATTGGCGCACTATTAGTGATTTGTTTCATCATACCAATCATTTTATTCATCTGGATTTGGGTGCGAGATGAAAAACAGGAAGAGCATTCTGTCCTGCGAAATTATCCGGTCATTGGAAAGCTGCGGTTTATTTTTGAAAAAATAGGACCTGAGCTTCGCCAATATCTGTTTCTGAATGATCGGGAGGAACTTCCTTTCTCAAGAAGAGAATACGAGCAAGCTGTCATGTCTGGGAAGTACAAAAGCCGGACGATGGGCTTTGGATCAAAACGTGATTTTGACAAGCCTGGTTACTACATTCGCAACGTTCTATTTCCAAAGCAGCGAGATGAGTTACGCATCGATCAATCTGAAAAAATCCAAACAAAAGTGTACCAGATTGATCAAGACAATTTACTGCGAAGAAGTGAACATACCAAAGAGGTTGAAGCAAAACCTTACTATCTCCATCAAGACGATGTCCAAGTGATTGGCGAGCACACATGTCAAAAGCCTTTCCGTGTAAAAGGCCTGATTGGACAGTCTGCCATGAGCTACGGATCTTTAGGCGACAGGGCCATTACAGCACTATCCTCTGGATTAAAGATGGCCGGCGGTACGTGGATGAACACAGGTGAAGGCGGGCTTTCTCCCTATCACCTCAAAGGCGGAGCCGATATCATATGCCAAATTGGGCCCGGTCTATTTGGCGTAAGAACAGAGGATGGCGCTTTTTCCTTTGAAGAATTTAAGAAAAAAAGCGAGCATGAGGAAGTCAAAGCCTTTGAGCTGAAACTGGCACAAGGAGCTAAAACACGCGGCGGTCATATTGACGGCAAAAAAGTCACCGAAGAAATTGCGAATATCCGTCAATTGCCGCCCCACCAATCCATTGACAGCCCAAACCGATTTGAGATGTTCCACTCCATTCCGGATATGTTTGATTTCATTGAACAGCTGAGAAGTATAGGTGGAAAGCCTGTCGGCATCAAGCTTGTGGTCGGACATAAAGAAAACATTGAAGAGCTTGCAGCGTACATGAAAAAAAGCGGAAAGCATCCTGATTTCATTACAGTGGATGGCGGAGAAGGCGGCACTGGTGCATCCTTTCATGAATTGGCAGATGCCGCAGGGCTGCCGATTTTCACGGCACTCCCAATGGTTCATCAAATATTGAAGGAATACGGTGTCAGAGATCAAGTAAAACTCTTTGCTTCTGGCAAACTTCTCTCACCTGATAAAATTGCAATTGCCCTTTCCATGGGTGCTGACTTTGTCAATATCGCACGGGGACTCATGTTTTCAGTTGGATGCATTCGCGCCCAAGTGTGCCACACGAATAAATGCCCAGTCGGGGTCGCCACAACTGATCCAAAGCTGCAAAAGGGTTTATCAATTGAAGAAAAGAAATACCGAGTTTGCAATTATATCCTTTCTCTAAGAGAAGGCTTGTTTAACTTATCCGCAGCCGCTGGAATTGAATCTCCCATTCATTTTAATGAGAAACATATTGTCTATAGACAAGAGGATGGTCAGACAAGTGAAGTGCCTATCTTTACAGGAACACAGCCATCCGTATAGTTTGAGAAAGGTGCGTTTTTGCACCTTTTTTTCAATTGACATTTTGGCTCAATCGCGTATAAAGAACTTAGACAAATGACCAGGAATTGGAGAGTTGGAGGATGCGTGAGAAAAAGGTTCGCGGGATGAAACGGAAGACGAATGAGATGGTGACAAGAATTGAGGAAAGTACACGAGAGTTCCCGGCAGATATTGAACAAAGTTATTGGCATCTGCCTCTACCGGTTGCTTATGATTTTATTTGTACAAGCAAAACACCTCAAAAAATCAAGCGATTGTCCATCCAGACACTGATAAATAGAGCTGAACATCTCATTGATTTGAAGCCAATTGATGGAGAAGTATATCGTGTCGTGGTTGCAGTAGATGCCACTAAATTATGGGGTTCACAAATCATTGTGTTTAAAGGAGATTCCTATTTTAAAGACTTTTTCAATAGACATGATGATGATCAGAGTTGGCTGCCTCTTTCCGGTGCGAGAAACATTCAAAAGGAATGGGGTTTATCTGTGCCAAAGGATAGGCAAATCATAGGTTTTAAAGACATCATCGCTGACGAAGATGGCATCTCTTACGAAGGCGAAAGATGGTTTATCGGCGAGCTAAAATAAAAAACAGGACCCGCTTCACTCAGCCAGTCCTTGCTTGTCTTTTCAGCGCTCTTCATAAAAAAAACTGTAAACAACTCTATTCTTGTTGAAAAGGATTGTTTACAGTGAAAGCTGCTTTATTTTGTTTCGTCATTTGTCTGCTGTTCTGCTACGCGGTCAAGTGCCATCGTATAGGCATCATTTCCATAGTTCAAGCAGCGTTTGACACGTGAGATGGTTGCAGTGCTCGCACCTGTCTCCGTCTCAATTTTATGATACGTGTTCCCCTCGCGAAGCATACGCGCTACTTCAAGACGCTGTGATAAAGATTGGATTTCATTGATGGTACACAAATCATCAAAGAATCGATAGCATTCTTCCAGGTCTTTAAGGGATAAGATGGAGTTGAATAACTGATCTAAGCTTTTGCCCCTTAATTTATCAATTTGCATCTTTATACATCTTCTCCTTTACTATTGGCACCGCTTCGCACGACAATCTGCGGAGAAAGCGGTATCTTTCCTGACTAATTTTTTTCAACCTCAGCAATGAGCTTTGAACGAATCATGACAGGTTTGGTTATACGCTGGAAATGCCGTCAGTTCTTTCGTAAGCCGAAGCTTCTTTATCGTATACAAATTCGACAAGTTCTGTCATTTTCCTTGTTCGACAATCTGACAAACTTGTTTGCTTCCGATATCCAGATCACTTCTGCTTGATTAGGTCTGCCCTAAAAATACAGGCTGTGCGGAAAGCTCGGCGAGACCAACATGCGCCCCGCCTTGCTCATCAATTATTCAAAATATGTTGGTCGGCCAGCGTAACCGACAGATTCATTTTTCAATCAGGGCATTTCACTCGTCATGTCAAAGCCCTCTGCTTCAACAACTCCACATAAGCATTTTCACTTACATGTCAGTGAAGAGATCCACTGCTCACGTCTGACCTATAACAGCTGTCAGAAATGTGGCAAAGATGATACAGCTCCACTCTGTTATATTTTAACGCATTATAGACGGAAAGAGTACAGTTTTTTTCATGACATCAAATATTCCTCTTGGTGTCACTCGAATATACGGCAAATGTGTACTTTGGAAAAAGACAAGTGTATCAATTGGGCAATCAAACGGATAGCCTCGCTCAATGAGCAGCTCGCGTAAGGTTTGTATCTGCTGAAGAACAGTCTCAAACGGTTCAGCAGATGCACAGCCTGATAATTGCAGCGGAATTTCATGCAAAATTTTCCCGTCCTCTGTGAGGACGATCCCCCCGCCGATTTCTTTCATTCGCTTATGTGCCAGCATCATATCTTCTTTATTTTTCCCGATCACCAAAATGTCACCCGTGAGCGAAAATGAGCTGACAAACCCTTGCACTTTGTTTGCAAACCCTTTGAGCATCGTATTCACACGCCACTCGCCTTTTCGGTCAATCAGGCTAAAGAAACTTTGATCATGATCACATGACAGCTGATTCACAGAGTTATCAATCTCCACTGTATAAGGCTCCATGATGACTGCATTTCTCATTTTGACACCTAGCGGCATGGAAAATTGCAAATCACTCGACGTTAGATCGTAGCCTAGATCTAATGGAACAAGCCCGCCATTTTCCCATTTTGTTTCATGAAATTGATGCTGGTTCTCGCCATCTAACTTGAGGATAACCCCTTTAGATATGACCGTTTCAGGATTTGGATTCATTGGGTCATCTAACACATTCAAAGAAGCCAATCGGCCAGGACCGACAACACCTAATAGGTCATCAATTTGATAGTATTTCGCAATGTTAAAGGTCGCCATATTGTATGCATCGATGATAGGCACGCCTTCTTCAAGGGCAATTGAAATCAAACGATTAATCATACCCTCCTCATAAAAATGAGGCGCTGCTCCATCTGTTGTATAGAAGAAGTGATCATAGTGTCTAAAATCACGCTCGTGCAGCTCTCTTAAAATGTTCACTAAATCTGGGCGGATGGAAGAATGACGAAGTGAGACATGGTAGCCAAGGGACAAGCGTTTTAGCACATCGTCTGCATTCATCGCTTCATGATCGCTGTCCGCGCCAAACAGCTTCATTTTTGTTAGCGTTTTCTCAGAAGCTCCGGGGAAATGCCCTTCAATTCGTTTCCGCTGCTTCTTCGTTTCTTGCATGCAATATAAAATGAGATCATCACCGTCCATCAATCTTGGCCAGCTTGTTAATTCGCCGCCTTGAAGAACGTCAGGATGATCAATCCATTCCTTGCGATAGTTGATAGGAAGCATCTCATCTTCATATCTGACCTCGGTTTGAAGATCGTATCTAGACCACCAGAAATACTGAAATGGCTGCTGTTTTAATTCACATAGAGTGGAAAGCGCTTTCTTTTCATTGCTCTGCAAAAGAAGAAATAAGTTATCACTGACCATTGTTGTTGTGCCAAATTGAGACACATATTCTGCAAGTGATTGGGGATTATAAATATGGAACGGATGCGCGTGAGGCTCTATATACCCAGGCACAATGTATTTCCCTTCACAATCAATCACACGTTTAGCTGATTTATTTTGAGGAAGCTCTGCTCCGACATAAACAATTCGATCATCATGTATCCAAATATTTGCCTTCACCCATTGTTTTAAAAACGGGTTTAGCACGAGTCCATTCGTTAAAAGGAGTGTTGGAACTATTTTTGAGTCGACTACATCGATTTGTGTGCGGATGTCATTGTTTCTCCAATTAAAAGTACGTTCGGACATTCACATACTCTCCTTCATTTGTATTAGCCCTATCGTAACATAACGAACCACGTTACGCATTAATGAAACGTTACAATTTCTTGAAATCACACTTAAAATATTTAAAAAAGGAGATTTACCTTCAATGAAACCTAATCTCGGCTTAATGGAAGCGCTCATTCGAATTGCCTGTGGAATGACAATATGTACTGTGGCTGGTTCTTTATATGCTAGAAAACCATGGAGTAACATGCTGCTTTTCAGCATCATGTGCGGCGGGATGAAACTGGCATCTGGCATTCTTCGCTTTTGCCCAGTGACGTATATGTGTGAGCAGCAGGACACACATAAAGAGAAGGCTGATTGAAACAGCCTTCTTTTTTATGATTTCCACCTCTGTCATCACTCCGCTGCTTCACACCATTCCACCATCGTACCTGCGATAATTTCTGCGGCTTCAATCACATGCTCAATGTCGATGGATTCATTCGGAAAATGGGCAAGCTCCGTTGTTCCAGGTCCAAATACGATGATCGGGATACCTGCCGCCTGTGACAGTAATCCGCCGTCTGTTCCCCAAGGAGCGGCTTCGATCTTTGGCGGCTCCTTCTTGACCGCTTCATATTGTTCCTTCAATAGATCTAAAAGTGGATGGTCCGTATCAATTGAGCCTGGAAGCCATCTTGCACCAAACCATTCGACCTCGACAGGATGCTCTTTGAACCATTCATCCTTTTCCCCAAGTCCCGTCATCCAATTTTCTAATTCCTTCTCTGCCTGCTCAACCGTCTCCCCTGGCATCACACCAAGTCTGCCCTCCATTGTGACCAGATCCGCTACAGAGGACGGCCAGTCACCGCCTTGAATTTTCCCTATGTTGATAGGGATTGGAATCGGGATATGCTGAAATAACGGCTCGGTGATGCGCTGATTTCGTTCTTCTTCAAGTGCTGCTATATGCGAAAGAACGATCATACTTTTTTCAATAGCGGAAACGCCATGATATCTTGTTCCTCCATGAGCTGCCCTTCCTTTAATATGCAGTCTGAACCACTTAGATCCCTGCTGAATCGGAAAGATTTTCATATGACTTGGTTCTGGAATGATGGCCGCATCTGCTGTATACCCTCTAAGTATGGCTGCAAGGGTGCCTGCACCGCCGCTCTCTTCTTCGACGACACTATGAAACACGACATCTCCTTTCAGCGGAATCTGGAGCGCATGCAGTGCCTCTAGTGCAAAGAGTAAAGAAACGTTTCCGCCTTTCATATCTGTTGCCCCGCGTCCATAAAGTCTCCCGTTTATGATATGCCCGCTGTAGGGTGGATATGTCCATTGTTTCGTATCTCCTGCTGGCACAACATCGACGTGCCCATTTAATAAAATGGATTGACCGCCCCCTTTTCCCTTCAATCGTCCGGCGACATTGGGACTTCCTTTAAAGGAACGCCTCGGGGAATAGAAATACGGATGTTCGAGCAGGTCTTCTCCGCCAATGTCCCATACATCTACATCAAAACCAATGGCGGACAGCTTATTTGCTACGATTTGCTGCACACCTTGTTCATTTCCTTGGGTGCTCTCACATTGCACCATTTGCTGAAGAAGCGCAATCGCTTCATCTTGGTGCTCTCTCATCCAGCTTCTGATACGTGTGATTGGCTGCAAGTCATTCATCCTTTCTACACAACAGATTTGACATCAGGCGCTAAAATTAAAGGTGCCTCTGTCGCCCTTATGACATCTTCCGGCTGATACGGCGGCATGACTTCACGTAAAATGAGCAGCTGCGATTTGACCTCAATGACTGCCATATCTGTAATGATCAGATCCACACAAGACTTAGCAGTTAAAGGAAGTGTACAGGCTGATTTCACCTTTGACTCACCGTGTTTATCGAGGTGGCTCATCACCACCACAACTTTTTTCGCCTTTTGCGCAAGCTCAATCGCTCCGCCCATCCCAGGTACTCGTTTACCTGGCACAATCCAATTCGCAAGATCGCCCTGACTGCTTACTTCAAGTGCACCTAAAATGGTCATATCCAGCATGCCTTTTCGAATGATGCCAAAAGCAGTCGTGCTGTCCATGTATGAGCCGCCTTTTGTTAACGTAATAGGAAAGCCGCCGGCATTGCACAAATTAGGATCTTCTTCCCCTTGTACTGGTGAGGCGCCTGCCCCCATAATGCCGTTTTCAGCATGCAGCCATACGTTGTAATGCGCTGGAATGTAATCAGCCGCAAGGGTTGGGATGCCGATCCCAAGATTGACGATCATGCCATCTTCAATTTCCTGCGCCGCCCGTCTGGCTATGCGGTGTCTTATATCGTTGTCTCCCATGCCCATGTCCAGTTCACTCCTTTTGATTGCACAATCTGGTTCACAAATACGCCTGGTGTCACGATTTCCTCTGGATGTAGACTACCTACAGGCACAATCTCTTCCACTTCCGCAATGGTCCAGTCTCCTGCCATCGCCACAATCGGGTTTGTATTCCGTGCACTTTTATCAAATATCAGATTTCCTGCTTCGTCTGCTTTGAGGGCATTCACAATGGCAATATCCGCTGTCAGCGCAGGCTCAACGATATAGGTCTTTCCGTTTAACGGCACGAGCTGCTTCTTATCGAGATTGAGGCTATCCATGCCGACATCTGTCACAATGCCTGCCAAGCCCATCCCGCCTGCTCGTATTTTTTCTGCTAGAATGCCCTGCGGGTAAAAATGAACGTCTAGTGTACCTGCCTGCATTTTCTGTCCGGCTATTGGATTTGAGCCAATATGAGAAGCAATGATCTTCTTGACTCTTCCTTCTGTGATCAGCCGGCCAACACCTATTTTCGGGAAGCCTGCATCGTTTCCGATCAATGTCAGGTCCTTGATATTGGCTTCTAAAATGGCCTCGATCAATGATGGCGGTGACCCTACGCCGCCAAACCCGCCAAACATGATGGTCATTCCGTCCCTAAAATGCGTGATCACTTCACCTACATTCACTGTTTTGTTCATCATCTTTCCTCCCTACATCGCAGATGGGAAAAACCCCCTGTTGATGACTTCTTGTTCGACCTGCGTGATTGTCTGCTCAAATAATTGAATGAGTTCATCCATCTCCTGCTGCGTGATAGAAAGCGGCGGTGCAATCATGACCGCTGCACCTCCTACTCCATCCTCGCCAGCGCTTGCTGGGTATACGAGCAAGCCGTTTTGCTTGGCTGTCTCAACGACTAAATGCGTCATTTGAGCATGGGCAGGAAATGGGGTTTTCGATAAGCGGTCTGCGACAAACTCGATGCCAATGAGCAGTCCCTTTCCTCTCACATCTCCTATGATGAAATGGTTTGTTTGTAAATCCTTTAATGCATTCATTAAATAGCGGCCAGACAGATCCGCTCGTTCAGGAAGCTGATGTTTTTTCATATATCGAATAACAGCCAGTGAGACGGCTGCTGAAAGCGGATTGCCGCTATAGGTATGACCTGCCATCACAGATCCGGAACCGCTCAGAATCGGCGCGATGACATGATCTGCTGAGACGGCTGCCGCAATCGGCGAATAGCCAGCACTCATCCCTTTGCCGAGAACCATAATATCTGGAACAACTCCCCAATGCTCCATCGCAAACATTTTCCCAGTTCGTCCAAAGCCTGTCATGACTTCGTCTGCAATCATTAAAATATCGTTTTCCTCACAGACACGTTTCATGGCTTCAAAATATCCGTCTGGCGGTACTAGCGCCGCTCCCGATGCTCCGACAATCGGCTCTGCAATAAAAGCGGCAATCCTCTCTTTTCCTATACGCTGAATGACGGTATGAAATTCCTGGACATACCATTCAACCTGCTTGCCCTCTTCCTTCGGCAGCCATGAACGATAGCTATATGGCGGAGACAGCACTGGATTCTTTTCGAGCAATGGTTCAAAGCGCTCTCTCCTTGCAATATGTCCTGACATCGACAGTGCACCGAGGGTGATGCCGTGATAACTCATCCATCGTGAGATAATGTGATTCTTCTCAGCCTTTCCCTGCTCCTGCCAATGCTGAATAGCAATTTTCATAGCCGTTTCCGTTGCCTCTGAACCACTTCCGACAAAAAAAGACCAGTTCAGGTTACCTGGACAAAGCGTACTCAATTCATAAGCAAGTTCTTCTGCTGGTTCATTTGTGAATTGTGATCTGTACGTAAAGCTCACTTTTTCCGCTTGCTCGGTCATGGCATCAATGATTTCACGTATGCCATGTCCAATACTTGCCGTGACAGCCCCCGATGAGCCATCTATATATTTTTTTCCATCCCGATCATATAAATATATTCCCTCTCCTTTCACAGCCACAGGATAATGCTGATTCAATATCGGTTTGATTAAGTAATCCCGAGTCTCCACTTTGCCATTCCTCCCTCTCTCGTCAGCAGCTGCCTCTTTCTTTTTCATGAATCGCAAGAAAATTTTGTATACTTGTTATAAGATTAGCTTAATCAAGAGGGCAGTCATCCTCCATTCGCCACATGCCCGAATTTCAGACGCATTTTTTATACATCGTGTATAAGAGTGTTCAAAAGGAGGTCATGAGCCTATGGCGATTCTCGTCAAAGATGCACTTTCGCTCGATATCATGAAGGGAACAAAGCTGCTTGCTGGAGAAAATGGACTGGACCGACTCATTGAGTGGGTGACCATCGTTGAAATTATCGAAGACACGTCGAGGCTTTCCGATGGAGAATTGCTCGTCACAACCGGATTCGGACTCGCGGACAATCAAGAAAGACGCGACCGGCTTGAGGAATTGATTCAATCTCAAAGGCTATCAGCCATCGCGATTTATAAAGGTGTGTACTTAAGCGACATTCCAGCATCACTCATTCAAGCGGCGAAAAACAGCGGCATTCCGCTCATTGAGATTCCGCCGCACATCAACTTCTCAGATATTACAAAAGCCGTCTTAGAACAAATCGTGAGTAGTCAGCTTCATCAGCTTAAATATTCATCCGCGATTCATCAAAGACTGACCCAATTAAATGTAAGAAATAAAAATGTAACGCAAATTACAGAGGAACTGGCACATCTCACTGCAGCGAACATTGTCGTTCTTGATGTCTTTTTACATCAAACAGCGGCTCATCTCATCAAAGATGAAGTGACATACTCTCCTGCTTTTGGCTTTCTGACAGATCATGAACCAATTGATACCATGCCCCTTCTCAAGCAGGCAGAGGAGAAAGGGCGGCTCGTCTATGACACGTACGGAGCGTTCGTCCTCGCCGCATGTCCGGTGATTGCGATGGGTGATATTTTTGGGTTTATTGTGTCTTTAAAGAAAAAGGATACGTGGCATCATCTCGACGCGATTGCCATCGAGCATGCCGGGGCAGTGTATGCGATTGAATGGTTGAAGCAAAAAGCCATTCAAGATACAGAAAACCAAATGCAGGGACATTTGTTAGATGATATTTTGCAGCAGCAATATACAGAAGAAAACTACGTGGTCGAACAAGCAACAAAGCTACAATATGATATGAGCGATGAGCAGGTGGTGATCTATTTTCAATTCCAGCATCAGCACACACAGCTCGATCACCAAATGATGCAGCGTCTATCGCAATTACTCACGTCGATCTTTGAACGCAGACATATTCCTTTTTTGCTAAAGACAAGGCTCGATTCCATTTTTGTCCTAACACCAGCAGGAAAAAAAGCGTTTCAAGAAGCGGAGTGGTATCGCGCAGCAGAGGAATGCCGGAGCACTTGGTCTTATTTTTTCCCCGTCCATCCGATTGTCATTGGTATCGGGAGAGCCTATGACCAGATCAGTCTCTTTGCAAAAAGCGCGAAGGAAGCGCAGTATGCAGCTAGGCTTCTTCCGCTTTTAAAAACAGACGAGAGCATCATTCATTATCAAAAGCTCGGCTTATATGGGATGCTTCTTGAAATGAATGAAGCGGGTATGAATTTGCATGATTTTTACGTGGAGCTGTTAAGTCCGTTGCTATATACGAAAAAACAAGGGGCTGACCTGATTCATACACTCGAAGTGTATTTGGCGCACAATGAAAATATTCAAAAATCTGCGGGAGAATTATTTATTCATAGACATACGTTAAGCTACCGGCTGAAACAAATTGAAACGAGAACAGGCTGCAGCCTCAAATCCACTGATGATCGGATGAAGCTGCAGCTTAGTATCATGGCGTACCGCCTATCTGGTCTGCTTGATCAGATGAGAACCATTTCATGATTCATTTGGCGTTTTGACCCATAGATTCATATCTTCCATTTTGTCAAAAATATAGCAGTTGTTTTGAAAGCGCCCAGTGTACGTATACCCGAGCTGATAAAATACTTGATTCATTCCATAGGACAGTGCACGGGCAAGAGAATAAAAGACATAGATATGCATCGACTGGAGTTCTTTTTCAAGGGCTAGAATCAAATGATGCATGAATCCTAGTTTTCTATATGAAGGAAGGGTCGCACAGTCTGTTAATTCTGCATGACCATACGGCGCATTGATCTCAGCGGATGCTGCACTCACAATGTGTCCCTCATGTTCAACAACATAAAAAATGGTCCCTTCCTCCATTACCTTTTGAATATAATCTGACTCGTTCATTGGCGTAGGGTACGTTTCAAAGACGGTATCATAGAGCTTTGCCAGCTTGTGAATATCCTTTGGATCGGCTTTTCTCATCACATACTCATCCTGCCATGTGCCTTGGTCTTTTTTGATTACTTTTGCTTGAATGGATGCGACGATCTCATCTTCCTCCAGCCAATACGAACTGTTCATTCGATCCTCAGTGAGAAAAAGCGACATACCGTAAGCGTCACTTCCAAAGAAATAATGAGAAAACACCCCTTCAAGCCGAAAGCCTTTTTCTAAAAAAAGCGGCACATGCTCACGTCTTACTTTCACAATGACCTTAGAAGCCTTACAGTCCGCCGCTTCCTTTAGAACCGACTGAATCACATCCCGCACCCTGCCGCTGTAGTCATCCAAACGGATTCGCTCATTAAATGAATCAATACAGATCGAGGCAGAAAAACGCTCGTTCGCAAGTTCCTTCAATTGCACCATATACTCATTCCTTTCCTATGAATCAGCTAATAAAGAATGTCCAAATTAGAAATGAAGAAATAGCAATGCCAGAAAAAATTGAAATGATCATATAGCTAATGGCTGAGGCTTTTTTCATTTTATTCTGCTTAATGGCAATCAACATGACGTTATTTATAGTTATGAGAAATAAAATAAGTATGACGATTGCAAAGATAATAAATGCTATGATTTCCATGTTTCCTCCCAATATCTATTCGTGATCCCATACTACTTCTTCATATTCAATCGGCATCCCTTCTCATGAACAAAAAACACCTTTCCATCTCATCAGATAGAAAGGTGTTTTGATTAAACGGATTTCCCCGCAGCCTTCAGCGCACGGGCGCCAATGTCACGGCGATAAAATAGACCTGGCTGAATGATTTCTTCAACCGCTTCATACACTCTTGATCTTGCCGCTTCAAATGTGTTGTCAAATGCGGTCACATTCGCTACACGGCCGCCATTTGTGACGAATTGATCGTTTTCTTTTTTTGTTCCTGCGTGGAAGGTCACGACATCAGACACCGTCGTTTGCAAAGCGCCGATTGGCGTACCTTTTGCGTAGTCCTCAGGGTATCCTTCTGATGCAAGAACTACACTGACAGCCGCAGTGTCTTTCCACTGTAAGTCCACATCTTTTCCGTCTAGAATATCGAGGAAAACTTGAACTAGATCTGATTCAAGACGAGGAAGAACCACCTGCGTTTCAGGATCGCCAAAGCGTGCGTTGAACTCAATGACTTTTGAGCCTTCTGGCGTAAGCATTAAGCCTGCATATAAAATGCCTGTAAACGGACGCTCTTCCTGCACCATTGCGCGAGCCGCCGGTTTGACGACATCTTCCACCGCTTTTTGGACGACTTCATCTGAAATTTGCGGAACTGGTGAATAAGCGCCCATCCCGCCGGTATTCGGTCCTTTGTCATCTTCAAATGCACGTTTGTGATCTTGCGCGATCACCATTGGGTACACCTTTTCTCCATTGACAAAGGCCATCAATGAAAATTCCTCACCTGTTAAAAATTCCTCGATGACGACAGATGCACTCGCATCGCCAAACTTTTCATCCTCTAAAAAGTCATGCAGGCAGCTGATCGCCTCTTCAAGTGTCATTGCGACTGTCACGCCTTTTCCTGCTGCGAGACCATCGGCTTTAATGACAATTGGGGCACCCTTTTCTTCCACATATGCCTTCGCTTTTTCAAATGATGTGAAGGTGGCATAAGCGGCTGTCGGGATCTCATAATTTTTCATTAAGTCTTTTGCAAATTCCTTTGAGCCTTCAATGACTGCGGCTTTTGCATTTGGACCAAATACCTTTAAACCTGCCTCTTCAAATGCATCGACGACACCTGCAATTAAAGGAACCTCTGGACCGACAATCGTTAAGCCGATTTCATTGTCTTTTGCAAAATGAATTAATGCCTCATGATCACCTTCGTCGATTGGGACAAGCTTCGCAGCATCTGTCATTCCATCATTGCCGGGTGCGACAAATACTTGGCTGACAAGTTCACTTTGGTTCACTTTCCATGCGATGGTATGCTCTCTTCCGCCTCTGCCGATAATTAATACGTTCACACTGTCATCCCCTTAATGTTTGAAATGTCTAACGCCAGTGAAGACCATGGCGATGCCGTATTCATCTGCTTTTTGGATTGATTCTTCATCACGAATGGAACCACCTGGCTGGATGATCGCTGTGACGCCTGCCTTTGCAGCAGCTTCCACTGTATCGCCCATTGGGAAGAACGCATCAGAGCCTAGTGCGCTTCCTTTCGCTTTTTCACCTGCTTGCTCAATCGCAATATTTGCTGAGCCGACGCGGTTCATCTGACCAGCGCCGATGCCTGCTGTCATTTGATCTTTCGCGAGAACAATCGCATTTGATTTCACATGCTTGACGACTTTCCATGCAAGCTTTAAGTCTTTCCATTCGTCTTCTGTAGGTTCTCTTTTCGTTGGAATAGAGATCGTTGCTTCCTCTAAGCCATACGTATCAATATCCTGCACAAGCAGTCCGCCATGAACACTTGTCAGTTGCTTTTCTTTTTTCCCAAGATCTGCTTCTACATCTAATGTTAATAGACGAAGGTTCTTTTTCGCTGTTAACACGTCAAGCGCTTCTTGGCTAAACGATGGAGCGATGACGATTTCTAAGAAAATCGTATGCAGCACCTCGGCCGTTTGCTTGTCTACTTCACGGTTAAGCGCCACAATGCCGCCAAAAATAGAAGTTTCATCTGCTTTGAATGCTCGGTCAAATGCTTCTGCAATCGTTTCTCCTGTACCAACGCCGCACGGGTTCATATGCTTTACAGCAACAGCCGCTGGCTCCGTAAATTCACGTACGATTTGAAGAGCTGCATCTGCGTCTTTAATGTTGTTGTAGGAAAGTTCTTTTCCATGTAATTGCGTTGCAGTAGCTAAAGAACCTTTGCTTGGAAGAGCATTTTCATAGAAAGTCGCCGCTTGGTGCGGGTTTTCTCCATAACGAAGGGATTGTTTTTTCTCAAACGTGACGGTGAACTGTTCTGGCTCTGTTTCGCCAACAAAATTCGTTAAATAATCCGCAATGAGGGCATCGTAAGCAGCTGTATGACGGAATACCTTCGCCGCAAGCTCACGTTTTTTCTCAAGTGACACGCCGCCTTCTTTGATTTGCTGAACGACTGTATCATAATCACGAGGATCGACAATCACTGTGACGTCTTGGTGGTTTTTCGATGCCGCACGAAGCATTCCCGGTCCGCCAATATCAATGTTTTCAATTGCTTCTTCATACGTTACATCGTCTTTTGAGATCGTCTCTTTGAAAGGATAGAGATTCACGACAACAAGATCAATCGGCTGAATGCCATGCTTTTCAATCTGTGCCATATGCTCATCGTTTTCTCTCACTGCCAATAATCCACCATGAATGTTCGGATGGAGCGTTTTGAGTCGTCCGTCCATGATTTCAGGGAATCCAGTGACTTCAGAAATCCCAATGACATCAATGCCATTCTCTTGAAGAAGCTTATGAGTACCTCCAGTTGAAATGACTTCAACACCAAGTTCTGTTAATTCTTTCACAAAAGGTACAAGATTCGTTTTATCGGAAACACTGATTAATGCGCGTTTGATCGTCATGCCTTCGTCACCTCATTAAGATAATTCTAAAAGTGATTTGATCACTTTTGGATATAGTGTGTGTTCTAGTTCATGCATTCTTTTTTCAATTGATTCAAGCTCTTCACCTTGTTCAATATAAATCGCGGCTTGGTCAATAATCGGACCTGTATCCATCCCTTCATCGACAAAATGGACAGTGATGCCTGCCACTTTGACGCCTGCTTGATAGGCTTGTCCGATGGCATCAAGACCTGGAAAGGCTGGCAGCAAGGATGGGTGGATATTCACGATTCTCCCTCTGTATGCTTCAAGTAATGTCGGACCAATCAGTCTCATGTACCCCGCAAGGAAAACCCATTCTACTTCATGAAGCCTCAGTTGTTCGATGATCGTTTGTTCAAAAGCGGCTTTATTTGGAAAAGCCTTCGGGGTAAAAGCAAAGGAGGGAATGCCTTCTTTCTCAGCACGCTCCAGCACCTTTGCACCCGGTTTATCACAAATCACAATGGCGGCCTCAGCCTGCCACTTTTCTTCTTTTAACGTATCTATAATGGCTTGAAAGTTCGTCCCGCTTCCAGAGGCGAAGATCGCAAACTTCTTCATGAGAGGCTTCCACCGCCGAATGTGACACCTTCTCCTTTTTGAACACGTCCGATGAGAAATGCTTTCTCTCCATCCTGTTCAAGCTCTCTAATCACATTAACAAGATCGTCCTCTTTTACAGCTAAGACAAAGCCAATGCCCATATTAAACACGTTGAACATCTCTTCTGCCTTTAACTGACCTTTTTCTTGAATAAAGGAAAAAATGGGTGGTACTGGCCATGAGCCGTTATCAATCTCAACGCCAAGACCTTCAGGCAGCATACGTGGTAAATTCTCAATAAAACCGCCGCCTGTTACATGTGCCATGCCGTCAACTTTGCCGGCTTTTACTTGTTTGAGAACGGGCTTCACATAAATTTTTGTCGGTTCAAGAAGCTCTTCACCGAGCGGTCTTGTAAAAGGTGCATACGTTTGATGCAAATCAAGACCAGCGTCTTCCAGCAAGACTTTACGAACGAGAGAGTATCCATTGCTATGAATTCCGCTTGAGCTGAGTCCAATAAGCAAATGTCCCTCTTTGATGCTGTTTCCTGTCACGATTTCGTCCTTTTCAACGACACCTACCGAAAAACCAGCAATATCATATTCTTCTTCTGTGTAAAGACCTGGCATTTCGGCTGTCTCACCGCCGACAAGTGCTGAACCAGACTGCTCACATCCGTCAGCCACACCTTTGACAATCGATTCAATTTTTACCGGATCTGCTTTTCCAACGGCTAAGTAATCTAAGAAAAAGAGCGGTTCTGCCCCCTGTGCAAGCACATCGTTGACACACATGGCCACGGCATCGACGCCGATCGTATCGTGTTTATTCATTAAAAAGGCAAGCTTTAATTTCGTTCCGACACCATCTGTTCCTGAAACAAGAACGGGCTTTTTGTATGGCAGCTCAGATAGATCAAACATACCGCCAAATCCACCTAGAGCGCCCATAACACCTGCTCGTTTTGTACGTTCAACGTGTGTTTTCATTCGTTTGACGGCTTCGTACCCTGCTTCGATGTCGACACCGGCGTTTTTATATGCTTCTGACATCCCATTCACTCCTTTTAGCTGCTGCTTTCCATGTATTTTCGGCAGAATGAAAGAGCAGCATATCAACTCATCTTGACTGCTGCTCCTTTATTCGATTATTTCGTCAGGACCGTTTCCTTCACATGCGGAAGAACCGTATCTTCATATATTTCAGTCGGGTATTTCCCAGTAAAGCATGCCAAACACTGACCGCGCTGCGGATCATCATACTTTCTGCCAATCCCGTCCATTAAACCGTCTACAGATAAAAATGCAATGGTGTCTGCACCGATTTCCTGTCTAATTTCTTCCACTGAATGAGATGACGCAATTAGCTCTTCGTGTGTGGATGTATCAATCCCATAAAAACATGGATGTGCGATTGGCGGTGAACTAATACGTACATGGACTTCCGTCGCACCCGCTTCTCTTAGCATCGTGACAATTCTGCGGCTTGTTGTCCCGCGTACGATGGAATCATCCACCATCACGACACGCTTTCCTTCGACTACACCGCGTACAGCAGACAGTTTCATCCGTACGCCCTGCTCACGCAATGCTTGAGACGGCTGGATAAATGTCCGGCCGACATAACGATTTTTAATCAATCCGAGCTCATACGGAATACCTGTTGCTTCGGCATATCCAATCGCTGCAGAAATACTGGAATCTGGTACACCTGTCACAACATCTGCTTCGACATGTGCTTCCTCAGCAAGCTTTTTGCCAAGATTCTTTCTCGCACTATGCACATTGATACCGTTAATATTGCTGTCAGGTCTTGAGAAATAAATGTATTCCATGCTGCACATGCTGCGGTTAATGTTCATCGAGAAGCGCTCAGATTTGAGGCCTTCATCATTAATAATCAGCATTTCGCCAGGCTCCACATCACGTAAATACGTGGCACCGACAACATCAAATGCACAAGTTTCAGAAGCGACAACATAAGCATCCCCAAGCATACCAAGTGAAAGCGGGCGTAAACCGTTCGGATCAAGCGCCACGATCATTTCTGTTTCCGTCATGATTAAGAAAGCATAGGCTCCCTTAAGCATGGACAGTGCATTTTTGATCTGCTCTTTTAATTCCATATGCCCACTGCGCTTAATTAAATGAGCCAGCACTTCGGTATCAGAAGAGGTCTGAAAAATACTCCCTTGGTTTTCTAGCTGCTGCTTTAACTGCGTTGCATTCACTAAGTTTCCATTATGAGCAAGGGCAAGGCTGCCATTGTTTTGCGAACGGAAGAAGAGGGGCTGCACATTTTCAAAGCCGCCTCCACCTGCTGTCGCATACCGAACATGTCCAATCGCACCTTTTCCTTTCAAATCCTTTAGCTCACCGTTTTGAAAGACTTCCGTAATCAGTCCAAGGCCTTTGTGTGACGTCAGGTTCTCACCATCTGTTGCAATGATTCCCGCACCTTCTTGTCCTCGGTGCTGAAGGCTATGCAATCCGTAATATGTGATTTGCGGGGCTTCTTCGTGTCCCCAAACCCCAAAGACACCACACTCTTCATTTAAGCCTCTGATTTCAGCAAGCATGGGATCGCTCCTTTCCATGCACGTTCAAGCTCGTTGACCGCTGCATGAATCCATTGTTGTCCTTCTTGATTTTTGACAGTAAACACACCATCATTTGTCACCGTTCCAACTTCTTTCGCATCTTTGACAGCCGCAGCAAACGCTTCGCGGTGCTCCGGTTTCACTGTGACAACAAAACGTGACTGTGTTTCACTGAATAATGAAGCTTCGCTGTTTAAATCGATTTGGATATCTGCACCAAGTCCGTCAGTTCCAAATGTACTTTCAGCAAGTGCTACACCAAGTCCGCCTTCAGACACATCGTGTGCTGATTGAACGAGACCGTTTTGAATCGCAGCTAGCAAAGCTTCTTGACGCGCTAGCTCTACGTTCAAATCAATTTCTGGTGCTTTTCCGTAAATACGGCCTTCTGTCATCTTTTGAAGCTCACTGCCTGCAAATTCTTCTTTTGTCTCACCAATGACGAAAATCACATCGCCAGCCTGCTTGAACGATTGAGTCGTAATATGAGCAGTATCTTCAACCAAACCAACCATCCCAATAACTGGAGTTGGGTAAATCGCTGTTCCACTTGATTCGTTATATAAAGAGACGTTCCCACCGATCACTGGTGTGCTTAGCGTGCGGCAAGCTTCGCTAATCCCGTCAGCAGACTTTTCAATTTGCCAGAAAATTTCTGGTTTCTCTGGGTTACCGAAGTTTAGGTTATCTGTCACTGCTAGCGGACGAGCGCCTGAGCAGACAATGTTACGTGCTGCTTCTGCGACGGCGATTTTCCCGCCGACCTCTGGATCAAGGTAGAGATAGCGCGCGTTACAATCTGTTGTCATCGCTAGGGCTTTTTTCGTTCCGCGGATTCTTAAAACGCCAGCATCAGAGCCCGGTGCAACGACGGTATTTGTCCGAACCATGTAGTCATACTGATCATAGACCCATTCTTTACTTGCAATCGTTGGCTGCTGAAGGAGCTGCTTTAATGTCTGTGCTGCATCTGTGATCGCTGGAGCTTCCACTTTTGTTTCTAAAAACTCACGATAGTATGCAGGCTCACTTGACGGCTTATGATAAACCGGTGCTTCTTCTGCAAGAGCGTCAACAGGAAGCTCACACACCACTTCACCTTGATGGAGTAAACGAAGCATTTTATCGTCTGTCACATGACCGACTGATACCGCTTCAAGATCGTATTTTTCGAAAATATCAATGATTTCTTGCTCACGGCCTTTTTCAATGACTAGAAGCATTCTCTCTTGTGATTCAGACAGCATCATTTCGTATGCGGACATGCCTGTTTCACGCTGCGGAATGAGGTCTAAATTCATCTCAATCCCAGATCCTGCTTTACTCGCCATTTCCGCACTTGAGCTTGTTAAGCCAGCCGCTCCCATATCTTGAATTCCAACGAGCGCATCGTTTTTGATGACTTCAAGGCACGCTTCAAGCAAAAGTTTTTCCATGAATGGATCACCGACTTGAACCGCTGAACGTTTTTCTTCTGATTCATCAGAAAATTCTTCAGACGCAAATGTTGCACCGTGAATACCGTCACGTCCCGTTTTAGCACCAACATACATCACCGTGTTGCCGACACCTTTTGCCTGCCCTTTTTTGATGTCCTCATGATTGATTAAACCAACACACATCGCATTCACGAGCGGATTGCCTTCATAGCTTTGATCAAAATGAACTTCTCCGCCGACTGTAGGAATTCCGATACAGTTTCCATAGCCTGCGATCCCTGCCACTACTTCTTCAAACAAGTACTTCACACGCGGTGAAGTCAGTTCACCAAAACGAAGAGAGTTTAGTACAGCAATTGGACGCGCACCCATGGAGAATACATCACGGATAATTCCGCCGACACCAGTAGCTGCTCCTTGATACGGTTCAATCGCAGATGGATGGTTATGTGATTCGATTTTAAATACAACCGCTTGGTTGTCTCCAATATCAACGATTCCAGCGCCTTCCCCTGGACCTTGAAGAACATGCTCTCCTTTTGTCGGGAATTTGCTTAAAACAGGCTTTGAGTTTTTATAACTGCAATGCTCTGACCACATGACAGAAAAAATACCCGTTTCTGTGTAGTTTGGCAGCCTGCCAATAATGGATTCGATTAAAGCGAATTCTTCATCACTCAATCCCATTTGCTGATACAATTTCTCTTCTTTAATTTGCTTGTGACTTGGTTCAAGCAGTAGTGACATGAGTGTCCCTCCAATTTTTCACGATAGATTGAAACAATTTAAGTCCGTCTGCGCTGCCTAGTAATGAATCCACCGCGCGCTCAGGGTGCGGCATCATGCCGAGTACATTGCCCTCTTCATTCGTAATACCTGCAATTCGATTGACACTGCCGTTAATATCGTCTCCGTAAGTGAAAGCGATTTGGTTATTTTCAATAAGCTTCGCTAAAGTGTCTTCATCACAGTAGAAGTTTCCTTCACCGTGCGCTACAGGAACCGAAATGGATTCGCCTTTTAGATAGCCGCTTGTAAATTGCGTTTCGTTGTTCTCTACAATGAGTTCAACTGGACGACAGATAAATTTTAAGTCTTTATTTCGTCTCATCGCACCTGGAAGAATGCCAAGCTCCTGAAGAATTTGGAACCCGTTACAAACACCAAGAACAGGCTTTCCTTCCGCAGCTGCTTTTTTCACCGCCGGCATGATGTTTGAAAAGCGAGCAATCGCACCGCATCTTAAGTAATCCCCATAAGAGAAACCGCCTGGTACGAGTACACCGTCAAATCCGTCTAGACTCGTTTCGTCGTGCCATACATATTCAACTTGTTCACCTAACTCATCTTGAATCGCATGGTACATATCGATATCACAGTTAGAGCCAGGCAAGACGATCACTGCAAACTTCACTGTGCGACAACCTCCTCCACCTCATAGCGGTAATCTTCAATCACCGTGTTGGCCAGTAATTTTTCGCACATTTCTTTGACGACTGTGTCTAAATCACGATCTGATTTTTCAATGACAAGCTCCATGTATTTTCCGATACGGACATCCTTTACTTCCTGATAAGACATGCTGTGCAAGGCGTGCTGCACGGCACTTCCTTGTGGATCAAGAACGCTCTCTTTTAAGCTGACAAAAATTTTCACTTTATACATGTTTATGGCCTCCAAGTCTTTTGAAAATTTCTTCGTATGCATTTGTTAAGCCGCCCAGGTTTCGTCTGAACACGTCTTTATCAAGCTTTTCGTTTGTCTCTTTGTCCCAAAGCCTGCACGTATCAGGTGAAATCTCATCAGCTAGCAAAATACGATTCTCGTGATCTATTCCGAATTCAAGCTTGAAATCAATTAAATTCACATGGCAGTCTGAAAAGATTTGCTTTAACTCTTCATTGACTTGTCTTGTGATCTGTTTCATTTCCTCGACCTGCTCTGGTGTCGCTGCATGTAAAATGCGAATATGATCTTCTGTAATGAGCGGATCGCCGAGTGCATCATCTTTGTAGTAAAACTCGATCAATGGTGTATCCAGTTTTGTTCCCTCTGGAATGCCAAGGCGCTTTGACATACTGCCTGCCACCACATTTCGCACAACCACTTCAAGCGGCACAATCTGTACCTTTTGAATGAGCTGCTCTGTTTCAGAAAGGCGTTTCACAAAGTGATTGTTGATCCCTTTCTCATGCAGCATTTGAAAGATTAAGCTTGAAATTTCGTTGTTCAGTCTGCCTTTGCCTTCGATTTCAGCTTTCTTTTCGCCGTTAAATGCTGTCGCTGAGTCTTTATATTCAACATATAAAATTTGCTCGTCATCGGTCTGATAGATTTTTTTCGCTTTGCCTTCGTAGAGAAGTTCTTGTTTCACAGTCATTCAGGTTGGCCTCCTAATTTGAATGTTGGCAATTTTCAGGATTGGGCACCTGACAAGCAGGTGGCCCTTTTCTTACACAAGACCTAGACGTTCGAAAATCATATCGACATTTTTCAAGTGATAGTTGTAATCGAAGCAGTCAGCGATTTGTTCAGGTGTTAAGCGTGATGTGATTTTTTCCTCCGCTTCTACTAATGAACGGAATGGCACTTGCTTCTCCCACGCTTCCATTGCCTTTGGCTGAACCGTATCATATGCCTCTTCACGTGCCATGCCTGTATCGATTAATGCAAGAAGAACACGCTGTGAGTAAATCAAGCCAAGTGTGCGGTCCATGTTGCGTTTCATGTTCTCAGGGAAGACCGTCAAGTTTTTCACAATGTTTGAGAAACGGTTTAGCATGTAGTTCAGTGCAATCGTTGCATCTGGTAAAATGATGCGTTCAGCAGACGAATGAGAAATATCACGCTCATGCCAAAGTGGTACATTTTCATAAGCTGTCAGCATATATCCACGGATGACGCGGGCAATTCCCGTCATATTTTCAGAACCGATTGGGTTCCGTTTATGCGGCATTGCTGATGATCCCTTTTGTCCTTTTGCGAAGAACTCTTCTACTTCACGTGTTTCACTCTTTTGAAGACCACGGATTTCAACAGCAAATTTCTCAATGCTTGTTGCGACGAGTGCAAGAGTAGCCATGTAATCGGCATGACGATCACGCTGCAAGGTTTGGGTGGAGATTGGTGCAGCTTTGATGCCAAGCTTCTCACATACATATTGCTCAACAAACGGGTCGATGTTCGCATATGTGCCAACAGCCCCAGAAATTTTACCAAATTCGATACCGGCTTTTGCTTGTTTAAAACGTTCTAGGTTACGCTTCATTTCTTCGTACCAAAGACCAAGCTTCAGGCCAAATGTTGTCGGTTCAGCGTGTACACCGTGTGTACGTCCCATCATGACAGTGTATTTATGCTCTTTCGCTTTTTCTTTTAGGATGTCAACAAATCTCTCAATGTCCTTGAGCAAGATATCGTTTGCCTGCTTTAATAGATATGAAAGCGCCGTATCCACTACGTCTGTAGATGTTAGCCCGTAATGAACCCACTTTCTTTCTTCTCCTAGAGATTCAGATACAGCACGCGTAAAGGCAACCACGTCATGGCGCGTGTCTTGTTCAATCTCTAAAATACGATCAATATCAAAGCTTGCATTCTTACGCATAGTCACAACGTCTTCTTTTGGAATAACACCAAGCTCTGCCCAAGCTTCACAAGCGAGAATTTCTACTTCAAGCCATGCATTAAATTTGTTTTCCTCTGTCCAGATTGCTGACATTTCTGGTCGTGCGTAACGTTCGATCATTTCCCGTTTCCTCCATCTCTTTCAGTCCATATCTTTGTGATGTTTGTCATCCATTCATCATCAAGCTGTTTCATAAATGTCATATGCCCCATTTTGCGGCCGGCTTTTACTTCATGCTTTCCATATAGATAAAGCTTCGCTTCTTTGAGAAGCTCAGGATGCTCTATTGGGATGTCTACTTCATTGCCTAATAAGTTCACCATCATGCCCTCTGACAAAAGGGCTGTGCCGCCAAGCGGTAAACCGCATATCGCGCGAACGTGCTGTTCAAACTGACTCGTCTCACATAAATCGAGCGTATAATGACCAGAATTATGCGGGCGAGGCGCCAGTTCATTGACGAGCAGTTCTCCTTCGTTTGTCAGGAACAGTTCTACAGCAAGTGTACCCACTAGCCCCAGCTTTTCAGCCAGTGTCGTTGCCAGCACTTTTGCCTTCTCCTGAATGCTTTCATCAACTCTTGCAGGCACAATGCTCTGGAACAAAATGTTGTGCTTATGAATGTTCTCAGCGACTGGGAATACCGCAATCTCCCCGTGAATAGAACGAGTGACGATCACCGAGAGCTCCATTTGAAATGGGACCCAGCTTTCTAAAATACATGTTCCATGTGTAAGCAATTCAGATGCTTCGTGAAGCTGTCCTTTTTCCTTGATCACATACTGCCCTTTTCCGTCGTAGCCGCCTCTGCATGTTTTCAAAACGGCTGGCAAACCAAGTACGGTTACTGCGTCTTCCAGCTCTTTTTCATCATGAACGATGCGATAAGGCGCAACTTCACAGCCTGCATCTACAATCCCTTTTTTCTCCGTTTCACGATTTTGCGTTAAAAGAAGAAGTTCACTTCCTTGCGGTAAATTGGCTTCTTCCTTCAATTGATTAAGTGCATCGTAATCAATATTTTCAAATTCATATGTCACGACATCGCTGATTTCTGCGAGCTGTCTGATTCCATCCAGGTCACTATATGCAGCTGTGATTTCTGTATCAGCAACCTGTCCACAGGGAGATTGTGCGACTGGGTCTAATACAGCTGCCCGGTACCCCATTTGCTTTGCGCTGACGGCCATATATCTGCCAAGCTGTCCTCCGCCGATAATACCGATGGTTGCGTTTGGAAAAATGGTCTGCTTAGCCAAGCTGATCACTGCTTTCTAGTACAGTCTGTTTTGTTTGCTCTCTTCTTTCCTCAAGGCGAGCAGCGATTGTTTCATCAAAAGCTGAAATCATTTGTGCGGCTAGAAGGCCTGCATTTGTTGCACCGGCTTTGCCAATCGCCACTGTCGCAACTGGTACACCGCCTGGCATTTGAACGATGGATAATAAGGAATCCAGCCCATTTAGTGCTTTTGATTGTACGGGCACACCAATGACCGGCAGTGTCGTTTTTGCTGCGACCATCCCCGGTAAATGTGCTGCGCCTCCAGCACCGGCAATGATGACTTTTAGTCCTTTACCTCTTGCTTCTGCCGCATATTCAAACATCAAGTCAGGTGTCCGATGTGCGGATACTACCTGTTTTTCATAGGGAATGTCTAATTCCTCTAAGATATCGCACGCATTTTTCATTGTTTCCCAATCAGATGTACTTCCCATGATGACACCTACAAGCGGCTTCATTTTGTCCCCACCTTTAAGCTGATATTCGATTTTGTATCGTTTGACACGCTTCCCAAACCTAAGCAGCTTGTCAAACGCCGAACAAAAAGGCCCGATTTGCATTGCATTGTTAGGAAGCAACACAAACCGGGCCATGGTAAGCGCTGTTCGCTTTTGAAACGCCATGTCAGTTTTGTTCACTATCCTGCATAGTCCAGTCATTTACGGTAACTGGGTAGAAACTTATGGGCCATATTCCCAAGATTATATGAGGTTCGTGTTTTGATTTCATGTTTATCTTAACAACGGATGTTCATGATGTCAACGGATTTATCGAACAATCTATGAAGTCGTCGTTTTAATGTTCGGATTTAGACTATTTTTCCTTCAAATACGATTTTTTTCCCAATCGGAATGATCTGAATCGACCCATTTTCCTTCTTTTCCTGAAAAATGGGCTCCTCCATTCGTCGGACAGGCGAGTAGCCTTCCGCTGCCATCTGGGACAACACTTGATCGATCGTCATGTTGTCTTCCACATAGAATTTCTTCTTCTTTGGTTTTGCGGTCATTCTTTAATTCTCCTTTTCTTCACAGCCTTCACCCAGAAGCCGCCATGAATCGATTTGGGCTCATATGAAATGATAAATGCCTTTGAATCCAGCGTTTTAATCGTTTCATATAATTGCAGTTCATATTTCCTCGGTGTTAAAATTTGCAATGCTGTCCGGTCTCCTTCAAGACCGCCTGCTACCCAGCTGGTGACACCATATCCTTTTTCTCTCAATTGCCTTGGGAGATCGACATCTAATTCTTTTGTGATCACGTTAACAGTTGTGTAGCCAAGTGCCAGCTTCTCTTCAATTTTCATCCCGACAATGATCCCCATCCCATAACCTAACGCATACGCAATGACATTTTGGATTTGATCTAAGTTATCAAGTACGATACTTAATCCAATCACATAAATCAGCATTTCAATCGTACCAGCAAAAGCTGCTGCGTACCGTCTGCCTTTCATTGTTAAAATCAAACGCATGGTGGAAAAAGAGACATAGACAATATTAATCACTAAAATGATCAAAACCATGGTAAACGCATTGGATAAAAGTTGTTGAAGCACGATTCGAACCCCCTGCACTAAAAAATCAAATAAAGCACCCCATATTCTACTAGAGAACATACCTTGATACAATCAAATTTGCGCGAGAAAAACACATATATCTTTCGACAAGAACGGTGGTCTTTGTTACCAAGAGTTTACCCGTTTTTTCCTCTTCTCAACATGAAAACCTCCTTTTTCAAAAAAGGAGGTTTCAGATTGTTGACAAAGGGCTAAAATGATCTTGATTTTAGCCCTTTGTCTCCTTGTCAGCGTGATAGAAAACCTTTGCAGTCTAGAAAGGACGAGTACTGGCGCGGAGCGAATTTGACATTCGCGAGCACCAGCACGCAGGACTGACACCGAATGCGAGGGTTTGTCTACACGCTGAACCTCCTTTTTCATAAAAGGAGGTTTTCAGTCTGTGTATTATCCAAATCGAACAGGCACAAGTGAAGGAATCAAATACTCTCCGACAATGCCCCAGAGCAATGCAATGATGACAAGCTCCACCAATAAAAAGATCCAGCCGGCATACATCAAATCACCGCGCACCGCTTCATGCTCCGATTGAATTGAGCGAAACAGCACGACCGCAATCAACTGGAGACCAAAAAACATCATCACAGATAAAATGACCGTCACATATGGAATATTCAGCATGGCAAATACAAGCCAAAGGATCGATAAAACCAAAACCGGTACAAGTGCGGCACCAAACTTCATGATCACTTCTTTCAGTGATATGTTTCCTTTTAACATGTATTTTCCGAGTAACCAGACGGTCAGCATCATCAATGTGAGCAGAATGAGTGTAAAAACCGCTACCCTCAAAAAGGCGTCACCAAAAGAGTAATGAATGCCAAAGCCTAATAAACGAGTCTTTGACGCCTTTAATTGAACATAGTTGCCTAAAGCAAAAAACACGCTGAATAACACAATCGAGATCCAGGCGTACTTCATCCGTAATGTTTCCGCTTGATTGATGGCCCGGCTCGGTGATTTTAACATCGCAAGTCCATATGAGCCATAGCGCTTAAACGCGCCTCCTACACCTTGCAGCATGCGCTGAATGGTAGAACGCTCATCATCCGCTGCCGCTTTTACTTTCGACGTTCTTCCACGTTTTGCGGCGCTTCTGCTAAGACGGGATTGTCTCGTTTCTTGATCTATTGATGGCTCTTCATTTTTTACGTCTGATGTACTTTGCTCTTCATCTTTTTCTAACATCTCATATCAACTCCTATCCAGCACAATCCTTACAGGCTCATACGAATGACCTGTAAGGATGACTCCTCTTAAAGTAGCGGAGTCTCTCTGTTCAGTCAAGATTCCTTGACGTTCATACGAATAGACGGCTAAAGGGCATCAGAGGTTTTAAAATGGCAAGAAAATTAGGGCAAAACAAAAAAACAGCAGCTCCATGAGCTGCTGTTTCAGGCGAACCATTAATGATTTAAGAAAGCAAAGTAGAGAATAAAGATCACAAACAATCCGTACATAATCGGATGTACTTCTTTGGCTTTCCCTTTAAAGATCATCGTAATCGGGTAGAAAATAAAGCCAACCGCAATCCCTGTTGCAATACTGTATGTGAGTGGCATCATAATCATCGTTAAGAATGCTGGTACGGCGATTTCAAAACGATCCCATGCAATCTTCGCAAGCGGAGCGACCATCAGTGCACCAACAATGATTAAAGCAGGTGCTGTCACATTCGATGTAACGATGGATAAAAGCGGTGAGAAGAACATCGCAAGCAAGAAGAAAATACCTGTCACGACAGCTGCAAATCCTGAACGCGCACCAGCAGCAACACCTGAGCTAGATTCAACATAAGATGTTGTCGTCGATGTTCCAAGAACAGAACCTACAACAATTGAAGATGAATCCGCTAGAAGTGCTCTTCCTGCACGCGGCAGCTCATTATTTTTCATTAAACCAGCTTGGGTTGCAACAGCCACAAGCGTTCCTGCTGTATCAAAGAACCCAACGAATAAGAACGTTAAAATCACGACAAGCATTTGAATCGAGAAGATGTCTGGCAAGTGAATCAAGGCTTGTCCAAAGGTTGGAGATAAGCTTGGAATACTTCCCACAATTTGCGTCGGTACTGGGACAAGACCAACAATCATTCCTGCAATAGCTGTCACAAGCATCCCAATGAAGACACCTGCATTCACTCGCAGAACCATTAAAATGACAGTCACCACGATACCAAAAACCGTTAATAAGACAGGACCACTATGAATGTTCCCAATGGAAACGAGCGTATTATCGTTATTGGCAATTATGCCAGAGCCTTGCAGACCGACAAACGTAATGAATAGACCAATACCTGCACCAACCGCCAGCTTTAGCTCAGCCGGAATGGCATTGATGATTTTTTCACGGAAACCTGTTAAAGAAAGGGCAACGAAAATCAATCCTGAAACAAATACACCAGAAAGTGCTGCTTCCCATGTGATGCCCATGCCAAGAACAACCGAAAAGGCAAAAAAGGCATTCAAGCCCATACCTGGGGCAATCGCAATTGGATACCTGGCAATCAGCCCCATCAGAATACACCCTGTGGCAGAGGCTAACGCCGTCGCAGTAAAGACAGCGCCCTGATCAATTCGTAATTTATCTGGAAAATCCGGTACCGACACTAAAGCAAGTGTGATCGGATTGACAAACAAAATGTAAGCCATCGACAAAAATGTGGTTAAACCACCGATGATTTCTCTGCGGTAATTCGTTCCTAACTCATCAAATTGAAAAAACTGTTTCAAGCCAACTGACTCCCTTCATGTCCTTTTGCTTTAGTCTGCCCCATTCACAAGTCAAATAAAAAACGCCCCAACAGTTTTGGGACGCTTGACTACATATGTGAATTCAGACGATGACATAAAACAAGAACAATGCATGATTTATATCAAACGAGTGTGAATTGACGTAGTCAAGCTATTTACGGTAGCTTGGTAGAAACTTGCGGGCCATATCCCCGCCATTATACGACTTCTATCTATTTGATTTCTGTGTCTATTGTACCAACTTCATTTTTAAAAGACAATATGAAAAGCGAACATTTTTCAAAGAAATGTCCGCTTCATTCGTATTATTACACGAATTTGGAAAATCACATCTAGTTCTTGTTACTTCTTATCTAAATATTCGAAATTGCTAAGAAACATAGAAAGCATGAAAAAAGATAAACTTTCTAACAGGAAAAAAATCAAGCTATACTATTTCAAAAATTTAGCGCATCACTTTTTAATTAATTCAATACGGTACAATTTATCTTCATTAAAGAAAAATTCTAGGAGAAGCTGTTCATCTTTATCTTGATACTGAATACCTGTTTCATACCCTTCTACAAACCAAAGGTTTTTGTATTCTTTCCCATACATTTTTATTACATCCTGAAACGTATCAAAAATCTTAATACCTTTAGATGTTTTAATTTTTTGGTCTTGTGATTGGTTAGTAATGGAGATTATATTATCATCTTTATTAGATGTTACTAAAAAATCCTCATCCCCCTTTTTTGAATATACGAATTCATTATCAGATGAAAATTGATCACTTTTCTTAAGTATATGATTATCAATCTCTTGCCCAATTTTAAAACCGCCTAATGATTCGTCTTTAAGAGATACTGAATGAAAATTCACAAAAAATAATACATAAAGAACAATTATTATTGTTAAAAACAAAACACTTATTATTGAAATTAATTTCAAACTTAAAAACTTCTTAAAAAACATAAAAGAAATTAAAAATATTAATACTAAACCTGTAATAATAAAAACTCCCAAAATTCTGATCTTCCTCCTTGTTATTTACTAGGTGAGAACCAACCTGTATGTTTATGATAGAGTCTTGAATGCTTAGCAATATTAGGAGAACATTTTCCAGCTGTACTTTTATTCTTAGTCGAGCAGTAAGGGCTATTGGTATAATCTTTTAAACATTTAAAACTTCTAGCTAATGCTACATCACAATCACTTTGAAAAAAATTGATGTTTGCTTTAACAGGATGCTTCGTTTTACTGTAATATCTACCATCTCCAGTAAATCCATTAAACCTATTACAATGTACATATGCTCCACGCTTAGGTTTTTGTCCGTTTTTCAGTCCACCAATTTGTACTTCACCGTCTCCTTCTACCTGCTCTTCTATTGACTCTTCTTCGCCCCCCATATTCTTTATTATACCAGTTAAGTCAACATTTTCATAAATAACTGTTTCGTTTTTTTGTTTATTAATTTCAATTGACTTGGTCTTTACATCACTTGTAAGGATATTTTTAACAGACACATCAACATCTTCTGTATCATTTAGTTCAAAAACAGCTTCTCCATTAGAATCAGTTTTTGCTTTTTCACCATCAACTTCAATTTCCTCACCTTGATAAGTCACTACTCTTTCTAATTGTTTTAAATCTTCATTTAAGCTCCATCCACCATCAGTATAAGTTTTAATAACAGACTCTGGCATACTTTCTTCAATAGGTAGAATTTGCTTAACAATTTTTTTAACTTTTAATTCTACTCCATTTACTTCTTCTGCGTTTACATTTAGCGGTAAAAACAATCCTGATAAAAATATAATTAATATTAAAAACTTAAGTTTAGACATACATACTTCACCTCATATTTTTATAATTCGGTTGACCATAACCAATCTGTGAATCTCTTTCTGTTTTTCCTGCTAGAACTACTAATTTTTTATATAATTCAGTATTGTTTTTAATGAAAAAACAATTCTTCATATTAGCTATAAATGCTGTTAAAATAGCAGCTGAAACAGAAGTTCCCTCTATTTGCTCTCCATCTATATAACTTTTAATTTGAACAGGCATAACAAAATCTATATAACCATAATTTGAATTAATCCACTTTTCTCCTGTATCTTTTATGCCTCCAACACTTAAAACTTTTGTATTAGATGAGGGGTAGTTATTTTTTTTTAGACCTTGATTTCCAGAAGAGCTTACAAGTGCGACATTTTTGTTATACAGCTGCTCTAAGAGTTGATCAATTTTTAAATCTCCAGATTTTAAATAAAAACTCATATTCACAACATCATAGTCTTTACCAAGAATTGTTTTTAAATTTTCCCAAACCAAATCTTTTGAAATTTTTCCTTTTTCATCTGATATAACAAATAAATCAATTTTAGTATTTTTTGTTGTGAGAGAACTTACAATAGACAATATCTCATCAGAATGTGTCTTGCTTTTTAGAGAAGTATCTATATTTATTTCATCAGCATAATTAATTCCTTCTATACTATTAAGTGTATCTAGAATTGCAACTCTGATATATTCCTCATTTTCACAACTAGGCATTTCAAGACTTTCAATCCCACCAACTTTTTGAGTTTTTTTTAACTTCACTAAATCTCTTTCATTAAAACTTAAATAGACGATACTACCAACAAATAATACAAATATAAAAAAAAATATTTTACTTTTTGATATCATAATTATTCATTAAATTATTTAAAAGTTTAGCACGAATATTATTATAGTTTTTACTGAAGTAAACATTTAATATCATTGATTTGTTTTTTTTCACATTATATAAATTTTTATTTACACTTTGAGTTTTGTATAAATA
This sequence comes from Bacillus sp. SIMBA_005, assembly GCF_046535585.1. Lineage (NCBI taxonomy): Bacteria > Bacillati > Bacillota > Bacilli > Caryophanales > Bacillaceae > Bacillus > Bacillus sp. SIMBA_005. The sequence continues at coordinate 45,968 of NZ_JAWRWI010000006.1, read as the reverse complement.
TATAATTTGATGTTTACTACCGTGGTTATGCGATGATTCATGACTAATATTCGAATCATTCATATTATGTTTGTATTCACCTTGCTTCATTTCGGTGAAATCTATTCCATATTCATTATAACTAGAAAAAACTTCTTCATTTTCTCCATTTATATCTAAATCTTCAGCTATTTTGTTTATTTGTTTCCCTTTCTCTAATTCACTTTCAAACTCCGAAAGTTGATTATGCTCTCCTTCAAAAACCTTTATTTTAGAAATCTTTGTCCCAAATGATTGTTTTTCCTCTTCCAAAAAATTCTCAATTTCTTCCTCTGTTATTAACTGAAATTTTTGAGCTAGGAATTTAACCTTGAGATATTCATCTACATATTCTTTTGTATCTTTGTCAGATAGGTTTTTTTTTGTAGAATCAGCTAATTTTATGTAAGGAAACTGAAGAATTCTATCTTTATCCGCTATTTCGCCTTTTTCTTTTATGAATTGCTGATCAATTAAACTAGAGTTGATAAGATTATCAACTGCTGTATCATAGGGTTTGCCTAGCAATTTTTTTTGAACATCTTTCATTGTTAATTCTTCCTCGCCTATTTTAGCTACCACTTGATTTTCTTTTTTATAATTTTTAAGTATCATCCCTCCTAAAATTAGAACAACTACTAATAAACACGCTTCAATAACATAATGAATTTTTTTAATCATACTAACCTCACATTTTTAAATCTACAATATCATCATTTTTTTGAAAAAACAACATTATTTGGGTAAATTTTAAATAAAATCTATATTATCTCACTTTGATTACTATGTATATTATCACGTATTACTTTAATAATCCGCTTAATAAAAATAAGGATTACAACAATATAATTTATTATAATTTACCATCAATATTTTTATATTCAAGAAATCCCTCCAAAAAGAAAAGAAGAATGACAAAAATAAAGGCTTGACTGAGGAATGAAGGAATTTTCTATTGTAAAGCATGCATGTGCAGAACAAAAAACATCGCATAGTGGATAAACAATCTTTTTCCAGCGACACATGCTGAAAGACTGATCTTAAAACAAGCAACTATCGAAGATACTGAGGACAAGCGCACATCTACTTATCAAAATGAAACCGCGTGCCACCAAAGTGGCATTAATACTAGGATTACAAATAAAATCAATGAAAACTGATATTTATTTCATTTATAAATCCGCATTCAGATTATGTTGCTTAGCTTAATTCGATTGATAAGCTTGACCAGCAAATGGAATATGTAATGTCACAAAAAAAGCTGATCCCAAAGCTGACTGTGATAACAAACCTTTTTATTTCAGCAATTACTTTGGTGCACTGATTATGAACCAAATTCTAAACCGCAACTTTATCTCGATCGTTAAAACTTGCTCTGTGGAAAAAATGAATTTCTTTATTATTACTTTTAATCATTCTAAAAAACAAACTTCTGATATCCATATCAATCATAAGTTTAAAAAATCCCCTACTGTCACCCAATGTAATGGAATTTCACTATTACCACATTAGTTGAGTTCGGGTCTTTATTTATTTTCTCAAGTTTATTGAGATGTTACCACTTGAATTCTTTCAATAATTACGCTTCTAGAAAAAGTTCGTCGAACAATGTTTCCTTCTTCTTTTTAATTCTATGTCTATTGATTCAAATACCAACTTCATTTTTAAAACACAATACGAAAAGCGAAAATTTTTCAAAGAAATGTCCGCTTCATTCGTCTTATTACACGAATTTGGAAAATCACATCTAGTTCTTTATACACCCTTCCCCAAATCCTTCTCTTTTGCAAATACCGTTTCAGCTACACGAAAAAACTCTTTCACTGCCGGAGAAGCTTGGGAGAGAGACGGACAGGCGAGCGCAACCTCACGATGATGAGAGACATTCAACTGTCGAATGTGCACAAGCTGCTGCGTTTTTAAAAACAGCTCAGGACCTATCGTGACACCAAGCCCTTCCCCAACCATACGAGCAATGGTCGTACAATCGTGTACTTCAAATAAAGTAGCTGGCTTCAATTGAGCCTCAGAAAAAATATCCTCTACATGTGATTGATACATGCCAGTCGGCATAATAAATGGTTCATCCGCCAAATCTGTGATGTCTACAATGGACTGCTGGTGAAAACGATGATTTGGATGATAGGCGACCACCATCTCATCTTTGATCAGCGGCAGCAAGTCAAAGGCTTCATCTGCATGACCTTTCACAACAAAACCAACATCAATGATGCCAGAGTCTAACCACTCCAATATTTCTTCATACGTTCCCTCATAAAATTTAAAATCGATTTTCGGATGCTTTTTCTGATAGCTCACAAGCAGCTTAGGCAATAAACAAGCTGATGCACTGGCAAAAGTTCCGATACGAATCAAGCCCGTTTCGATATTTTTCGTTAACGCAATCTCCTGCTGGATCTTCTCCACCCTATTTAACACTTCTCTAATATGCGGGAGAAGCGTTTGACCAATATCTGTCAGCATGATGCCCTTTTTTCGATCACGAATGAATAAGGACACCCCCCACTCCGTTTCTAAACTCGCCACCGCATGACTTACCGCGGACTGCGTCATATTTAATGCTTCAGCTGCTGCGGTAAAACTGCCAAGCTCGACCACTTTTGCGATAATATCAAAGCGAACAAAGCTCATGAGTATTCCCTCATCTCCTTCATGAAAAACATCAATTTTACTTATGTTAGCACGGAATTTAAACTAAATACAACGTATCAAATTGAAGGAAGGGTTCAAAAATGAAAAACACATCCTATCAGCTATTGATTATTCTTTTAGCTGTCGGTTCATTCGTCACAGGCACGTCAGAATTCGTCGTGTCAGGCATTCTTGATATGATTTCTGTTGATTTAAACATCTCTATTCCTGCTGCCGGGCAGCTTATCACCATTTACTCTCTCTTTTATGCAGTAGGTGCTCTCTTTTTAGTCATGGCAACATCGAAATTGAACCGAAAAAAGGTTCTGTTATCGGCTATTTTTGTGTTTATTTTAGGCAATGTGGTCGCCTTTTTTAGTCAACACTTTGTGCTGCTCCTGCTATCCCGAGTCATCATGGCCATGAGTGGCGGCTTATATATTGTCGTCGCCACGAATTATGCAGCGCAGATCGCCCCTCCAGAAAAAAAGGGAAGTGCGATGGCAACGGTCATTACTGGTTTTACCGTTTCACTCGTACTTGGTGTCCCTATTGGCACATTTCTATCAGGTCATGTGGATTGGCACTATATTTTTCTCATCATTGCACTAGGTACTGCTTGTCTTTTACTACTGCTTTATCAATTACTGCCACGCATGGAGGGACATTCACATCTGCCATTGAAGCAGCAATTACATCTCCTTCAAGATCGCAGGGTGATCAGCGGATTAGCCACGACCGTCTTTTGGATCTTAGGCTACACAATGGTATTCGCTTATATCTCGCCTTTATTACGACAGACTGCTGGCTTCTCTCTTGAAATGACAAGTATCGCCTTACTCATTTTAGGAATCGCTGCTTTTATAGGCTCACGATTTGGCGGCTTCGCCGTTGATCAATGGGGACCAAGCCGAACCATCTCGATCAGCATCATGATCCAGATGCTCGCTCTCTTTGCCATATTCTTTACGCAATTCTCTACAATAAGCATCTTGATTACGCTTGCCATATGGGGCATCGCTACATGGACGACAACTCCGGCGAAACAGTTTTACCTCATCTCTCTAAAACCCCAAGCATCAGAAACCGTGCTGAGTTTTAATACAGCGATTATGAATATCGGCATGATGCTCGGATCGTCAATGGGCGGTGTGATTATACAATATACAAATGTCACGAACTTAAGCTGGATTGGCGGTTTAGCCAGTTTTGTCGCATTCATGTTGATTCGGTACTCGTTCCATCGTCATCGGCTGGTCCAAAAGCAGACAAAGAGCGAACATGTATAACCATGTTCGCTCTTTTATTTATTGACTAGCTTTTGATGTTTCTTTTTTGACTGGAATGGTTACCTTTATTTCTTTGTGCGGTGCCAACATATTCAGTTCTGACAAATCAAGATAAAGACCATATTCTTTAAAAGAAAAATGGTTTAATGATAAAGTCTCTAGATTCTTATCATCAAATTCAAAGGTGGATTGCATGGAAGCTGTCTTTAAATTCGTCACTTTCGCATGGTTCCCCTTCAAGTAATATCCGCTTTCATAGTCTGCTTGTGGATCGGGCCATGATTTCATCTTTTCAACATCGCCTAATCCAATGAATTCACCTATATTCTCCATCACATCCTGATCTAATTCTTTTTGATCTACTCCAGTAAATTGATAATCAACGATCACAGAACGGTCTTTTTGCTCTATCTTATTGATTTTGATTCCGATGCCATGGTGTTTTGTTTTGAACTGAATAGGCAGCTTTGTCTGAAGAGGAATGATGTGGCTGTATTCTCGTTCGTTTCTCACATCCGTGTAAAATGTCAATTCAGTCGCCTTTGGATTAATCGGTTGATTCAAAATCGTCAAATGATCTTTTCTAGTTTTGTCAGAAGTCAGTTGTTTCTTTCTTAAAACGGTTCCAATCTCAAGCTGATACTCATTTCCTAAATTATCTTTCATTCCATCTATACTGACTTTATCATCTTTGGCAAAACCATTGTAATCAATGGCATATTGAATAGCAGAGCCATTCACTCCATTTTCTACCTTTACGTTTCTTATTTGATAACGTCCATTTAAAATAGACACGTCTTTTTGTCCCGCTAATAAAGTGGTTTTTTGCTTGACCACAGGTAACTTGAAGCGCCAATTTCCTACAATATCCCCAATCTTCGAAATAACAAGCGGTACTTGTTGACCTTGTTTGATCGTTTGTCCATTTGTATAGACTTCCGTCTGCCCAACATAGCGGCCATCTTTTAATTTTTTTAACTCTGTTTTATCAAAATTCAGTTGAAAGTTTCCATCGATTTTTTCTGGATTCACTCTAAACGATACAACATCTTCTTTTGTATGGAAATTCTCCACAGTAAACGTATAAACAAGCCGCCCTGCATCATAGTACACACTGTTTACTTTCACAGTAACCCCTCTTGATTCAGCCCCCTCATTGACGTGCTTCACCAAATCACTCTGAAAAAGAGACATTCCTACTTTATCGTGAAACATCATATAAAACTGTCCAATAATCGGGACACGTGCCATCGCTGTATTAAGAGAAGGAAAAAGGAAGCCTGATGAAAAATAAAGAACGATTAGTATGATGACAGAATATATTGGCGTTCTCCAATTCCATGTGAACCAACGTCTTTTCTTTTCCGCTTTCACATCTCCTATTGCTTGGCGAATTGCAGAGGTTACTTCAACCTTTGGTACTTCAATCTCATCATAAAGCTTTTTCATTTCTTTTCGTTCCATCGACACTCTCCTCCTTTTCCAACGTTTGCTTTAATAACTTTCTTGCTCGATACAAATGAGTTTTGACCGTTCCTTCAGGCAACCCCATCTGTTTAGAAATCATCGAAATCGAATAATCTTGAAAATAAAATAGCTGAATCACAATCTGGTATTGCTCGTCTAACACATCAAGTGCATGTTTTAAATCTAGCTTGTCTTCCAGAAAATCATTCCGCTCAACGCTTTCGTGCTGCTGATCAAACGGAACAACATCTTGCTGCTTTTTCTTCATCGCAAAAATTGTATGAATCAAAATCCGAGTCAGCCAGCTAGAAAAATAAGCTGGTTCTTTCAAGCCAGATAGATGCTTAAACGCTTTAAATACCGTCTCCTGAACAGCATCTAACGAATCCTCTTTATTTCTTGTGTAGAGAAAAGCCGTTTTATATAAACGCTCCTGATACATCAGCATTAATTTCTCAAATGCCGGGACATTCCCTTTTTGTGCTTTTTTAATTAGACGCACATGCTTCATCTCACTCACACCTCCTACACCTGTTAGAGCAAGCTTTCTCTCAAACGGTTTCAACAAACGGAAATTTCTTTTACTTAGCATATGTCGGATAAAAATAGAGAAAGTGAAGATTGGAGTCGAAAGTGCAACTTGAACTTTTGATATAATGGAAGAAATATCTACAAAAAGGAGTATGTCGATTGTTTCGATTCGAAGAACCCACGTGTGCTAGCTGTAAGAAAAAGATAGAAGGAAACGAAGAAGTGTACGTTAAGCTGATCTATCCAAAGAGAAGAGGAATGACAGAGGTGAAGGCTTGGCTGAGAAATGAAGGGGTTTTTTATTGTCAGGCATGTACAGAACAAAAGACATCTCATGGAGGATAACCAAATGAACAAAATCAACTTTCCACAATCATTTCCAACCATACATACCGAAAGACTAATCTTAAAACAAGCAACGATCGAAGACGCTGAGGATATGCATATCTATTTATCCAATGAAACCGTGTGCCGCTACATGGGCATTGATGCTCATAAATCCATCGAAGACACAAAAGGAGAAATCAAGTGGTATGACAATATCTTCAAAGAACAAACAGGCATCCGCTGGGGCATTTCTTTAAAAGAAGATCCTGCGATCATCGGCAGCTGCGGCTTTCTCAATCTAGAAAAACAGCACTACCGCACCGAAATTGGCTATGAATTACACCACGATCATTGGAGAAAAGGCATCATGAAGGAAGCGATTGCTGCGGTGTTACGATATGGATTTCAGGAGATGAACCTGAACCGGATTGAAGCCATCATTGATCCAGCAAACACGTCCTCTGTTCAATTATTGGAGAAGATTGACTTTGTACGAGAAGGTTTATTGAGAGAGTATGATTTTGGTCAGAATGGGTTTGATGATGTGTATATGTATGCGATTTTGAAGAAGGACTACGAATAAAACAAATGAAAACGGATATTCATTTCATTCAAAAGCCGCAATCAGAATATGTTTCTTTTCACATTTATGAGCTTAGTTCGACGATTGAAAAGCTTGTCCAGCAAGTGGAGCAATCAGCCCCCTTCTTCCTAGCGAAAGATCCTGAGAAAGAAAACACGAAAAAGATTTATTATTACGACATCTTATATATAGAAAGCGTGGATAAAAGATCGTTTTTGTATACGACAGATGGGGTGTTTCTCATAAAAGAAAAGTTATTTGAACTCGAAGAGCAACTTGAGGCGCATGACTATGTCAGGATTTCGAAATCGATGATTCTTAATATTGATTATATCGCGGCTATTTCTCCTAAAACGAGCGGCCGTTTCGAAGCAAACCTGACAAATGGAGAAAAAGTGATGATTTCACGTTTTTATATTCAAGCATTAAAAGAGAAGCTTGGGTTACGGAGGAAGTGAACAGGATGAAACGTTATATCACAAATCTTTTGATCACATTTTGTATGATCTTTACTGCACTCGTATTGATTTACTGTTTCACGTTTGGAACGATGCCCATCTATATTTTACAAGCCATCATGTTCAGTTCCTTTTTTTCAAGCGCCCTGACCTTCTTGCTATATCCAAAACAAACGTACAGTCATAAACGGATTCTTTTTCAACAAATTCTATATATCGTCCTTGTGATGTGTATGATTATGACCACCATCATCATCGTCAGCGCTGAAATCAGTCTCCTTTCGTTCATCGTGAATTTCCTTGTGGTCATGGCATTATTCTTTTTGATGAAGTACCTATTGTATAAAAAAGATCAAGCAACTGCTGAGGAAATCAACGAACTTTTAAAGCAGCGAAAGAAACGAACAACATCTTAAAGTGCATCTTAGGGCTAAATATTGACATGTTAGGAAGATTTAATTGTGACTTCTGCTTGATTCCACTATTCTGACGTTAGAGGAGGAATCAAAACATGAAACCAATCACAATCATTCGAAAATCAGTACTTCTACTGTTGTTTTCTTTAATCATCCCAACAAGTGCAGGCGTCTATATATCCATCAAAGAAGTAACCGATCCAACGAACATCTATCTCATCAATGGCTGTGCGATGCTGGCTGGGTGTCTTTTACTTCTATTCATTATTCAAAAAAGTCGTTTTCACTTGAAAGAAATAGGGTTTCGAAAAGGGTCTCTTGGTATGTGGATATTTCCCATCCTTATCATCGAGGCCATTCCATTTATTGCTGGATTAAATAAGGATCTAACCCTTTCTTCCTTTATAGCACTTTGTTTCTTCATGGTGTGTGTCGGTCTGTTTGAAGAAGGAATCTTTCGAGGCATCCTGTTCCAATATTTAAAACAGATCAATCTGAGTACCGCCATCTGGGGATCTGCCGTACTATTCGGCCTTGGTCATTCTGCTAATCTACTAAGCGGAAAAAGCCTCACATTAACAGTGGCACAAATCTTATTCGCCTTTTTATTTGGATTCGTTGCAGCTGAAATTGTGGCACTCACTAACAGCCTGCAATGGGTCATCATGTGGCACGCGGTGCATAATATCGTGGATCAAATGACAAGTGGAAATACGCCTGTTGGAATGCAAATGCTTTTACTATCCATTCAATGTGTCATCTTGCTTGTGCTTGCGGTGGTGTTGTGGAGAAGATTAAGAATGGAAAAAGTGTTCGCTAGATAAGGAAAAGAGGAGAAAAAATGAAGAAAAACACATGGATAGAAGGCTGGTTTGAAAAATGCGAAGAACTTGAAACCAAGCCATGGGAATGGGATTTTAAACAAAGTTATATCAAAGAACCGATATCAAAAGATAAATCATCAATTGAGTTAATACTAGATTATAAAAGTCGTAAACTCAAAGAAATTGGGATCTGTAATGTCACCAAAAAAGCTGGTCGCAAAGCTGACTGTGATAAAGAACCTTTTTATATTTATCAATTACTTTGGAGCACGGAATATGAGCCAAAGCCTAAATCTCAGCTTTCTTTAGATCGTCACAATTTGCTCCGTGGAGAAACAATGAATTCGTTCATTACGACTTTCAATCATTCTAAAAAAATAAATTCGGATAGTCATCTCAAACTTGAGTTTGAAAAATTCGCTACTTCCACCCACTGCATTGGAAATTTCACCGTATTACCACATTGGATGAATTCGGGTCGTTATTTATTTTCTCAAGATTATTGGGATGTGACGATGTATTCACTTTTTGAATTCTTTCAACCATTAGGATGTTGGAAACAGTTCGTCGAACGATATTTCCTTCAACCTTATGTGAATAATGATGAAGAATGGACAGTGAGTGAATTTTGGAAAGGACATTTTGATAGCATAGGAAATTACAATCATTTAAAACCTCAAAATGAACAAGAATTAAGTGAGTACCTACATAAAGTAAATCTTAGGATTGAAGAACGAGGCAAATGGATCATCAAAAAAGTCTGTGAAGAATTGAAGTTACAACATTTCACATTTTATAATGAACTAAAAGATAAACAAATTCGATTTTCAAACGAAATGAAATAAACCTTAATGAGCGAGCTCAGTGTTCGCTTTTTTATTTTCTAAAAGGAGGTCCGAAAAACAGAAAAATTAGATCATAACAAAAAGCCGATATACTTAACATCATGTTACCGTGCTTATTCACTCATGTAATCTTTTTTTATTATGTTATATATTTCCCAATCAACAACCTCTTTGCCAGACCATAAAACAGCTTGTCTAAGCAGCCCTTCTTTGATAAAACCATTTTTCAAAAGGGCTTTATTTGATACCTCGTTTGCCGGCTTGACCTCCGCTTGAATTCTATTGATATCAATCTCTTCAAACATAAATTTCACTAGTTTAGGGACCCCCTTCTGTTGCAATGCCCTTACCCCAATATTCCTCCGCCAAGAAATAACCAATCGTCACCGCATTCATTTTTTGATTGAAGTCCGTTGTTTCGATTATGCCAGCTAGCATATGAGGCTTGTCCTTAAATATTTTCTATTAAATTTGGTATCAAAGGTTTGCTTTCTATGGGTGATGATAAGGAAATCAATGTAGTGGAATTCCCATACTTCATACTCTCATTTTCAAATAATTCAAGATCCCTTATAGATTCGGCTACTACTTTAATCAAATAATTGAATTCTCCGCTAATTCGGTGACATTCTACTACTTGTGAAGCCTCCTTACAATAATCAACAAAATGATTGCATGTGGTGGTTCGGAAAAGGATAAAAGCCACTATGGGTTTTCCAATTTTCTCATTTGAAATGACAGCACTATACCCCTTTATCACCCCTTGCTCTTCTAATCTTTTCACTCTTTCCGTAACTGCTGGTTGAGACAGCCCTATCAATCTTCCAAGGGAAGTCATTGACAACCTAGCATCTGACTGTAAACACTCTAATATATTTCTATCAATACTATCCATGTAATAATCCCTCCATATCATTAGATGATACTGACATTTCACCATAACTATTTAGAATGATAAGCTCTAAAAATCATTATATAATAATTCAAAACCAATATCATTGAATTTCCTTAATTTCAAAGTTAAATACATACTAATACCTTGATTATCATATGTAAAACTCAACTACCTGTTAGTATAATTGATTTCATTAACTAATCAGGAGGGCTTTTACAAATGGATAACCATTTTAATTTAACTAAACCAAATCAAAAACCTTATACATCACCTTCAGAACGTCTACCTTGGGCTGGCTTAATTGCACTTGCTATGGCTGGATTCATATGTGTTCTTACGGAAACAATGCCAGCAGGTCTATTGATACCGATCAGTGAAGGACTTGGTGTGTCAGAATCCCTAGCAGGTCAACTTGTTACGGCTTATGCTTTGGGCTCACTCATTGCAGCTATTCCACTTACAGCAGCAACACAAAGTTGGCGTAGGAAACCATTGCTTCTTTTATGTATGACTGGATTCCTTGTATTTAACACGATTACAGCCCTTTCTTCTAGTCTGACTTTAACTCTAATCGTTCGTTTCTTTGCGGGTGTAACGGCGGGAATACTGTGGGGAATGACAGCGGGATACGCACGGCTGATGGCACCGAAGTCATTGAAAGGTAAAGCTATGGCTATAGCTATGATTGGTACTTCTTTTGCATTAGCTTTTGGTCTACCTGTTGGGACATTTCTTGGCTCCCTTGTTGGTTGGAGAACTGTCTTTGGTATCATGTCATTACTAGCTGTATTATCAATTTTATGGATTTTCTGGAAAATACCAGACTTCCCTGGACAAACTTCAGAAAAGCGAACGAGCCTATTCAAGGTGTTTATTACTCCTGGTGTTCGTCCCATTCTATTTGTTGTGTTGGCTTGGGTACTTTCCCATAATATACTTTATACTTACATTGCACCATATCTATCAGAAGCAGGCCTTTCCCAGCGGGTTGATTTGGTCTTACTCATTTTTGGCGTTACATCTTTAATTGGAATCTGGATGATAGGTATATTCATTGAACGAATATTACGTACTTTGGTTTTAATGAGTCTTGCTGGGTTTGGATTGGCATCATTAGCGTTAGGTATCGGAATTAGTCAGCCTGCAATCATTTATGTTGCGGTTGCTTTATGGGGATTAACCTTTGGGGGAGCAGCAACACTCACACAGACAGCAATAGCAGATCATGCGAAACAAGGTACTGATCTTGCTCAATCTATGCTTGTTACTGTTTGGAACCTGGCTATTGGCGGCGGGAGTGCAATTGGAGCCATTCTGATGGAATCATTTGACGTAAGTTCTATTCCATTGGTCATGGTATTCCTCATTGCACTTGGATTACTAGTAGTGTTTCGTGCAAATGTTTATGGATTTCCTTTAAAAACGAAAAAGAGTTAGAATCCTCTTATTTCAGTAAGTGGCTTCACCTTCATATCGGTTCATATACTTCTCTTCATTTACGATACGATTGAGATTTAGATGCCTACGTTGCTGTTCCATATCGTTTTGACAGAATAAATAAGAGAAAAAACCTGCCTTCAGCGTGAATCACACTTTGAATCGACCAGACTCATATCCGACGCTTCAATTTCATGTATTTTAGATGGCTTTCATATTCACCTATACGAACAACAGGAAGGTACAAAATTTTCTTATTTATTTCTTAAAATGCTTTTCCCCGTTCTTTGATCTTGCAACATAGCACAAAAAGTCAAGTTTCTAAAAGATGATTTCCGCTATACTAAACTCGTAAAGCAAGGAGGTGCTCGATTGTCCTATCAAGAACATGAAAAAACGATTCAAGAAACATTGAATTATATTGAACAACATCTAAAAGACGATTTACCGCTACAAACTCTAGCGAAACATGCTGGTTATTCTAGGTTTCATTTTCATCGTATGTTCAAAAAAGTGATTAAGAAGTCAGTGGTTGATTATATACGGGAACGACGGATGACCCAAGCGGCGAAGGATTTAATTCATACAGACCAACGGGCGATTGACATCGCATTGCAGTATCGATTTAGTTCTCAGGAATCCTTCACTAGAGCCTTTAAGAAGATATATGACATGTCACCCGCACGTTATCGGAAATTATTAAGAAATGTGATTAATGAGGAGGAAACAAATATGGCTGATCATCAGAACACACCTACTGGCTGGATTATGACGGGGGATACCCCATCTGACTATGAAACAGGTTTGGATAACAAAATTGTACACAGTGGGACTAACTCCGCTTATTTAAAATCAAAAGATAAAAAAGCTGGAGGTTTCGCAACATTGATGCAGCAAATTAAGTCTGATCGTTATCGAGGAGAACGGCTTCAATTTTCTGCTTTTGTTAAAAGCGAAGATGTGAAAGGCTCAGCTGGTTTATGGATGAGGATTGACCATTCTTCAGGTGAAGTTCTTGCGTTTGACAACATGATGAACCGTCCCATTACAGGAACAAATGGATGGAATCATTTTAGTGTCGTACTAGATGTTCCAGTAAAAAGTGAAGTCATTGCGTTTGGCATATTACTACAAGGCCCAGGTCAAATTTGGATGGACGAACTTAGTTTTAAAATTGTAGATGAAAGTGTGCCAGTGACAGAACAAAATACTGTGGATCATTTAGAGGATGAACCAGTGAATTTAAATTTTGAAGGCTAACAGACTGAAGTGAAGAGGAGATTGATTGCCATGAAAAAAATTGGTGCGATTTTATTGTTCGCTGTGAATTCACTTACCTTTATTTGTGGCCTCGGATTTTTATTTGGTGAAGAGGATACCACATTAAAGCAGAAGTAAAATGAAGATAAGACACCCATAGGACAAAAAAAATCAATTAAAAAAGATATCCCTACCACTATCTCTTTTTTGTAAACTTGGTATAATAGAAAAAATCAGAAAAATTAGAATGCGATGATAAGGAATAGTACTTGCCGAAATGTTTTCAGAAAGTTGCTGGTTGATGAGAAGCAATTACAAAAAGGCAGGGAACTCACCTTAGAGTAGCCTTAGCGAAATGAAAAAGGATTGATGTAGTTAAGGTCGGCACCCCACCGTTATATGGGAAGGATATAAGATATAACAATCTGTATCCGAATAAGGGCATGATAATGTATGGTTATCATGAAACAGGGGTGGTACCGCGTAAGAAGAAGTCTTTCGTCTCCAAGTTAAATCTTGGAGATGATAGGCTTTTTTTATATTCCAATTACAGGAGGAATCGATGATGTTTAACCACAAAAAATACGAAAAGAAATACTTTTTGCCACCGAACCTTACTTATGATTGGGTCAAGAACGAAACATTAGAAAGTGCTCCGATATGGTGCAGTGTGGACTTACGGGATGGAAATCAAGCATTACCTATTCCTATGAACTTAGAAGAAAAATTGGAAATGTTCCAGTTACTAGTAGAGATAGGTTTTAAAGAAATTGAAATCGCATTTCCAGCTGCTTCTGATACGGAGTTTAAGCTATTACGGACACTGATTGATCAACATATGATTCCAGACGATGTCACGATTATGGTGATCACGCAAGCGAGAGAGCATATTATCCGCCGTACCTTCGAAGCCATTAAGGGGGTACCGAAAGCGATTGTTCATTTATATAATTCGACTTCAGAAGCGCAGCGCAGACAAGTATTTAAGAAATCAAAAGATGAAATTAAACAAATTGCAATTGATGGAGCTATTTTAGTAAAAGAACTGGCCGAAAAAACAGAAAGCGATATTTATTTTCAATATAGTCCTGAAAGCTTTCCAGGAACAGAAGTGGATTATGCGTTAGATATATGTAAGAGTGTTTTAGATATTTGGAAACCGACACCAACTCATAAAGCAATCATCAATATTCCGACAACAGTTGAATATTCAATGCCTCATATCTTTGCAAGTCAGATTGAGTATATACACAAAAATCTGTCTTACCGAGACAGTGTGACATTATCTGTTCATCCTCATAATGACCGCGGCTCTGGGGTGAGTGATGCAGAATTTGGTGTTCTGGCTGGCGCAGAAAGAGTCGAAGGTACATTATTTGGTATCGGTGAACGTACAGGGAACGTTGACTTGATTACCTTGGCGATGAATATGTATTCACAAGGTTATGATCCAAAATTGAATTTCAATAACCTAGAAGCGATTCGTAAAAAATATGAAAAACTAACAAAAATCACTGTTCCTGAGAGGCAGCCCTATTCTGGGGAAATGGTTTTCACCGCATTCTCTGGGTCACATCAAGATGCGATATCTAAAGGTATGAAATATAGAAAGGAAAATCATGTTGATAAATGGGACGTTCCGTATATCCCAGTAGATCCAGTTGACTTGGGGAGGAATTATCAAACGGATGTGATTCGAATCAATAGCCAGTCTGGAAAAGGTGGCATAGGCTATATACTAGAAACAAATTATGGCATTCAACTTCCTTATCAAATGAATGAAGCCATGGGATATGCAGCAAAGAAAGTATCTGATCAGACAAATAGGGAATTGTCTGTCGAAGAAATATATCATGTTTTTGAAAAGCAGTATGTTGATTTCCACCCTCATTTCCAGCTGCTTGATTATCAATTTTATAAAGGAGAGAAGCTGGAAGTCACCTTAACTTTGCTGAGAGATCATCAACAAATTGAAATACAAGGAACTGGCACTGGAAGTTTAGATGCAATCAGTCATGCGTTAAAAGCACACTTTCATCTCGAGTATGTTTTGGAAGTCTATGAACAGAATTCTTTGGGCAAGGATTCTCAAGCAAAAGCCTGTGCACAGATTGGTATTTCATATCAAGGAAAAATGCATTGGGGTGCTGGGATTGATCAAGATATTATAGAAGCAACAGTGAAGGCCCTGGTGGTTGCAGTAAATAGACTAGAGGTTTGGATGTAGATGGAAAAAGATAAACTTGAAAAACATGAAGCAATGCGATTTTTAAGAGAATATAACGAGCAAGAAATCTTTTATCAACAATACCAGCAGAAAAAGCATGACAATCAATCATTGCAATTATTTTTGAAGGATTATGATCAAAACAATTTCATGCATAAACAAATATATATAGAAGAATTTTTGCTAAAAGGGCAGAACGAATTTGAAAAAGAGGATACCATGTGGTTAGGTCAGGAGAATGATATCGAAGTGAGAAAGTATAGCCGTTTTATGCCTCAATTGTCGGCTATCCATGATTTTTTTGAGATGATCTATGTTCTAGAAAATGAGATGTATGTAGAAGTGGAAGATAAAAAATTGGCTTTAAAATCAGGAGATATTGTCTTTATTCCACCTGACACAATACACAAGCCAATTGTAATGGAGAATACAATCGCAATCCAAATCATGATCCGTAAAAGTACTTTTCAAAAAGTGTTTTTTAAAATGTTAAAAGGCAATCATGTCATATCAGAGTTCTTTTTGAATGCATTGTATATAAAAGAAAATAAACATATTCTTATTTTCCATAGTCGCTTGGATAAAAATTTGCTAGACTGCTCTCTTCAACTATTTACAGAAAATCACAATCGGTTTCCTGGTTACCAGTTGATTATGAATAATTTGTTTGAGATCTTATTATGTCTCTTATTAAGATTCAAACCAAGTCATATGAACGTAAATCAGGTCAAACAATATAGTGATATACGTATGATTCAAATGCTCCAATATATTCAGCAATGTTGTGAGCATATAACAATACAAGAGATGGCAGAGGAATTTAACCTTTCACAATCGTATCTGTCAAAATATATAGCTCGTAAACTTGGCAAATCATTTAGTGAGATCCGACAAGAAATAAGATTGGAGAAAGCCTGCCAAATGATCACTGGTAGTGATTTAAAAATAGATGATATTGCGACAGCTGTTGGTTATCAAAATGTAGAGCATTTCATTCGTTTATTTAAGAAAAAGTTTCACATAACACCACATCAATATCGTTTAAATAATAAAGTCGAGCAAACTTCAAATCAATACTCATAAAAAGGAGAAATCATCATGTCGATCAAGAAAGTAAAAGATTATTTTAAACAATATGATATGGATACTCGGATTCAGGAATTTTCAGTATCTAGTGCAACCGTAGACTTAGCTGCTTCTGCATTGGGCTGCGAACCTGAAAGAATCGCAAAAACACTCTCCTTTCTAGTAAATAGACAAGCTATTTTAGTTGTGACCTCTGGTGATGCAAAAGTTGATAACAAAAAATTCAAGGAATATTTTAAAACAAAAGCTAAAATGCTTTCTCCTCATGAGGTCGTTGACTTGGTCGGTCATGAAATTGGTGGAGTATGTCCTTTTGCTATAAAGAATGGCGTATCTGTTTATTTAGATCATTCACTCAAACGTTTTGAGACAGTCTATCCGGCTTGCGGGAGCAGTAACAGCGCTATTGAACTCACAATCAAACAATTAGAAAAATACTCCGGTTATTCACAATGGATTGATGTGTGTAAAGGATGGAACGATTCATTAACACATTAAAAACGGAAGGAGAAAGTGCAATTAAAAATAAAAAAGAGCTAGAAACCCTTGATACACAAAGGTTTCTAGCTCTATTATAACTATTCCCACTCAATCGTAGCAGGCGGCTTACTCGTAATATCATACACCACGCGGTTCACATGCTTCACTTCATTCACGATACGAGTGGAGATCTTTTCAAGTACATCCCAAGGGATTCTTGCCCAGTCACTCGTCATACCGTCAATCGAAGTAACAGCACGGATACCGATTGTGTAATCGTATGTTCTTGCGTCACCCATGACACCTACGCTGCGGATGTCTGGGAGAACCGTGAAGTATTGCCAGATGTCGCGCTCAAGGCCGAAGTTGGCAATTTCTTCGCGTAGAATTGCATCCGATTCACGGACGATTTCTAGTTTTTCTTCAGAAATTTCACCTAGTACACGGATACCTAGTCCTGGACCTGGGAATGGCTGTCTCCAGACGATGTCGTCAGGAATACCCAGCTCTGAACCTAGGGCACGGACTTCATCCTTGAATAGCGTGTTCAAAGGCTCAATCAATTCAAACTGCATGTCTTCTGGAAGACCGCCAACGTTGTGGTGAGATTTGATTGTTTGTGCCGTTGCTGTACCACTCTCAATGATGTCTGTATAAAGTGTTCCTTGTGCTAAGTAGTCGATTCCTTTTAGCTTGTCCGATTCGTCATCGAATACATAGATGAATTCGTTACCGATGATTTTACGTTTTTGCTCAGGATCAGACACACCTTTTAGCTTGTTTAAGAAGCGATCTTTCGCATCTACTTTAATCACGTTCATGTTGAAACCTTCGCTAAATGTTTTCATAACCCCTTCTGCTTCGCCTTTGCGAAGAAGACCGTGGTCAACGAAAATACATGTCAGCTGATCGCCGATGGCTTTGTGGATCAATACCGCCACAACAGATGAATCTACACCGCCGCTTAGTGCGCACAATACTTGTTTGTCGCCTACTGTTTCACGGATTTTCTGCATTTCGATTTCAATGAAGTTCTCCATTGACCATTTGCCATCGCACTCACATACGCCGAAGACAAAGTTCTTCAATAGATCATTTCCGTACTCAGAGTGACGTACCTCTGGGTGGAACTGAACGCCATAGAAATTCTTCTCAGCTAAGCTCATCGCTGAGTTTGGACAATGTGCACTTGTTGCATCAACTGTAAAGCCTTCTGGTACTTCAACAACGAGGTCACCATGGCTCATCCAAACGACTTGATCAGTCGGAAGGTCTTTGAATAAAGCAGGCGTTCCATTAATGTGGATATCTGCTTTTCCGTATTCACGCTGGCTAGCTGCTTCTACTTTCCCGCCTAAATAGTGAGTCATAAGCTGCATGCCGTAGCAAATGCCTAGAACCGGAATGTCTAGATCAAAAATCTTTTCATCACAGCGGAAAGATCCTTCATCATAAACACTGTTTGGTCCGCCAGAAAGGATGATTCCTTTAGGCGCCATTTCTTTAATTTCTTCAGCAGTTAAAGTGTGCGGATGAAGCTCACTGTACACACCAAATTCACGAATACGGCGTGTGATCAACTGATTGTACTGACTGCCGAAGTCTAGAACCAAAATCATTTCATTTACTAAATTTGTCATGGTGTCACCTCTATGTCCAATATAGTTTTTTATAAACGCACAGAAAAAATGAGAGGAGAAAACCTGCTCTCAGTGTGAATCACGCTTTTGAAGCGCCCAGACTCACATCCGAACGCTTCAATTTCATGTATTTTAGAAGGTTTTAATATTCACCTATTCTAACAACAGGAAGGTACGGGGTCAAGACTATCTCCTGTTTATTAAATTTTCCCATAACTTTGCGGATTGCCCCCAAAGCACCGACGCATCCTCTCTTCGATAGAGTGCCCGTTCATAGAGCTGCGTCAGCTCTGACATCCGATGATCTCCATCCCTGTCATCGATCAAAGAAGCGAATTCTCTTAGCGTCATGCCAGGTTTTTTCTCAATTCCCCTGCGCTTCAGCTGCTTTAATAGCGCAGCATACGCATAGAAGAATGCTTCCTCCTCTGGCAGACGTTTCACCTTTCTCACAATAAAGAATGGCAGCCATTTTGCTCTGAATCGATAAAGCATCCAGCTTATCAAGCCTAGAAGGATCATAGCTCCTGCCGCAAAACCCAGGATTGAACCAACATGTACCATATTAGGCTTCGCTTGCGCTGTTTGTTTCTTTGGTTCAGCCGTCTGCGCTGTCTCCTGCTGCTGCGGCTGTTCGGCCTGCTGATCTTCGCTTGCATCGGAGCTAGACTGATCTTCTTCCTTTTGATCATCATCTGCTTGATCACTTGAAGCCGATTCATTTGTAAAGGTCTCTGGGTTCGTAAAACCTTTTGTCGGTTCGAAGGTCACCCAGCCTCTATTTGGAAAATACACCTCTACCCATGAATGCGCATTGTTATTGGTCACTTCATACACATTGTTTCCATCCATCTGTGTTTCATATAATTGACCTGACGTGTACCCTTTCACCCATCTCGCCGGAATCCCAATGGAACGAAGCAGTACAATCATAGAGGTTGAAAAGTTATCACAGTAGCCGATCATCGTATCAAACAAAAATTGATCCACATAATCTTCTTGACGACTAGGCACAGCAACATTTTGCGTTTCATATGAAAACTTCGCAGATCCTAAGTAATCCTCAATCGCTTTAGCCTTATCGTACATATTATCCTTCGTTTCCGTTAAGCTGTTTGCCAATGTTTTCACACGCTCTGGCAATGAGGAAGGAAGCTGTAAGTATTCACGGCCAACCTCCTGATTGACCTGCTTCTTTGTCGGTACTTTGATTCTCTGCAAATCCTCAAGGATAAATGTAGGAGACAAAAAGGTGACTTGGTAGTTCCCTAAATTTTTCGGCGGATTTTGAATGGATGGGACGATTTTCTCCGTTTTCCCCATCATTTGCAGCGGAATGTTTTCCATTGGCGTCAGTGTGATTGTCCCAATCGGATAGACGGCATGATTAAAACGATAATTCGATTCCATATCGACTCTCGTTTCGTGCATCTCTGTTTTTACACGCTCGGTAAACCAGCGATTCGGTACACTGTCCTCTTTTAGCCGCGTAGGTTTCGTATCATTTGAGGCATCCTCCCAGCCCTTTCCGGTGTAGATGCTCTTTGTTTCGACACGAAAGTAGGAGGGTTCCTTCCCGCTCCATTTAAAGACCGGTGTGCGGTCCTCACTAAATGGTCCGCCAAGCGATGAATCATCTGTACTATATCCCACCTTATTCTGTCCGGCAGAGCCATCTTGATTCGTCACCGCCTTAAAAAATGGGACAGGATCAGGCCATTTCGGATCAGACTTTGGTAAAGAAGCGCCGAGTGTCGCTGACAGAAGAACGAGCGCCAGCATAGGCAAAAACCACTTTAGACGCGCCTTCTGTGATACCCGAATGCCTTCAGTCGAACGCAGTCGATCGAAATACAGCAACCCAAGCAAACAAAAACCAAACACCATAATACGAACGATCGCAAAGGTTGCATCATATGGCGTAAACGTATCCAGAATCGTGACATACACAATCGTCATAAGTAAAAAGAAAAAGATACGCTGCTGATAGACCACCCAATAATGCAGCAAGTAGACAAGCAGCCATAGCAAAATATAAAACAATAATGTGCGGAAGGAGGGATACATGTCACTCCACATGCCTGTGCTCATCAAGGTGATATTATCTTTGATATCAGCAAATAATGGAGCCGGATAGCTTGGCTCTGCTTGATAAAAAATCAAATATAAGGCGAGCAAAATCAAGCCGGTACAAATAGGAAACGTCACATACCACTTCAAACGAAAGAATGTAAACAAACATGTAAGCCCTATAAAAATGATGAAATAAGACGTATGACTCGTCTCTGTAAAATCTTGAAGCGGTCGAAGCCACTCCCAAAGCAGCAGGAATGCTACAGCATAATAGATGAACAACTCAAAACGGCTTTGCCGCTGATGCGTATGCAGCATAAATGTTTGTCACCTCACAGTTCCTTCGTGCAGCCGGTCTTCAAATAAAACGGTCGTGCATATTCCAGATGCCTTGAGCCGGTCTACAAGCTGTTTTTCTTTTGTCGTGAATCGATCCACGGCTCTCTTCACTAAAAGAACAGTGATGTTCTTTCTGTGTCGATTTCCAAAGAGGCTCGCAGCAAGCTCTTCATGCAGATGACCCGTAATGACATATTTTCCAGCGTATTGGTACTCACGCGCCGCGAACGCTTTATATTCGAGTACGCGAGAAGGATGATGCTGCACCCTTGTTAAAAAGTAAAGCATGTCCTGCAAATGAGATTCTCCTTGATCCACTCGAAAGACACGCTGATCACCAAGTGGGACAAGGCCTGCCGGAACCCCTTTTTTCACTGCCGATTGGAGGACAGACGCTGCAATAGACACGACGGTCTCAAAAACCGCTTCATCGGTAAAATCAGCAAACATGACAAGAT
Organism: Bacillus sp. SIMBA_005; assembly: GCF_046535585.1. Classification (NCBI taxonomy): domain Bacteria; kingdom Bacillati; phylum Bacillota; class Bacilli; order Caryophanales; family Bacillaceae; genus Bacillus; species Bacillus sp. SIMBA_005. The sequence continues at coordinate 24,663 of NZ_JAWRWI010000006.1, read as the reverse complement.
CCTTTGTTTGATTCTGTTCAAACTCCTTCGTCATCAGCTGGCCTCTTCTAGCTGTCGTCTTCCAGTCCACCCAGGCAAAACGGTCGCCTTGCTGATATTCCCTTACACCTGTTGTCACATGGGTCGGTTCATTTAACCACGAGTGAACCGCTTTGCCTCCATTTTCATTCAATGACTCAGCAGACTCCACCTGAAGATCGAGCATTTTCGGATAAACAAGCAGCTTTTTTTCTAACGGGATGATGACTTCTTTCTCCACAAAACCAAACATATCACCCGTTTTGATTCGAACTGCTGACAAATGATGTTCCCCGCGCATGACATCATTCAATTGATAGGAAAAACGCCACGTTTTCCGAAACCAAGGAAACAGTATTTGCTTCATTTCAATTTGTTCCTGTAAATGAAAGGTGTCTGGCGGATCATCCTCAATCAAGACGTAAACGTATGGAAATAGATTTGTCCGCTTGATTTCAAGGTCAACAGGCAGCACGTCTCCCGCCTTCAAGTGAGCTTGTTGTAAAGTCCTTTTCGCTGTCACTCTCAGCGGAACGAGCGCAAACAGCAAAGCATACAATGCATATGGTAAAAATGCATAAAAAAGGAACCAACTCACAAATCCTCCCTGAAACATGGCATAACAAAAGACTGCGGCAGTGAGAATGATGAGCATCATCACCCGTAACCATAATGTAAAAGCGAAACGATGACCTAATTTCATTGACTCATCGACTTTTGAACTGGCACGCCAATTTGCTCAAGCATTTGTCGCAGCAGTGTCTCCGCCTTCTTCCCTTCATACGTCGCTTCTGATGTCAAAATCATTCGATGCGGTAATGTATAAGACGCCAAATACTGTACATCATCAGGAATCACATAATCTCGCCTGTTCAACAGTGCATACGCCTGAGCCGCTTTCATGAGGGCGATCGATCCCCTTGGACTCACACCTAGATAAACAGATGGATGCTGACGAGTCGCTTGTGCAATTTCCACAATATATTCTTTAATGGATGCATCCACATGAATGGTCTGAACCGTTTGCTGCAGCGCATGGATATGATCCTTTGTCATCACTGCTTGGAGCGTATCAATCGGGGACTGTTTTTCCTGCAAGTTGAGTACCTCCAGCTCTTCCAGCATGGTCGGATACCCCATTTGCAGCTTGAATAAAAAACGGTCCATTTGTGCTTCTGGCAGTGGATAAGTCCCTTCATATTCGACTGGATTCTGCGTAGCCATGACGAAAAAAGGATCAGCAAGCAGCATTGTTTCTCCGTCCACTGTGACACTGCCTTCCTCCATCGCTTCGAGCAATGCAGACTGTGTTTTTGGAGAGGTCCGGTTGATCTCATCAGCCAAAATAATCTGTCCCATAATGGGTCCTTGCCTAAATTCAAATTCATTTGTCTTTTTATTATAAATCGACACACCTGTTACGTCAGATGGCAAAAGGTCAGGAGTGAATTGGATTCGCTTAAACTCACAGCCAATCGATTTTGCCAAAGCACGAACCATCATCGTCTTTCCAACACCAGGCACATCCTCTAGCAGCACATGCCCCTTCGCCAAAATCGCAACAAGGCTTAATATCGCAATGTCTTTCTTCCCAACCATGACTTTATTGATGTTATCTACGATTTTTTTAAAATCTGAATGCATTGGTTCATCAAATGCCATCCTGATCCTCCTATCACGTTTCCGTTAAATTTCATATAGTCTAACTTTACCATACAACGCGCAATTGCATATAACATCAACACGTAGAAAAAAAGAAGCCTTCTCACGATGGAAAAGACTTCTTCTCTTCTTTTGGCTCACCTGCTGGCTCCATATGAACATGAGAATGAAGAATATCATGTTCCTTCTTCATTCTACGTTCGATCTCATCTGCAATATCATGGCTTTCTGCAATGTTCAAGTGCGGCTCGACCTCCACTACTACATCCACATGAACCGTGCTTCCGAGATACCGTGCCTTAATATCTTTCAAATCGCCCACCCCAGGTGTTGCTTCAATGGTCTCTTTATATTTGGACATGTCTTTTATATGAAAACCGTCCGTTAACGAATGAGAGGCATCTCTGAAAATCTCCCACGCCGTTTTACAAATAATGAGGCCAATCACAAACGCTGCAAGCGTATCAATCCATGCCAGTTGAAATTGAGAGGCGATAATCCCTACAAATGTTCCGATACTCACATACGCATCTGATTTATTATCAGCTGCTGCTGCATGAAGAGCCTGGCTATTGATCCGTTTGGACAGATTGCGGTTGTAAATATACACACCATACATCACCACAGCACTTCCTGCTGCCGTCCAAGCTGCGATCATATCAGGCGTTTGATGCTCAGACGAGAAGAGCGACTGGCCTGCACTCAGCAGAACCTGAAGTCCAACAAGCATCATAATAAAGGACGCCACAAGAGACGCAATATTCTCTGCTCTAAAATGACCATATGGATGATCTTCATCAGGCGGTTTTTGAGAAATACGAAGTCCAATCAACACTGCAAGGGATGCAATAATATCCGTCGTATTATTCAATCCATCTGCCGAAAGGGCTTCTGAATGAAACGTATACCCAATCAGAAGTTTCACCGCAGATAAGATCACGTAGGCAATGATGCTGACCCAAGCACCTGTTTCACCTTGTCTTAATTCGTTATAGCGCTCCATGTCGAACCGCGCCTCCTCACACATCACTTTTCTATTATTTATCTTACAAAGCAAAGCCCGTGTGGGTCTACAGCAACATGATTCGCTTGTGTCAGCAAAATAGGCTACATAGAAATGTGTTGACCTAAGTAAACTTATTTTTATAAGGTCAATTGACCTCAAGACCTACTCCCATCAACCTTTTTCCAATTCACTCTGCGAGGATCATATGGGCAATATCACTCTTACTAGTAAATTGTCAGAAAAATTTTATTTTAAGACACAACTTCTCTTCATCCGATCTTATGCTATTTTTAAGAATGAACAGAGGAAAAAGAGGGAACATAATCTCTCAAATCCTTTATACTTTTTAACATCATGTTAAGAGGTTTGAAATGTCAGTTTGATAACCTGTCCAATGCTGAATGACAATTCAGTGTGATAAAATTTAAAATATTCTAAAAACAAATTCTCTATAAGGAGAAATGTTTGGAGGTAAAGACATGTCCAACATGACAAACGGTCTTCAAAAAAATCTTAAAACAAGACATATTTCAATGATCTCCATTGCTGGGGTTATTGGCGCAGGGCTATTTGTTGGTAGCGGCGCTGTCATTCATTCTGCAGGGCCTGGATCCATTCTTTCCTATTCTTTTGCCGGACTTCTCGTGATCTTTATTATGAGAATGCTTGGAGAAATGGCATGCGCCTATCCAACAAGCGGTTCCTTCTCACAATATGCGAGCGACGCCATCGGTCCATGGGCCGGTTTTACAATCGGCTGGCTTTATTGGTTCTTCTGGGTGATTGTCATCGCCATCGAAGCCATTGCTGGTGCTGCCATTATTCAGTATTGGTATGGAGATGCACCTGTTTGGCTCACAAGTCTTATCCTCACGATCCTCTTAACATTAACAAATATCTTTTCTGTTAAATCTTTTGGCGAATTTGAATATTGGTTCTCATTAATAAAAGTCGTCAGCATTATTCTCTTTCTACTCATCGGTTTTGCATTTATCTTTGGTTTTGGTGGTCATCATACTGTAGGTCTTGCTCATTTAACGGGGAACGGCGGTTTCCTTCCAAATGGATTCAGCTCTGTTTTACTCGGAATTGTCGTTGTCATCTTTTCCTTCATGGGAACCGAGATTGTGGCAATAGCGGCCGGAGAATCAGCAGACCCGGTCAAGTCTGTGACAACAGCTACCCGCTCTGTTGTATGGCGTATTATCATATTCTACGTCGGATCAATCGCTGTCGTTGTCACCCTGCTTCCATGGAATTCAGCAAGTATTTTAACAAGCCCGTTCGTGGCGGTATTAGAATACATCGGGGTTCCATCAGCCGCTCAAGTCATGAACGTCATTGTTTTAACAGCCGTTCTATCTTGCTTAAACTCCGGATTGTACACAACGTCCAGAATGCTTTATTCATTGGCAGAAAGAGGCGAAGCACCGAAACGCTTTATGAAAATCAGCAAACGTGGTGTTCCTGTAGCGGCTACAGTTGCTGGCACCTTCTTTTCCTACATTGCCGTCATGATGAACTACTTTTATCCTGAAACCATCTTTTTGTTCTTAGTCAATGCATCCGGCGCGATTGCCCTACTTGTCTACTTGGTCATTGCTGTTTCACAATTAAGAATGCGCCGTAAAATCGAAAAAGAAAATCCAGAACAGCTCAAAATCAAAATGTGGCTGTTCCCATATCTCACGTACTTTACCATTTTGGTCATTTGCGCCATCTTGGCATCAATGCTGTTTATCGAATCAATGAGACCACAGCTCATTTTGACGAGTATCATTACCTTCGGTGTGCTTGCTGCTTATTTCATCTTTAAACCGAATAAAAAAGTGCCTGCAAATGCAGCGCTTGAAAATAAACATCCGTAATGTTCCCGCTGAAAAGCGGGTTTTTTTATTTTATTCACCTATTTTGATGTCCGCACTTATACTGTATCAAATTGGATTTTAAGTGAGGATTAGACAACATGAACCTAGAAAAATTTGTTGATGAGCTGCCAATTCCAGAAGTTGCGGAGCCCATCAAAAAGAACCCAAGACAAACGTATTATGAAATTGCTATGGAGGAGGTATTTCTAAAAGTTCATAGAGACCTGCCCCCAACCAAACTATGGACCTATAATGGCAGTTTGCCTGGTCCAACCATTCATGCGAATCGAAATGAAAAAGTCAAAGTGAAATGGATGAACAAATTGCCACTTAAGCATTTTCTACCGGTCGATCACACCATTCACGAAGGCCATCATGATGAACCAGAAGTCAAAACCGTCGTTCATTTACATGGAGGTGTCACACCAGCAAGCAGTGACGGCTATCCAGAGGCTTGGTTTTCACGAGACTTTGAAGCAACCGGCCCCTTCTTTGAACGAGAAGTGTACGAATACCCAAATCATCAGCAAGCCTGCACATTGTGGTATCACGATCATGCGATGGCATTGACACGACTAAATGTGTACGCCGGTTTAGCTGGGTTTTATTTGATCTCAGATGCATTTGAAAAGTCCTTAGAGCTGCCGAAAGATGACTATGACATTCCTTTAATGATTATGGACCGTACGTTTCAGGAGGATGGCTCTCTGTTTTATCCAAGCAGACCAAACAACACGCCAGAAGACAGTGACCTACCAGATCCGTCCATCGTGCCCTTCTTTTGCGGAGAAACCATTTTGGTCAATGGAAAAGTATGGCCATATTTAGAAGTAGAACCACGAAAATACCGTTTTCGTATTTTAAATGCATCCAATACAAGAACTTACGAGCTGCATCTAGACAACGATGCGACGATTTTGCAAATTGGATCTGATGGCGGCTTTTTGCCAAGACCTGTTCACCATCAATCCTTTAGCATTGCTCCTGCTGAGCGATTTGATGTCATCATCGATTTTTCAGCTTACGAAAACAAAACGATTATCCTTAAAAATAAAGCCGGCTGCGGACAGGAAGTAAATCCTGAAACAGATGCCAACATCATGCAATTTAAAGTCACACGTCCGCTAAAAGGAAGAGCGCCTAAAACATTAAGGCCTATTTTCAAACCGCTTCCACCGCTCCGGCCTAGTCGAGCTGATAAAGAGCGCACGCTCACTCTTACGGGTACACAGGATAAATACGGACGCCCCATTTTATTGCTGGATAACCATTTTTGGAATGACCCCGTCACGGAAAATCCTCGGCTGGGCAGTGTAGAGGTTTGGTCCATCGTCAATCCAACAAGGGGTACACATCCCATTCATTTACACCTTGTTCAATTTAGGGTGATAGACAGAAGACCATTTGATACAGAGGTCTATCAATCGACAGGGGACATTGTGTATACAGGACCGAACGAAGCCCCTCCTTTACATGAACAAGGATACAAGGATACCATTCAAGCGCATGCCGGTGAAGTCATTCGAATCATCGCTCGCTTTGTTCCATACAGCGGCAGGTATGTGTGGCATTGTCATATATTAGAGCACGAAGATTATGACATGATGCGGCCGATGGATATTATTTAGTAACATGAAACCGATCCTCCGTCACATACGTAAAAACATGTATTAAGTAAATCATTACGAAGGGCTAACAGACAGCGATATATTAGCCCTTTCCTTCCTTTTCATTGAAGCATTCTAAAATAAAACAAAGCATGACTTAAAATGGCATTTATTTGTACATTCAACACTTAAAAAGTTGACGCAGCAAACCGATAATACTACTATATACCCATTGCATCTATCAAAAGGCACATTTGCCACAATGAACGAACAAATGGAAAATTGCGATAAAAAACGGAGGAGTTCAATTTGAATGAAGAAAAAGAGACTTGCCAGATCACACAAGAAACAGCGGCAGGTAACATAGAGAAGCTTTCAATTCAGAAAAACGAGAGCATTCGGTCAAATATTGAACAGCTAACAATTGAACTCGGTGAACAAAAAGAATTCAACCACTTCATATTAGATGAAAAACAAAAGGCCATCAGCACATTATCTGCCCTCATTACAAAAGGCGATTGTGATGAAGAATTAAAGACTCATTTTGAACAAGCATTACATATCGGACTTTCTGTCATAGAGATCATGGAGATTATTAAGCACTGTACAAAAGTTGCTGGATTCCCTCACTCCATTAATGCCCTGTTTATCTTTCAAAACTTATTAGACAATAACACCAAATAAATCAGTGAAAACGAGAAGCCATCTGTCCTCTCGTTTTTTATGTCCATTCATATTACTCTCTTTCTTTTCCTCTGTCACATAAGCAAAATACGAAAATACCACACATTTCCCACCTTAAAAACTGATTTTCCTTACATAAATTCCTCAATTTCTGCAACATGTCAAACGTCAAAATAAAAAAACGTCCAGTTATATAAAAATAACTGAACGTACCTTTTATCGATTGACAGTGAAATTGTTAACAATCCCGCCATCCTTCTCCCATGCGGCTTCCACTGTTTTTTTCTTGATATCGTATTCAAAAATCGTTCTTACCTTTGCTTTTCGTCCGGTGTCATCCTTTAATTCCTTTGCGTTTTTAGCAACACCTAAGAAATAAACAGAAGACCCATCCGTAGAAAATTGCGGCTGTGCGGCACTTAAAATATGCACATCCTTACTGTTCTTAACAAGTGTTGCCTGTTTTCCTGTTTCTACATCTAGCATTTTAATAGAGGATACTTCTTTTTCATTTCGCACCTTCACTTCTGTATAAATCAATGTCTTATGATCTGGTGAAAATGAAATATCATTAATCGTTTGCGAGATGCGTGCAATTCGCTTCCCCTTCGCGCCTGTTTGAAGGGTGATTTTCATGGTCGTTGGTTCAGGATCTCTTCCCTTTTCATTCGCTTCGTCGGTTTTCTTGTAATCTTCTTTTAACGAATAATGCTGGATTGCCAGAAGATTTGACGCCGGATCATATGCAAAAGAACTTACCGTGTCATCCTTGCTTTTTTCTGGATACAATACATCCACTTTGTGTGTGTTGACATCAAACATAGCGACATAAAATTGTTCCCCAGAATCCTTATTATATCTAAGATATAACTGTTTCCCGTCTCCAGACAGCCTCATACTGTCGATGGAATCATCACTCGTAAATAACGTTTTTTCTTCATCCGTTTTTACATTCAGTTCTCGAATACTCACTTTTTGCGTGTCTTCATCCGTATACGTGTAATATAAAAGCTGTTTCGTAGAATCATAAGCAATCGAAGGATATGCTGTCAGTTTCTCCGTATGAAGCGCCCGGTCATGCAGATAATACGTATTGTTTAACTGTTGATCTGTAAATGAAACGAGTAATTCGTCTTTTGCATCCTGATTTGTTTTCACTTTTCCCGCATGCTTCGTCTCTTGATCCGGCTTCATCATAAAGAAAATGACGGCCGCAATCACTGCGACTCCGATGACCGTGATGATCCACCATGTTGATTTTTTCATTGCCTTTCAGACCCTCTCTACAAGAAAAGAAGCCAGAAAATGAACTTTTCCCGCTTCTTTGCATGCCTATGTATTAATAAGTGTAATGTCCTTTTACGACACCTTTACTTGTTTTATACCCAAGTGCTTTGAATGCTTTTGGACTAACGTCTAATACAGCGTTTGGCATTCTACCTACATCATATTTATATACTGTAATCACTTTATGTGGTTTCGCTTTAGTTGTCACTCTTAATTTTGTACCTTTTTTCGGTACGTCAAATCCCATTTTAGTTGCTGCATCCCAATGACCGAGTTTTTTTCCATCTGCGCCTTTTTTACCGACACCATTATACCAAGTAATATTGCCGCTTACTTTTTTTGCACTTGCTCCATGTGAGAAACTAAACGCCAAAAATAAACTAGCTACTGTTACGATTGTCGCGATAAGCTTTTTATTCATTAAAAAATCCTCCGTATTTGGTTTCTGAACTCATTATACATGAAGATGCACCCTTTTATTTTACAGACACGTTACAATTCGAATACAAGTTGACCACTTTATGACCGGTTTTTTTCATAATTACTACCAAAACCATCCATAAAATTGTAAGTAGATCCCCCCTTTTGATTTTATATAATAAAAATGAACCCATTATAAGGAGGAGTTTTCATGAAAAAGTGGTTTATCGTTTTGAGTGTAAGTTTGACCTTTGTTTTGATGCTATCAACTATCCCAGCATCTGCAGCTAGCCCACGTCACGGCGCGATTGTGACACAAACGGATGAGGCCAAATGGTCGGGTATCTCAGCTGATATTGTACTACCGAAAACAGCTACCATTAAAAATGGCTATGCGGACTGGTATCTCGGCCTCGGTTCTGCCGTTGTAGAGAGCGGTATTTCAAAAACGTCTTCTGGCTACAAGGTCTTTCTGGGCAGCGGCTCACAAGGCGGCAGCAAATACTGGAACAGCGAATACGATAAGAGCATTAAGGATGGCGCACGCGTCAACTTAAAGCTCATCAATAATGGTGATGGCACAGTGTCACTATACGTCAATGGGACATTGCGCTATAAACAGCCTGTTTACAACCCTAGCCGTCTGAAAAACCTCGATGTCGTCAAGATGGTACACGGTGTACAAGATAATGGAACAAACAGCTACTCACAAGCAAGCTTCTCAAATGTACAGCTTCGTGCAAATACTTCAGGAAGCGTCTATAAAAAATGGGATGGATCCATCAAATCATCGCTTTTACGTAAAAATTTAGAGTCTGGTGCTGCGGCTCCTAAATTCACCGTCATTTCTTCTGTTCCATTAAGTACAAGCCTTTCAGCACAATAAGAAAAAAGCGCCCTTTTTTGGGTGCTTCAGATTGTTGACAAAGGGCTAAAATGAACTTTATTTTAGCCCTTTGTTTTCTTTTCAGCGTGATAGAAAACCTTTGAAGTCTAGGAAGGACGAGCATCGGAGCGGAGCGAATTTGACATTCGTGAGCACCGGAGCGCAGACCTGACAACGAATGCGAAGGTTTGTCTACACGCTGAAGCGCCCTTTTTGGGTGTTTTTTATTGTTCACAGCATATCAACACTTCTCTTTTAATCAAATCAAGGATTCGTGGTAACATAAACATACATACTTCGAAGAAAAAAGGAGAACGAACGTGAAAAAAAGTCTACTTGTTTTCATGAGCCTAGTTGCAAGTCTCTTCATGCTAGCAGCTTGCTCAAATACGGCAAACGAACAAAAAACAGAAACGAAGGCACTTCCAACGATTAATGAACGCATTCAAAAAGAAACGAAAGAAGTGATGGAGCAGTCTAAACTTATAAAAGACACTGATATCACTGTTGATCAACAGAAAAAAGTCATTTCTTTACATGTAACAGCTTCTTCTGATACCAATAGTGATTACGCTGAAGTCATCGGTTTAAACTTTGCCAAGACGCTGGCCATTGGGGCATCAACTGAAAAAGAAAACAACCTGCACAAACCCGAAAATGACAGCCTTGGCGCCCTCTATTCCTTTTACGACCTAAACATCACCGTGAAACAAGAAAACGGTAAAGTGCTGGCAAAAGGAACGAAAAAAACAAATGAAACAAAGATCACTTGGGAAAGAGCACAGTAATTTAGAAAAGCTTGTAGAGGATCGCTCTACAAGCTTTTTTCAAGTTTATACAAACAAATCGTCTCTCATCGCATCGACCAGTGTGTGAATATCTGAGTGAGCCCATGATGCTAATCGTACCAACAAATCATCTATACACTCATACAAATGACGTTCCCTCAAAATATACTCCTTATAAAATGGAATGACAAAGAAATAGAGCAAATCAGCCAATTCAAGCGCAACGATATCGTTATCCTCAACTTCTAATGCCTGTCCAACACGTTGAATCAGCCAATGCAAATCTGCTTTCTTTTCAATCGGAACATACATCAGTTGATGAATATTATCCGTATCCTTCAATTGTAAAATCCGCTCAGCCGCTTCCTTTGACAGCGCCCCAATTTCTGTAGAAGATATATTCACAATCGCTAATTCATCCTCTGATCTCACTTGATTCATTTGCAGCAAGTTTTGGTCCATCTCGACTCACTCCCCATTTCTCAGATACTTTTATTATAAGGAATCGATCTGATTTTTTATGGAAATAGTGGATTTTTTTATGTAATTTTAAAGAAAATGTGACATTCTAAGCCAAGGTATCTCATTTCTCTCAAAACAAAAAAGCATTCTTGATCATAAGAGTGCTTTTCTCATACTTCCTATAACCTTTCTTTCATCGCCTCAGCCATTTCCACTCCACCCTCTGCTTCATCTTTTCAATGATGTGAGCTAATCCTTTTCGTGGCGATTTTGGCTTAGCTTAAAGGCAGCCTAAACTTTATCAATGATGATCTTAGAGCCTACAATGCCTTTCATTTGCTCTCCTTCCCCATAATGAAGGCGAGTACCCCTGACTGAACAAGCCCAAGCTTTTGATAGAAAGTCTTCGCGTTCTCCAAGGCTTAAATATCGACCTAATCTTGGTTTTTGAAAAAACTGCTTAAATAAATCCTTATAATTAATTTGCTAAATCTACAGTTCCCTTCCTCTTTCATAACATCATCTCCAGTTTTATTAGCCACTATTCGTAAGAAGTCCACATAGGTTGAAATTAGAATTTATACTTTTGACAACCAACATTTAAAATGATGAATATCATGGTTTAATTTAGGAACTATAAAAAGGTGACCAATCGTCAAGAAAGGGAGGTCGCTTAATGAATATTTTACAATTAGGGAGGATGACAATGGGAATTTTAAGTGGAAATCCAACGGATGAACCTATGCACTATGGTGAAGTGTTTGGTACATGGTCTTACTTGATGGTAGCTAAAGGTTTAGTTGCTGGTTATCAAACCCACTTAAACCATGCAGGTGACGAAGACTTACAAAAATTAATTGAAGAAGCTATTCAAGGTGCGCAACAAGAAATCAAAGAAATTGAAACTTTATTAAAAGAAAATGGAATTGGCTTACCTCCAACACCTCCTGAACGACCTAAAGCTTGTATAGACGATATTCCAGTAGGAGCACGTTTTCAAGATCCAGAAATAGCCGCTGGTCTTTCGGCGAACATTGCGTCAGGATTAGTATCGTGTAGCACAATTATGGGGCAATCCATTCGAGAAGACATTGCTATGATGTTTGGACAGTTTCATACTCAAAAGGCAGCATTTGGAGCAAAAGCCCTTAGACTTAATAAAGAAAAAGGATGGTTAATTCCACCACCTCTTCATCATAGCAAAGCAGAAGATTGCTAATCATATGATGAATAAACATTAAAGAGTAGACCTTTAGGGTTTACTCTTTTCTTGCTAAGCCTTGAACTTTCTACAAAATGAAAACTCTCCTTCTCTCTATAGCCTCAAAATTTTACTATTTCCATCGATTGTCTCTGTCCCTATATCATCTAGCCCTAGAAGATCATTCCTTTAATCTCCCTAAAATATCTTCTCAGATTTAAAAGCTCACTTTACTGTATTAAACATTAATAGCAGCTTCGTCCTTGCAATTGTAGCACGTGGTGGACTACAACGATGAATATCTAGACTGAAAAGACTGGTAATATGGAAGAAAAGGCCTCCCAACAGTTAGCAAACTGATGAAAGACCTTCTCCTATAGTTAGCTTATTTGTCACAGGTTGCCTTGTTTATTAAAAACGAGGTAAATCCTTGGACAAGAAAAGCATATTATCATTTCAGGCGTTGATATAACAAGGTTTTGAAACCCTTATTACATCATGCCGCCCATGCCGCCCATGCCGCCCATATCCGGCATTCCGCCGCCTGAGCCGCCTTCTTCTGGTTTGTCAGCAACGACTGCTTCAGTTGTTAGAAGCATTGCTGCAACAGAAGCTGCGTTTTGAAGTGCAGAGCGAGTTACTTTTGTTGGGTCAACGATTCCTTTTTCGATCATGTTTACCCATTCGTTTGTTGCTGCGTTGAAGCCTACGCCAATTTCTTCGTTTTTCAAGCGCTCAACGATGACTGATCCTTCAAGACCTGCGTTGTGAGCGATTTGACGGATTGGCTCTTCAAGAGAACGTAGAACGATGTTTACACCTGTTTGAACGTCACCATCTGCTTCGATTGAAGCGACTTTTTTGTATACATTCACAAGTGCTGTACCACCACCGGATACGATACCTTCTTCAACTGCTGCACGAGTTGAGTTCAAGGCATCCTCGATACGTAGTTTACGCTCTTTTAGTTCTGTTTCAGTTGCAGCACCAACTTTGATGACAGCGACGCCACCAGCTAGTTTTGCAAGACGTTCTTGTAATTTTTCTTTATCGAATTCAGAAGTTGTTTCTTCAACTTGCGCACGGATTTGGTTGACGCGTGCTGCGATTTGAGCAGAATCTCCTGAGCCTTCTACGATCGTTGTGTTTTCTTTAGTCACAACGACTTTAGACGCGCGGCCAAGCTGACCGATTTCAGTTGATTTTAGGTCAAGTCCTAGGTCTTCTGTGATTAACTCTCCGCCAGTTAGAACAGAGATGTCTTCAAGCATTGCTTTACGACGATCACCGAATCCAGGTGCTTTTACTGCCACTGCGTTGAATGTTCCACGAAGTTTGTTCACAACAAGTGTTGCAAGTGCTTCGCCTTCTACATCTTCAGCAATGATCAACAATGGTTTTCCTTGTTGTACAACTTGCTCAAGTACAGGAAGGATTTCTTGAATGTTTGTGATCTTTTTATCCGTGATTAAGATGTAAGGATTTTCAAGAACTGCTTCCATCTTATCAGAATCCGTCACCATGTATGGTGAAGCATATCCGCGGTCAAACTGCATTCCTTCAACCACTTCAAGCTCAGTTGTGAACCCTTTAGATTCTTCGATTGTAATCACGCCGTCGTTACCTACACGCTCCATTGCTTCAGCGATTAGGCTTCCCACTTCTTCATCTGCTGCAGAAATAGACGCAACTTGAGCAATTGATTCTTTACCTTCGATTGGTTTAGAAATCTCGTGCAAGCCTTCAAGTGCTACTTTCACTGCTTCTTCGATCCCTTTACGAACGCCAACAGGGTTTGCACCAGCTGTTACGTTTTTAAGACCTTCACGGATCATCGCTTGAGCTAGAACTGTTGCAGTCGTTGTACCGTCACCAGCTACGTCGTTTGTTTTGCTTGCAACTTCAGCCACAAGTTTTGCACCCATGTTTTCAAATGCATCTTCTAATTCGATTTCTTTTGCAATCGTTACACCATCATTTGTGATAAGTGGAGAACCGAATTTTTTCTCAAGAACCACGTTACGTCCTTTAGGTCCTAAAGTTACTTTTACAGCATCTGCAAGTGCATCTACACCACGTAACATCGCGCGACGTGCTTCTTCACTGAACTTAATATCTTTTGCCATAATAACGAAACCTCCTCAGTCTTTTTAAAAATGTATCTCAATGTTTTTTATGTGATTAACCAATAACAGCTAAAATGTCGCTCTCACGAAGGATTAAATATTCTTTGCCTTCATATTTCACTTCAGTGCCTGCATATTTTGAGAAGATAATGCGGTCGCCTGTGTTTACTTCTAACGCAACGCGCTCACCACTTTCAAGTACACGGCCTGAACCTGCTGCAACAATTTTACCTTCTTGCGGTTTTTCTTTTGCAGAATCCGGTAACACAATACCGCTAGCGGTTTTTTCCTCAGATTCAACGAGTTCAATGATTACGCGATCGCCTAATGGCTTTAACATAAGAAACAACCTCCTCAATTTTTATATGTAGTCTTTTTTTAGCACTCATCACCAGTGAGTGCTAACACATTTATTATAATAAAGAATGTCTTCTGTAATTTCAAGTAAAAACCTTTAAAAATTTTTACGCTTTCATGATCTTTTTTCAACTCAGATTCTTTCCTTTTCATCGAAAAAGAAGACTTGTGTTACAATAAATCTAGTTCTTTTAGTAAAGGGGTTTTCGTTACTTGAAAAAACAATATTGGTATATCATCTTAACGTATATATTGGTGCAGGTTTCTGCGATTCCTTATGTGTTCATCATGAAGTGGTTAGGTTACATTCAGACACCGATGACACAAGCAGAGCTCTCTAAATTGTCAGGTACATGGACAATCATCAGCTTCTGTGTCGGATTAATCATTATTCTGCTCATCCTTCGGACTGTACCAAGAGCTTCACTTCGAAATGAAGCACCGGTTTCAACCGGCGCGGCAATCGTTTGGATCATTGTCGGTTTCTTTCTTTCCCTCTTAGCACAATCAATTGCGGGGGCGATTGAACAATATGCATTTGGCATTGGCCGAGAATCCGAAAATACTCAAAACATTTTAGCCATTATGGATGCAGTTCCATGGCTTGTGATCGTCATCGCCCTGATTGGACCGATATTAGAGGAAATTATTTTTCGAAAAATCATCTTTGGGGTGGTTTATGAAAAAACGAATTTTTTCATTGGAGCACTTGTCAGTTCAGTGGTTTTCGCTGCTGTACACAATGATTTTCCCCACATCTTGCTCTATACCGCAATGGGCTTTACCTTTGCCTTTTTATATGCGAAAACAAAACGAATCATTGTTCCAATCGGTGCTCATATGCTGATGAACTCGCTCGTTATTCTTGTGCAGATTGAGCCAGTAAGAAAAATGATTGAAGAACAATCTCAAACAATGCAAATGATTATTGGAGGCTTTTTCTCATGAGAAACCCTGTTGTATGGGGCATCATTTATTTTGCCGTAGGTGTGGCTTTCACCTATATGGCCATTCAAAATCCAGGTGACATGTGGTCATTTTACAGCATTTTGCTGATGGTGTTTGCGGCCTATAATATTAATATCTCGCTCAAAATGTTTGCTTTCTCTGTTAAACTTAAAAAACAGCAGCAAAAATAAATCAAAAACCATTTTCCGAACATGGAAAATGGTTTTTTTATGGAGGACCAGTTTTCATGGAACAAGAAAAACTGAACATCTTAAATGAGCAGCATGAAACGATTGGAGTCGCTGCACGATCAGATATCCACGCCCAAGGCCTTTGGCATGAAACCTTTCATTTCTGGCTTCTCAAAAAGGAACATGACACCATGTATCTCTATTTTCAGCTAAGAAGTCCCGCCAAAAAGGATTTCCCTTCTCTTTTTGATATCACCGCAGCAGGTCACCTTCTTGCAAATGAACAGCCTTCTGACGGTATGAGAGAGGTAGAAGAAGAGATTGGTCTTACTATACCTTTTGAGGATTTGACCTTTGCAGGAGTTATACAGGATGAAATCCATCTATCCGATTTGACTGATCGTGAATTTTGCCATGTCTATCTTTATGTCCATCAAGAAGAGCAGATGAACATTCAATTACAAAAAGAAGAAGTCGCTGGACTTTACAGAGCAAAGCTAATGGATGCACAGCAGCTTTTCACAAGAAAATGTGAAAACATGCAGCTGGAGGGCTTTGAAATTGATGAAACCGGAGAACGATGTGAGGAAAGCAGAGTAGTCTGTATACAAGATTTTGTACCGCATAAGCCTTCCTATTATCAGCATCTATTTCAAGCGATCAATCAATTCCTTTCATAATAGAAAAAGCATCGTGACCCTTTTTTGGATCACGATGCTTCTTTATGTGACATCATAACTTTCTTTCTCCTCTGTCTCTGTTTGCTGCATTTTGCGATAGGTCACTCTCGAAATGACGATACTCACTTCGTATAAAACGAGCATCGGCAAAGTAACCATGAGGTGAGAAACGATCTCTGGCGGTGTAATGAGTGCGGCAATGACAAGGAGGACAAAATAGGCATACTTCCGTATTTTTGATAAAAACATCGGTGTGATGATGCCAAGTCTTGTGAGAAACATCAACACAACTGGCATCTGAAACAAAAAGCCAAATGGAAGTGTTAACTGCATCAGAAATGTAAAATACTCATGAATCCCAATGACTTGCTCTACATTTAAATCATTCGACATCCGTATCATAAAATCAACGACAAACGGAAACAAAATAAAATAAGAGAAAGCCACACCGCTCAAAAATAAAAGCAGTGCAATCGGAATATAAGCAAGTGTCACCTTTCTTTCTTTTTCATATAAACCGGGGCTCACAAACGCCCAAAGCTGATACAAAATCACGGGACACGTCAAAATCAAAGCAATGACAAATGCGAACTGCATAAACACGTACAGCGGATCTGTGAGCTTAAATGCATTTAGTGTCAGTGTGGCCGCTTCATCGGTATTTTGTAAATACACAATGACCGGCTTAGCAAGAAAAAAACCAGCCACCATAAAGGCGACAAAAAACATCGCAATGATCACTAAACGTTTTCGCAGTTCCACAATATGCTCCATAAGCGGCATATCTTTGACATTCATGAAGCTCATCCTATTCTACTGATCTTCTTTTTTCTTACTTTCTTCCTGATCATCAGCTAAACCCTTTGTGGCATTTTTGAATTCACGTAATGTATCTCCTGCTGCTCTTCCTAATTGAGGAAGCTTTTTCGGCCCAAAAATAATGAGCGCAACAATCGCAATCAGAACCAAACTTCCAGGACCAATCGGACCCATTTGCTCCACCCCCTTTACCCCTTTTCGTCAATCCTCCTGTGTAATAGAGTAATGCTTTAAGAAATACACAAGAGACTGAAGTTCAACCGCCAAATCTATATGATGAATTCGAATGTGTTCCGGCACATTCAATCGGGCCGGCGTAAAATTAAGGATCCCTTTGATGCCAAGGGCAATCAAACGATCTGTAATGGGTTGAGCTGCTACGGCAGGTACTGTCAAAATGGCAACAGGAATATCTCCTACCTCTTGAACATGCTCTTCAAGCTTATCCAAATCATAGACAGGCACTCCGCCTATCTCACTTCCTATTTTACTCTCATTGACGTCAAAAGCCATTGAAATTTTTGTATTATTGTTTTTGATGAAATTATAGTGTAAAAATGCAGTCCCTAAATTCCCGACACCGATGAGCATGACATTGGTCATTTCATCTTGGTCAAGTGTCTTTCTAAAGAAGGTCAATAGGTAATCGACATTATAGCCATACCCTTTCTTCCCAAGTGCACCAAAGTACGAAAAATCTCGGCGAATGGTAGCAGAATCCACTTTGACTGCATCACTAAGCTCTGCTGATGACACCCTTTGTTTTCCTGATGCATGCAGATTTTTTAAAAAACGGTAATATAGCGGCAAACGTTTGGCTGTCGCTTGTGGAATTTTTGACTGATCTATATTCATATAAGGTCCTCCAACTTAAATATCAGATGCTCTGTGAAAATCACCGTTTTTCCCGCCTGTCTTTTCAATTAAATAGGTAGGACCGATGATCATGCCTTTATCAATCGCTTTGCACATGTCGTAAACAGTCAGTGCACATACTGAAGCAGAAGTGAGCGCTTCCATCTCCACACCCGTACTTCCTTTTGTTTTCACTTGTACTTGTATGTTCAGAATGTGCGCATTTCCGTCTTCCTCCCAATCAAAGGAGATATCCACACCTTTTAGTGCAAGCGGATGACACATTGGAATGATGGTAGATGTTTGCTTTGCTGCCATGATGCCAGCAACCTGTGCAACAGACAGCACATCGCCTTTTCCAATTTCACGTTGCTCTATTTTATGAAACACTTCTTTTATCATACGAACACTTGAAACAGCAATGGCGGTTCTCACGGTAGACGATTTGTCACTAATGTCGACCATCTTTGCTCTTCCCTGTTCGTTAAAGTGGCTAAATTGACTCATCTTTTCAACGCTCCCTCACTCAAATGATACACTATTTTTTCCTATCTGTCTTTCATTTGAATATGGCGATTGTATGTATCATTTGCCGGTTTACTGCTGATAAGCTACACTTAACATATTATAGCAGAGGTGAAGTTACATGATGATTCTACAAGTGAATCAGCTGTCCAAATCGTTTGGTGCTGATACCGTTTTAACGAATATAAAATTGGAAGTGAAAGCAAGGGATCGGATTGCCATTGTAGGTCGTAACGGCGCAGGCAAATCCACCCTTTTGAAAATCATCGCCGGTCAATTGTCTTACGAGCAAGGTGAGATCATCAAACCGAAAGACCTATCGATTGGCTATTTAGCACAGCATACCGATGTGACGTCTACACGTACGTTAAAAGACGAATTATTATCGGTTTTTGATCATTTGAAAATGATGGAACAAGAGATGAGAACCATCGAGGAGAAAATGGCTTCCTCCACAAGTTCGGAGCTTGATTCCCTCATGAAAACCTATGATAGGCTGCAGCAGGAATTTAAAGATCAAGGCGGCTATCAATACGAAGCAGACGTCCGCTCCATTCTTCATGGACTCGGCTTTAGTCACTTTGAAGATGAGACAACCGTTCAATCCTTAAGCGGCGGCCAGAAAACCCGTCTAGCACTTGGAAAGCTCTTATTAATGAAACCGGAGCTCTTAATTCTGGACGAGCCGACAAACCATTTAGATATTGATACCTTATCATGGCTGGAGCAGTATTTGCAAAATTATACAGGCGCCATTCTGATCGTATCCCATGACCGCTACTTCTTAGACAAAGTGGTGAATCATGTATATGAAGTCTCAAGAACTGCTATGAAAAAGTTTGCAGGCAACTATAGTAAGTATCTTGATCTGAAAGCTGAGCAGCTAGAGCGCGATATGAAGCTTTACGAAAAGCAGCAAGAAGAAATCTCAAAACTTCAAGATTTCGTAGATCGCAACCTAGCCAGAGCATCAACCACAAAGCGCGCTCAGAGCAGACGCAAGCAGCTGGAACGGATGGATCGTATAGATAAGCCATTAGGTGATGAAAAATCGGCAAACTTTCATTTTGATATTACGAGACAAAGCGGCAATGATGTGCTGAAAGTACATGATCTCGACATTCGTTATGATGAAAAAACACCGCTTCTGTCCTCTCTTTCTTTTCAGATCAAACGCGAGGATAGCGTAGCACTCATTGGTCCTAATGGAATCGGGAAATCAACCCTTTTAAAAACGTTAACGAACACATTAAAGCCTGTAAAAGGAGACATCACCTTTGGATCTCATGTCACAATCGGCTACTATGACCAAGAACAAGCCAAACTGACATCCTCCAAAAAAGTGCTTAATGAGCTTTGGGATGACTATCCTCATATGAATGAAAAAGAAATTCGGACATGTTTAGGGAACTTCCTCTTTTCCGGTGACGACGTCTTAAAGCCCGTTCATGCATTAAGCGGCGGAGAAAAAGCGCGCCTTGCCCTGGCAAAGCTGATGCTCCAAAAAGCCAATTTCCTGATACTTGATGAGCCTACGAACCATTTGGACTTAGATAGTAAAGAAATTCTAGAAAATGCACTGATTGATTATCCAGGAACCATCTTATTTGTCTCGCATGACCGTTATTTTATCAACCGTCTGGCAACGAAAGTATTCGAGCTGTCGCCAACAGAAACAAAAGAGTATCTCGGTGATTATGACTACTACCTTGAAAAGAAAAATGAACAATTAGAGCTTGAGGCGATTCAAGAAAATGAGGCGCTTAAAAAACAAGCAGCAAAGCCCGTTGAAACGGCAAAGCTTTCTTATGCGGAAGAAAAAGAACTGAAAAAGAAAGAAAGACAAAAGCAGCGCAGAATCGAGGAAATTGAAGAGCGGATTGCTAACATTGAAGCGAAGCTTGGTGAAAATGAAGAGCTTCTATGTGATCCTGCCATTTTTCAAGATCACGAGAAGGTCCAAAACATTCAAACAGAAAATGATACGCTTCATCAAGAGCTGGAATCCCTTTTCGCAGAGTGGGAAGAGCTATCCGAATCTTAAAGAGTGCCCTAATGGGTGCTCTTTTTTCTTTTAGTGAAAATTTATTATCCACATTAGTATCCACAATAACTTCTTTATTATTCTTTTAAAAATTGGACTTATCCACTTTATCCACAGAGATTTAATCACATATCCACATGAAAGACCATATTTGTGCACATACACTTCATTTTAAAACGAAATTTTCTAATAATTGTGGATATATCACGTTTACATGTGAATAAATCGCTTTCATTAAAAATGAAAAAAACCTGTGTATCCACAGGAATTTTCATTCATATGAGACAAGCGGTAAGCCCGGCTGGCCATTCATCGCCATATCGCCTCTTATACCTTTTTCAAACGCAATGGTTCCAGCAGCAGCGATCATGGCTGCATTGTCTGTGCAAAGAGATAACGGTGGAATGATGACCTTCACGTCAGGAAGCTTTGTGAGTGCTGTCGTTAAGGCTTCTCTCAGTCCTTTATTGGCAGCGACTCCACCAGCTAGGACAACCTGCTTGACGCCATAGGCCTCAGCCGCTTTTAATGTTTTCCCAACAAGCACCTCAATGACACTTGCTTGAAAGCTTGCTGCCAAATTCTCTGGAGCAATTGTTTCTCCTTTTTGAGATGCATTGTGTAGTGTGTTAATAACAGCTGATTTTAATCCACTAAAGCTAAAGTGATAGGAACCTTCTTCAAGCCATGCACGAGGAAGCTTAATCGTTGGCTCTCCTTCATGTGCTAACCGATCAATATGAGGTCCGCCTGGATACGGAAGACCCATCGTCCGGGCCACTTTATCGTAAGCTTCTCCTGCCGCATCATCTAATGTTTCTCCGATCACCTCAAAAGAGCCGTGCTCTTTCATTAGCACAAGCTCAGTATGTCCACCAGAGACAACAAGAGCCAAGCACGGAAACTGCAATTCATCTACAAGTTGGTTTGCATAAATATGCCCCGCAATATGATGGACACCAACAAGAGGAATTTGATGGGCAAAGCTCAGTGCCTTGGCTGCATTGACACCGATCAGAAGGGCACCAACTAAGCCTGGTCCTTCTGTGACAGCAATGGCATCTAAATCCTGAAAGCTCATATTCGCCTGTGCCATTACTTCTTCTAACACGATGGTGACTTGCTCCACGTGATGCCTTGAAGCAATTTCTGGCACAACTCCGCCAAACCGTTTATGGCTTTCTATTTGTGATGCGACCACATTCGCTACTATTTCTTTTCCATTTTTCACAATAGATGCAGCTGTTTCATCACAGCTTGTCTCTATACCTAATATGAATCGATCTGTTTGTTCATTCATTTATATTCACCCACATGACCAATGCATCTTCTCCATTATCCGTATAATAATTCTTTCGAATAGAAGCTGGTCTGAAACCAAGCTTTTCATAAAGGGATTGTGCAGGTGTATTTGAAACCCGCACCTCTAAAGAAAGATGATCTGTCTTTTTTTCTTTACAAAATTCCATGACATATCGCAGCAATGCTTCCCCGTAACCCTTTCCTCTATGCTCAGGGAGAATCGCAATATTCGTAATTTGTGCATCGTCCATGACGATCCAGACCCCGCAATACCCAACAGGCTGCTCATCTTCTTCAATGAGGAAATAATGGCTGTACTGGTTATGAAGAATCTCATAGACAAATGATTCTTTTTTCCAAGGGGCAGTAAACGAATGCACTTCAATCGTATACACCTCTGGAATGTCCGCTACCGTCATTTTTCGAATCTCGGTTATGTTGAGATTATTTTTGTCCTTCAAGCCATTTCACTTCCGCTTCTGCCATACGAATATAGTTAGGAACAAGCTGATGGACATCTTCAGCAGGACGATCTGCCCCTAAAAACGCAAGCATTGAAGGTCTTGGGTTATGAAAAGCTCCCTCTGCTATCACAGCCGTTTCTCCTAAAATGGAGCGAATGCTCTCTTCATGAAGATGCACATCCTGTCCAAGGAATAGGACAGGCTTTCCTGTCTGCTTCAGCTCATGAAGCCAATCCGTGAGCAAGATATTTTGGTCTTGTTTGATCTCTTGGATCTTTCCTTCTTCAAACGTATATAGTCCAGTATAAACTTGTCCTCTTCTCGCATCAAATAGTGGTGAGATCCATCCATCAAAGTATTGACCATTTGCCGCAAGTGTTTCTAAACTCGAAACAGCCGATATCGGAATAGACAGCGTCCATGCGAGTGTTTTTGCAATGGTCACACCGATTCGAACACCAGTGTAGGAACCAGGTCCTTTCGCTACAACAATTTTACATAGCTCACTTGGGGCTACACCACATTCTTTCATCAATGCCTCAACAGTCGGCATTGCTCGGACGGAATGGTTCTTTTTTAAATACGTAATGCTCTCACCAATCACTGTGGAATTTTTGACAAGGGCAATTCCTAGTGTATGGTTTGACGTATCAATTGCCAGTATGGTCAAATTCTTTCATCTCCTTACAAAGAGCCTCATAGCGGTCCCCTTTTGCACTAAACGTGAGATGACGTTCTTCTTCACGTTCTGTTCTTAGTATTTCTATTTTCAAATAGGAGGAAGGCAATTGAGGTCCAATGAGATGTGCCCACTCAACCAAGCATACACCTTCGCCCTCAAAATATTCTTCGAGCCCGATATCTTCTTCCGCATCTTCCATGCGGTACACATCCATATGATAAAGTGGCAGTCTGCCTTCGGTATATTCTTTAATAATCGTAAAGGTAGGGCTGTTGACGATACGGGTAATCCCTAAGCCTTCTGCAAAACCTTTTGAAAAAGTCGTTTTGCCTGCGCCTAAATCCCCTTCTAATGTCAAAACATCGCCTGGCATCACAAGTTTGGCCAATGCAGCGGCAATTCGTTTCGTCTCATCCGCACCTTTTGTCGTCCACATTAATTTCACTGTGGATGTCACCTCATTTCTTAAAATGATTATATCCTTTTTTCGTTAACATTGTTTGCTGTTCATTGTCTTTTAATAGAACACTTGCTGTTTGGCCACCTTTGACTTGTCCAATACGGGTGATGTAAATGTGTGCTTTTCTGCATTGCATTTCAAAGCTTTCCCAATCAGCCTCTGGAATCGTACCAGTTAATACAAAGTCTTCCCCGCCAAATAACACCCATTCCAGCCAGTCTTTACGCAGCACTGGTAAAACTGGATGTATGGGGAGCTTGTTTGTTTCTATTTCTATCGTCACATGACTCGCTTCGGCTATCTCATTCAGCTCACTCGCTAATCCATCACTCACATCATTCAAGGCGACCCGCGGGAAGCTTGAGCAAATGAGACCAGCAGCAATGTGTGGCTGAGGCTTTTTATGACGCTCAAGAAAAAAAGCTGTGTCGACTGCCTTGGGAGGGGCTACTTCGTTCATTAAAAGTGATAAGCCAGCAGCTGATGAACCCAGCTCACCTGTGACAAAGACGACGTCTCCTGTCTGAGCACTGTGACGATAACAAGCTTTTCCCTTTGGTACTTCGCCAATGACCGTTACTGTAATGACAAAGTCACTGCGAGTGGCCACCGTATCTCCACCAATCAAATCCATTTGATAAGTATCAGCGAGTGCTTTCATTCCCTCGTAAAGAGCTGAAACGACCGTCTCATCACCATGAGGCCGAATCGCAATTGATACAAGATAATACTTTGGGGTTCCTCCCATTGCGGCGATATCACTGACATTGACCGCTAGTGCTTTAAAGCCAATCTCAAAAGGTGTGGAAAAATCAAAGCGAAAATGGACATGCTCCACCATTGTATCAACACAAACGACCTCTTCACAATGTGAATGAGGTTGATAAACACTTGCATCATCTCCGATGCCCATAATTAAAGAACGCTGATGTGTTTCTTTTGGTGTAATTCGGCGAATAAGATCAAATTCATCCATAAAAAGACAGCCCCTTCATGCAATCAATTGATTGAATAGACACGATGTCAGACATAATTAGTATTAGTGTAAGCCAATATGAGTTTCAGTTTCAATTAAAAATGATATAAAGAAAGCCTGGTATGAAAAAACCAGGCTGGGTTGAAGTGATCTATCTTTTTTTACATAACGTGTAGCCAAACACAAACCCATTCAATGTATCTTGGATACGTATGAAAAGAAAAAGACATAAAAAAAAACGAAACTATACGTTTTCGTTTACAAGTCATAAAAATGGCGGTCCGGACGGGACTCGAACCCGCGACCTCCTGCGTGACAGGCAGGCATTCTAACCAACTGAACTAC